>JBAYHN010000105.1:0-2695 GCA_041666125.1 Candidatus Altimarinota bacterium | reverse complement strand
TAACAATCAATGAGACCGTCATAAAAACATTATTCGAAAGGAGCCTTGTAACAGCAACCGCCCTTTCGCCTTATTTGGGATACGAAGTCACTGCCGAACTTGTAAAAGAAGCGCTAGAAACAACTCGCTCAATTGTTTATGTATTGCGACAAAAAGGCTTTATAGAAGAGCAGGATTTAAGAAAAATTCTAGGAACCGAAAACACAACCAAGCCGGCAATGCTCGACATGAAACTCAAAAGCAAAATAGAAAGAAACGAAGAATATCAGAAATTTAAAAAGGCGCTAAAACCGGAATAAATTGCCATTGCCTCAAAAAGCTCAGGCCTCGTTTTTGCTTATATATTGATGTGCAAAATAGCTTGCCGTAACGGCTTCCGCGGCACCGGTTATGGCTTGTTTAAAGGCACTATCGCACACATCGCCTGCTGCAAAAAATCCGGGAACATTTGTTTGTGAATTTCTGTCGATTTTAACTTGCCCGGCCCCGTCCAATTCCACACCAAGTTTGCCCGCAAGTTCACTAACAGGCGTCCAGCCAACCGCCACAAAAACTCCTTCCAGAGGAATTTCTTCGCCGGATTTTAATACCACAGATTCAACTTTTGACTTGCCCTTTATTTCTGCAATTTCCGTTTTAAATTTAACTTCAATATTCGGGCTTTCCATTATTTTTTTATAATTAATCGGCTCCGCTCGCAAAACATCTTTACGCACAAACATATAAACTTTCTTGCAATTCTTAGCCAAAATTAGCGTTTCCACAGCCGAAGAATCCCCTCCTCCAACCACACAAACGGTCTTATCTTTAAAAAAGGATGCATCGCACAATGCACAATAAGAAACGCCTTTTGCATTAAATTCTTTTTCTCCTGGCACACCGAGCTTTTTATGATGAGTTCCGGTGGCAAAAATCACAGTTTTACCGGTAAATTCCTTAGAAGCTGTCTTAACCAGGAATTTACCCGATTTCTTCTCAATTTCCGTAACTTTCGAAAATTCCAGCTCTGCCCCGAACTTTTTGGCATGTTCCAAAAAAACGGTCCCCATTTCAATTCCTTCCATAGAAAGAATTCCAGGGTAATTTTCCACCAAATGAGTGGTGGTTATTATGCCCCCGGGCATCTCGCCAATAACAATGGTTTTAAGGTTAAAACGACCGCAGTACATGCCTGCGCTAAGCCCCGCTATACCTGTTCCCACTACAATTACATCATAAATATTTTGTGTGCTGTTCATATGCAAAAATCATAACACAAGAATACCCAAAAAACCGCCTCAATTTTCATTTGACTTCAAACTCAAGACTCACTATGCTCTCCCAGGATGTCAAATAAGCATACAAGTCATCAGCACGGGTTGCACACCATGAATCTCTCGAGACCAAAGAGCAAACTACGCAAAAGAAAAAATAAGGCGTTGGCTCGCGGACGAAGAGAAACTTGGCAGAAATCATTGCAATCTTCTTCCTTGCAAGGTTAATAAGCGCTAGAATCTATAGCGCTTATGTTTGATAAGAAGACACCCGAGCAGAACCTAAGACGACGTTTTCATCGTCTGCTACTCGAAAAACGAAAAGGCAGCTCTTTGCCGAAAACGATTTTCCCAAAAGCCAAACAAAAACACGCATTTAAACAACACGCCCCTTCACTCATCTTTTTAAAGAAAACCATTCCTTTTGTTTTGATCGGGGGAATTTTAATTGGCGTATTTTATACAACTTTTTTTTCCAATTTCTTTATAATCTCAAAAGTTTCGCTGGAGAAAAATGGTGAAGCTGTTTCCGGTACACAGCTCGCGCCATTCTTGGATAAGCTAAAGGGAAAAAATCTTCTTTTTGTAAACACGGATTCTCTTACAACGGAAATAGAACAAACTTTTAAAAACCAAGTTCTTATTGCGAGAATTAAAAAATCATACCCGCACAAAGTAATAGTAAAAGTGGAAGAATATCCGGCAATCTTAAACTTAAAAGTAATCACGCAGGAAAAAATACAAAAATTCGTTATAAACCAAATTGGCTACAGCATTTTGGAAAACACGGAGCAAAAAGACATTCCAACTTTAATATGGAAAACAGACAAACCGGTACCGGCAGGAAAATCCACTATAATAGACAAAGAAAAACTCACACCAATAATAGACGGTTTCACAAAATTCAAAGATATTTTTGGAATGAAAATTATTGAAGGAGAATGGAAAAAAGTCGAACGTGAATTACATTTAAAAACAGAAAAAAACTTTTATGTTTGGCTGGATTTAACCGCAGACATAGACACCCAACTGATGAAACTCAAAAAAAGCTTGGCCAAACTCGATATTTATAAAGAGCCGCTGGAATACATTGATCTGAGAATCTCTGGCGGAGAAAACGAAAAAGTGATATTTAAGAGGAAGAGATAGTATCTTAAAGGAATAAAATTATGGTATTTGCACTTTTGGGAATTTTAGTTGGAATAATTGTGGGATGGTTTTTGCCATTCACCATTCCAATTGAATTTACGCGCTACACCGCAGTGGTAATCCTTGGAATTGTGGATTCGCTCATTGGTGCCATGCGCGCACAGCTCTCAAAAAATCATTATGATCAGTGGATTTTTGCAACTGGCCTTTTCTTTAATATGTTATTGGCTCTTGGAATCACACTTTTTGGAGATATGCTTGGGCTGGATTTGTACCTGGCTGCGACTGTGGTT
>JBAYHN010000104.1:0-2755 GCA_041666125.1 Candidatus Altimarinota bacterium | reverse complement strand
TCATAGAAACGCTGGATTGCATAATGGCGGAGAGAATGGAGCGTCAATCTTCTGCATTTAGCCGGGGCTCCGGCAACTCCGCGCGGAGCTGATTCCATGTAAATTGCGTCAAGGCCTGCCCGGGCGCGGTAGAGCTTGAAATGCTCCCTAAGAGTGAAGTCGTGAACATCAAAAACATATTCATCCGGGCCGGCTGCTGGCAATAATTGAAACAATGCTTGGGGGATGGTTATGATAGAATTCCAGCAGAATTTTTCACTCTTAATCATGAGTTGGTCGCCTTGAATGTCCTTTCCGCGCAATGCAACAAGTTCGCCAACCCTAAGCCCGAGCACGGCCATGAAAGTGAAGCATATTTTGTCAATAGGGCTGTCAACAACCGACATAAAACGCTCAAATTCATCATCTGTGAATCCTCGCTCCACTATCTCACAGACCGTTCTTCGCTCAAGAAATCGCTCTCTCCTGGCCTGGTTGAGCTCCTTTGATAGAATGGCGATTTTATTTCGGGATATGCCATTTATTTGTTGTTTGAACTCTAATATAAAATCTTCAAAGTTTTCAATCATGAATAACTACCTCTTTTTTGAAACCATAGATTTCTGCGACGAAAAGTTCTACTAACGAATCGAGTAACTCTTCTCTGTTTTCATGATGATAATCATCCCCGATGGCTAGCTCATCAATGATAGCGTCCTGCAATGCAGGAGTGGGAGCCAATAGAAGCAAGGCATGAGCATGAAGGAACCGTTCGAGTTGTTCGTGATTTTTTTCGGCCCAGATTAGAACCAATTTTCGCGCCTGTTCCCTATCTAGCTTAGGCGAATAATGCCTAAACGATTCTCGCACAACACATTCGGTTTTTGTTTTAATGTTTTCCATAGTTATCCACCTCATACATCAATTATGATTGGACGCTTGACCCCAAAGCCTGCTGCTTTCATTTGCGCTAATCCGGCGGGAGTAGTCCTTATTTTGTATTTGCCAACATTATGGAGACTTTTACGGATATTTTGCGCGATATAATTAGTGACGTTGGGGTTACCGGCAGCTAGCAGGGCAAGCTCCTGTATTAACAACCTAGTCCGGCCGCAGGGTTTGCCAGCTTCGTGAATGAAAAGCACTTCAACCGTTGGTATTATTTCTTGCATAAAACTTTCACCTCTCTGGGAAATGTTGATAGCGTAAGCTTTCCTGGGCGATCATTCGTCCAAGCCCACACTTTGGACAGGGCACGGGCCGCTCTTTAGCGCGAGTTTTAAATCCGCACCAGTCGCACCGATAGCCATTGTGAGTATATACTAGAAGATCAGGCAACCAAATCACCCTTGGTTGATTTTTTACTCATAGATATTATTTCTGGATTAAGTTCAAAATTTGTGGATTTCATTTCGCCATTGAGGGTGCAATTAATGCAATTGTTCCTATCTTGTGTTTGTTGTTGCTCAATAATGTTTGATTTTTCATTATTAAGTGCATTAATTGCATTAGTTGTATTAATTGCATCAACTGCAATAATTGCAGTATTTCTGCATAATTCTTCCCAATTTGGCATAATAATTTTGCTTAGCTGGTTTGGCCGGTATGTTTTAGAATCTTTTTTTGCCCCTTCAGTTCGCTTTTTTCCAGTCAACAAAATTCGCATATCTGCTAGGCGGTTGAGCTGTTCTCTCAAATACCGTTCCTCCCAAAAACTGACGTTTTCTGCTATTTCATCAACAGTTAATCCTTCTTCTAAAGTGCGCATCTCCTCAATAATTTTAAGTACTTTTTTTTGTTCATGGGTCAACGGCATTAAGAAAGAATTATTTGTCGTCTTATGAAAAGCAATTAATGCGATCTCATAATCTTGCTTTTCCGCAATAAAAAAACCATTTACATCTTGTTTACGTTGATATTGATGTAAAGCGCAACTGGCTCGGATATAATCTAAAAGTCTTGGAAACGCAGTTCTAACTATAATATTTTCTGTTGGAATTTTTTTTCCAATAAATTGTGCAAACGGAATAATAACGTTGATTCTTTTTAAGTAACCTAAGGCTTGGGATATATTTTCATCGTATTCCGACCCCTGTCCAGTCGTCGCTAATTCTGCTTGTCTTTTAATGATTTCTTTTGATTGATCAAATGATTCATCACAACTAACAATCGCAAACCTGCGCAATAATTCTTTATCTGGGGTTGCTTTTGCAGTAGTACAAATTATTACTGGTTTTCCCTTTATCTCAATATCTACCGGAGTTTGTTTTATTAGAACAGTACAACTAGATCCGGAACTTGTCATTACCTTAAAGACTTCCGAATTCAAAACATTGTTTGAAATGTCTTCATTATAAAAAATTTTTCCATTCCACGTCCACTCTGGTTCGTATTCTGGGTTATGCCAATAAGTAAATACTTTTTCAGTTATCCTTGTCCTACGGATATACATTTCCTTAGGGAAGATATTCAAGGTCTTGCTAGTAATCCAATCCTTTCCAGAACCAGATTCAGCATTTGGAATTAGATTATAACTCGCCGTGTTGTTGTTTTCAACAAATGCACCACAAGCACACAAAAATATTGTTTGTCGTGTTTGAATTTCTCCCACAATTTTTTTATCTAACTCATCTTTGGTTATTTTAAAAAAAAGATTTTGGTCTTTCAAAATTTTAAGTGCTTCTGAATCTGGCTCTTCTGGGATTTTACTTTTTTGCCCAAAACCAAAATACCTAGCGCAATTAGTCCGCGAGCGTATATGTTCTTCTTTTTCCGC
>JBAYHN010000103.1:0-2829 GCA_041666125.1 Candidatus Altimarinota bacterium | reverse complement strand
TGTACAACCTTCAAAAACAGACAAAATCAATCAAGAAGGAGCTAAAAAACACTCACATTGAGTCCGAAACGGATGGCGTGACTGTTGTGGTTACGGCTGAACAGGAGTTCGTTTCCATCACTATTAAGGAAGAACAGTGGGGTGAACTCAAAAATTCGGAATATGGGAAAAGAAAACTTGAAGAAGCTTTGCTAAAAGCTTGCAACAAGGCAATGAAAAAAGCTCAAGAAATTGCGGCTGCAAAAATGAAAAATGTATGGAAAGAACTTGGCGTCAATCAATAAGAAAACCTTTTATAAAAAAAGTTGCGCCATATCTTTTGATAATGGCGGCCGTGTTTGGCTCACTTTATTGGCTTTTGCTTGCGCCCGTTTCGCTTTTTGACAGTTCAACTTATTTGATTCAAGTGGAGGGCGGCCAGAATTTATCCGAAATTGCGCAAAATCTAAAAGACAAAAAATTAATAAAATCGACAATTATATTTAGGACAATGGCAAAACTTTGGCAAATGGATACAAAAATACATCCGGGCAGATTTCCAATTTCAAAAAAAATGAATATTAAAGAGATTTTAAATACGCTTACTGATGCAAAGCGCGGAGAGATCGCAATTACAATTCCGGAGGGATTTTCTATTTACGATATTGATGAGCGGCTTGCGGGAAAAGGGCTTATTTTACCTGGAGAATTCTCGTCGCAAGCCGCACTACTGGAAGGCTATTTATTTCCAGACACATATTTTATTTACAACATTAATTTTGACCCACAGGATTTGATAAAAAAAATGCAGAATAATTTCCTAAAAAAACTTACACCGGATTTAACTGATGCTATTAAGAAACAAAATCGCACAATTGAGGACGTTATTAAAATGGCAAGCATTGTGGAAAAAGAGGTTCGCACCGAGAAAGATTATGCTTTAGTTGCAGGAATTCTATGGAAAAGACTTGAGGCTAAATGGGCATTACAGACAGATGCAACTCTTCTTTATGGCAAATCAACCAGTGTAATTACCTCAAGCGATCTAAAAGCAGACAGCCCATACAACACTCGCAAAATTAAAGGATTACCACCAACTGCAATTTGTAACCCTGGACTTGCCGCAATCCGATCAACAATCTTTAGCAAAGAGTCCTCTTATTGGTTTTACCTAACAGATAAAGATGGAAACGTTCATTATTCCGAAACTAACGACGAACACAACCAAAACAAGCTAAGGTATATAAATTAGAAACTTATACTTAGCGGTTATTAAATTTGAGGCGTAGTTGTTGGCTCAGTCTTTGCAGGTGCCGGAGCAGGAGTTTCGGCAGGCGCCGCTGGAACAACAGGCTCAGTAGCAGGCACTTCCGGTACTTTAACCGGCGCAGCCTTCTTTGTAATATAAAACTTAGTTACAGGCGTTTTATTCCCATCCAAATCCATACCATATATGGAATATTCATTTGCGCCATCTTTCAAATTCCCATACGAAGTTTTTGCATAATAAGACCATTTACCACTATCCATCAAATACTGTGACAACAAGAAATCATTAATCCAAACTTTTGCAATTCCCTTTCCTATTTTGCCTGTCACCAAAACAGAATCAACATCCACCTCCGAAGACTCACTGCCATTAAAGGCAGAAACAGTTGGCGCAGACAAATCTGCCGGTTCTTTTGGCTTATCATAAACCAAAGTAAGATTCGCAGGATCGCTGCGCTTTCCATCTTTATCTATGGCCGTAATCATAATTTTATTTTCTCCGGGCATCAAATTTCTATATTCCCACGAAGCCGTATAATTCCAGCTTTCCGATCCCGGTTTATATTTTTGCAAAAAATAAGCTTCCTGTTTGCCATTAATAGTAGTAGAAACCTCGACCTTTTGCGTTCCATTACAAACCTTTCCGGAAACCATAAAAGTTCCAACCTTAGAAGTTCTCTCCGTTTCCTTTGGAGAAAAAATCTCCGGTGTACACAAAACAGTCATTACTGCCTGAGTTATTTCTTGCACGACAGGTATAACTTCCGGCACCTGTGCCCCGGCCACCTCCGGCAACTTATCCGTTACTGTAACAGTTTGCTGTTGCTGATTAACCGCATCGGAAACCGCCACCGCAGACTTACCTGTTAAATCCTCATTTTTATTCCACACATACCATTCGCTCGCCCTAAATTCATCGGATAAAACAGCCAAAAGATCAACCGGCCTGCGTTCTTTTAGTTCATTTATGTCTGCCTGTCCAAGCCTAACTTCTTGTCCAAGGCCAACATCCAAACTATCTGCAATGCGCATTGTTTTGCCATCTGTGTCTTCCACCTTAATGATTGCCCTAACTTTGCCATCCAAAACATGCACAGTCTCATTTTGATCAAAAGTAACATCAAAAACAGTACCTATGGAATTAACTTCCAAATGCGGAGTTTCTACTTTAAGCGTAACCTTTACACCTTCCTTTTCTGATTTTTTTACCCAGAGTGCTCCCTTTTTAAGTGAAAAAGCGGCCTCATCCTGGTAGTCCTGGCTCTTTAGTGAAGTTAATTCAACCTCCGTTTCTGAACTCAAGCGCGCGGTTGTTCCATTTAATAGAGAAAGTACAACGCGTGAACCCGGTGAAGTCCTTACAGCATCTCCTTCATTTAAAATGCTTCCATCCACAGCATTGGTCCACTGTTCAACTCCCCAAATCTTCATTTCTGCGCGGCCAGAAGCCACTTTTATGGCAGCCTTATTCTCGAGTGCCTGCAACTGTTTTTGCCTAAAATAATCAAAAATCTGAAAAGCAAAAACCACAATAAGCCCGAGAATTATTAAAGATACAAACGGTAGAAAATAACTCCCCGT
>JBAYHN010000102.1:0-2890 GCA_041666125.1 Candidatus Altimarinota bacterium | reverse complement strand
CCTTAACAGTTAAAACGGACCACACCAAGCGATGCGGTTCATCGTATTGAATTTTAGAAAGCGTGCGTCCCCAAAGTTTTAAAGTTGAAAGTTTTTTGGTTTTATAAAGATGGCGAATGATTTCCTGTTGGCGCGCACCATAACCAATAAGTTTGGCCGCGATAGAAAAAGCATCCGGCGTGGTATTTGGATTTTGAAAACTTCCGGTGTCTGTAATGAGACCTGCAAGAAGCAAAGTCGCAATATCCGCATCCATCAAGTTTTGGCCCAGTTCTTCCACTAAAGGCATTATGAGCGTCGTTGTAGAAGGCGCCATAATATCCACAAAATTAATTTTCCCAAAAGAATTATTGCTCGTGTGATGATCAATATTTATCACCGGCACCAAATGGAAAAGTTCGGTAAAATTATCATAAACTTTTTTGAATTGAGAAGGATCAGCGGCATCCACAGTCACAATGCAATCATAAGGAACGCCACCATGCGAAATAACAACTTGTTCCTTTTCAATAGAGCCTTTTTGCGGAGTCACAATAATATTTATTTTATTTCCTTGAATTTCATGGCGCACATTTCCGGGCGGCGTATCGCGGCAGTCAATAGTCACAACCAAATCCCTCACAAAATTTAAATCATGAGAAATCACTGCAACCTCCGGCAAGAAATTATAATTTTCCGGAATTTTTTCTTCCGCCACAATCGTCACGGTTTTATCCAGCTTTTTTAATGCGAGATAAAGAGCCAACGCGCTTCCGATGGAATCCGCATCAATAGGGGACGAAGGCAATACAAGGATGTGCTTCGCCTTTTTGATGACGGAAATTATATCTAGTTGGACTTGTGAGAGCGGCATAATTAGAATTGTTGTTTCTCTTAATTATAAAACAAATTCACACGTCCGTCAATACCCGTTGTCTACTTCACATTTAATCTTTGCAACAGCGCTCGGACTAAATCACCAGTTGTTTTTTGCTGTGGCATTGGAGCTGTTTCATGCATGCCAACATTGGAGGTGTTCTGATGTTCTCCATTACAGTCATCGCATGCTTTTTGGCCAACCCCATAAATCAGGCTTCCGGCTATGGCCAGGGCAGCTGCTGTTTTATTTGAATTCCATTCAATTGCCATGGTTATTTTTGATTATTAAAAGGTTGCAATCTTAAGATTAAAATGCGCCATTGTCAATAAAGGCAGCGGTCCCTCCTGTAGGCTCTTTCAGATAGTGTGATTTAATATGATTCAACTCCTTCCTCCTCGTCCTCCACATTTTCCACCTGTTTCATTGCCACAGGTTTAAAATCAATAATTTTAAGCTGAACGGTGGTTCTTCCATTCCAGGTATTCGCCTCAATTTCGCAAACCACATCAATTTTCTTTGCCCTTTTTACAGTATTTAAGTGTTCGGCAAGCCGGAATCCTATGCAATCCACAAGGCCGCTATCTATTTTAAATTTTACTTTTAAATGATTTTTTTCTTTGCCGACAGTTCCAAAATCTGCGACTGGAAGTCCGCGGCAAATAAAAAGCGGCGCTTCGTTATCGTGACCAAACGGTTCAAAAAGCCCAATAGTTTCGATTGTTTTTTTAGAAATTTCGTCGTGTTTCAATTCGCATTCCACCAATAAAACTTGTTTGGCTTCGCCCGGTTTTATAAAAGATTTTGCCTGCGTCTTAACTTTTTTAATAAATTTCGCAGCATTGGATTTCGGCAAGTCAAAGCCAGCCGCGGCCGCATGCCCGCCAAAGTGAGATAAAAATTCTTTGCCGGTTGTTATAATTTCCAAAATATTTATTTGAGGAATTGAGCGACACGAACCAACAAAAACTTCGTTGCGTTCTTCCATCACAATCGCAGGTCTAAAATATTTTTCGCTAAGTTTTGCTGCAATTAATCCAATTATTCCCGCGTGGAAATCTTTGTGCGAAATAATAATTACAGGATCCGCCGCCTGTTTTTCGGCCATGTTATAAGCAATTCCCATTAGCTCCACCATCATTTGCTGTCGCCTTGTATTTAATTTTTCGAGTTGCTGCGCAAGAATTTCGCTGTGCGCTTCATTTTGCAATAAAAGTTTTAGTGCGTCCGAAGGATGAGAAATTCTGCCGGCCGCATTTATGCGAGGACCAAGTAAAAATCCAATTGCATGAACATTAACTTTTCCTTTTATTCCTGCGGATTCTTTTAATCGCGAAAGCCCCGGCCAGCGCGTGTGTTCCAGCACAGAGAGTCCCTCTTTTACAATATATCTGTTTTCCCCGCGCAGAGAACCGATGTCCGCAATTGTCCCCATGCACGCCAAATCAAAAAGTTTTTTAATTTCACTGTCGTGATCTTTTGTGCGAGTTTTAAGGAGGGCGGAAGCGAGCTTTAGCGCAACGCCCGCACCTGTTAATTCAGCAAAAGGATAACCCGCACCTGGCAATTTTGGATGCAAAATTGCAAAAGCATTCGGAATTTTTTCCGGAATTGTGTGGTGATCGGTAATAATTACATCAATGCCAAGCTCGTTAGCCATTTCAACTTCAACTGCCGAAGAAATTCCATTATCAACCGTAATTGCAACTTTAACTTCCAGCTTTGCAAATTCTTTTATGAATTTTTCGCGCAAGCCATAGCCGTCATCTATGCGATGTGGAAGCCGATAAGACACTGCCGCTCCAAGTTTTGTAAGTGCGCGCATTAAAATTGCAGAAGCGGTAATTCCATCCACATCATAATCGCCAAAAATCATAATCCTCTCCTTTTTTTCGATAGCTTCGCCAATGCGCGCAACGGCCTTCGCCATATCCTTCATCAAAAACGGATCATGAAAATCTCGCTCAAAAGAAGGATAAAGAAATCTCTCGATTTCTTCCTTATCGACGAGCCCGCGATTCGCCAGAAGTTTGG
>JBAYHN010000101.1:0-2977 GCA_041666125.1 Candidatus Altimarinota bacterium | reverse complement strand
AAATCGAATCTGACAAATGAAAGCAGCTCGATTGGCTACCGCTCGGACTTTTTTTTAGATATTCCGGATAAAACGAAAAAGCAGGCGTCTATCGGCAAAATTGTTCTCTCTAAAATCGACAATTACACCGACTATTTTGGGGATTACAATAAATTGACCGATGCTCGTTTGAAAAAATTAAAAGAAAAACCGGATTTTAAATTGATATCCGATAAAGATGTTAAATTTTTGAGGATGTGGCGGGCAAGAAAAATTTCATACACATTTAAAAATGAACAGGATCCGAGCTTGATAGAAACTCATCTTGATCTTATTGGAACGATTGAAGATAACATTCAAATTGTTGAGTTTTATACCGTTGAACCCGCTGTGCAAACAGGAAAATCGCAATTTAAAAAATACACGCCTATTTATAGGAAAATGCTTAATTCTGCGAAAAGGATGAGGATTATACAAGGGGTGCCGATCACGTATTGATTTTTGCATGGGCTAAAGTGCAGAGACTGTTTTGGTAACACTTCTGAAATGCGAAATGTTTTTTGTTAAACGTTTTTGTGGCGCCGCGCGTTAATAAATTTTTCATTTTTTGTTTAGAAAAATTTAATGTAAAAGTTGTAAGATCCGAGCACTTTATTATTTAACTTCACAAATATGAAGTGCGTAAAATTTAGTAAAAAGTGTTGGCGTAAGGCTGTGAGCCTTTCTTTGGCGCTCCTTTTGGTGGCCAATTTTGTAGTGCCCGGCTCTATTGCGTGGGCGGAAAATGCGCAGCCTGGAGCGGTTGTTATAAATGAGGTTGCGTGGGCTGGAACAGTTGGATCTTCAACTGACGAGTGGATAGAACTTTACAACACCACTGCAAGCGACATAAACCTGGCTGGTTGGATGATTGATGATGACAATGGGGATATGCAGTATGTGGTTAATGCTGGCACGATTGCGGCCCATTCTTATTTTTTAATTGAAGATGTGGAGGAGGCCACGAATTTGCCTGCTGATTTTGTTGTCGGTCTTTCTTTAGCTAATACCGGGGATGGATTAGTACTCAAAGATGCTCTTGGAAATGTAATTGATTCTGTGAATGCGGCTGGCGGGGCGTGGTATGCAGGTAATGCCGCAAACAAAAACACAATGGAGAGGATTTCATCTGCCGATTTGCAGGATCATGCTGCGAATTGGGGAACTAATACGGCTGGGAATGGGGTTTTGGATCGCGGTGGTAATGCAATAAATGGAACTCCGCGTGAAGCAAATAGCGTAACTCCGGTTGTGCCTGGTGATCCGGCTCCGCAAAAAGCAATAGTTACACTTTTGCCATCTACCGCTACTCCAAAAGCTGGCGATGAATTGCAATTGGCGGTAAAAGTCGGCGGTGGGGTGAATGTTTTTTCTTACGGATTGGATTTTGTTTATGATCCTGCGGTTTTGGAATACGTGAGCGCGGAGAAGGGGGCTTTTTTGGCTGATAATGGCGCGGCGGAGACTTCTTTTAATGCCTGTTTGGAAAATAATATTGGTGGCAAATTGGTGATGGCGGAAGCCAGAATGGGGGAGAATAGAATTGGCGTTACCGGTGATGGAGTGTTATTTAATGTTAAATTTCGGGTGATTGGAGCTGCGGGGGCGGCCTCAAATATTTCTGTTGGTGGCGAAAGTTTTTTGGCGGATCCGTCTAATGATTTAGTTTCGCAGTTTGGGAATGCGCAAATTTCCGTGGAGATAGTTGTGGCAGGGCCTGTGATCGATCTTGCTGCGCGGGAAGGGGACACGCGTTATGAAATTGCCTTGTCCTGGAATGCCCCCGCAGATGGTTCAGACAAATATAAAGTTTTTAGAAAGAAATTTAATGGCGAATACGTCGAGATTAGCGAGACAAATAATTTGAGTTTTATTGATTCGGATGCGGTTTTGGGTGGTGGCAAAATAGTGCCCGGAATTAATTATGAATATCGAGTTAAATCAGTTAAAAATGGCATAGAAAGTGTGAATGTTGATGTTTCTCAAATAGAAACTCGCGGTATAAAAGGCGATAACAACAGAACAGATAGAGTGGATGGAAGAGACTTGGAGAATTTGGCCAAACACTTTGCAGAAACAAGCGCATCCGTTGGTTATGACGCGTTAGTAGATACAACTTACGACGGACGAATTGATGGTGGCGATCTTATAGATATCGGCGCAAGCTGGGCATTAACTTACCAGGAATAATGAAGAAATTGATTTTGATTAATGGGGGACTTCTGCTGGCTTTGTTTATTGCATTTGAATTGAGTTCTAGTGCAGAAGTCCCGGGCTTTAATTCGATTTTGGGAAGGGGATTTTCTCCTGCGCACACCGCAGGAGAAAATCCCAACGAAGTGATTAAAACCAAGCAAAAAACCAACGCAATTTGTTTTAAAGTTGAAGATGTTTCAAATAAAAACGCATCAATTCAGAATAATAATTCCATGATAAAAGTTTCAATTATTGCTCAAAATATTCAACGCCAACTTTTGGGAATTGGATTTGATTTGCAATTTAATGCCGCCGCGCTGGAGTTTGTAAAATACGAAAAAGGCGCCTTTTTTGAGCGCGGCGGAGTGCCTGTCTATATGTCAAAACTGTCTACACTGTCCACGATGTCTAGCTTGTCCACCGAAGGCAAGATAGTGAGCGCAGTAGCCTTAAAAAGAAACAATATTCTGCAAAAAGGGTCTGGAGAAATAATTTCTTTTTATTTTAACAAGAAACAAAAGGCAGATTACTCATTTGCATTTAAAAACACCGTGGCTGCAACATTGGAGAACGGAACCAGGAGAAATCTGGGAAATATTTTTTGGGGCGAGTGTAATTAATTAGTCCTTATTTTTTATTTATGCGCTTTTTCTTGCTCCTCCAATATTTGTATTAATATAGCTCTGGCTTGTTTAGGCGATTTGCCGTTGCATGCTAATACCCGTTCTGGATTCAATTCGTAAGTTTCCCATGTATCTATTTT
>JBAYHN010000100.1:0-3182 GCA_041666125.1 Candidatus Altimarinota bacterium | reverse complement strand
GAAAAGTTCTCTGCGCTACCTCCAGTTAATGCGGAAAATATTCCAAAAAGAGAATTCTTCTGGAATACAGCTCTAATAGCTTCTACGTTTGCACCCGGAATAGAAATTTGCGTCGTTATCCTAAAGACTAGGATTGCGCCGAGTGTAAATAATATTTTGTTTCTAAGGTCTTTTGACCGCCAAATTTGAGATAAATACTTAAACATCCTTTTTTATATTATCAGCTGAAGGTTTCAATAGCAAAACACTTCCGCCGGCGGATTCGATCTTTTGTTTTGCAGATGCGGAACAGGCGTCAACTTTTATATTTAATTTCTTTGTAACTTCGCCGTCGCCAAGAACTTTAATAGGTAAGTTTTTCTTGAAAATCAGTTTGCTTTCAAAAAGTTTAACAATGTCCACAGTTGTTCCATCGGCAAATTGATTTAATTTCTCGACGTTAACAACTTGGAATGGAAGACGATTTGGATTGTTAAACCCTTTTAGTTTTGGAAGTCTGCGGATGAGGGGAGTCTGGCCACCTTCGAATCCTGGCTTAATATTGCCTCCACTTCTTGCAGTTTGCCCTTTTCCTCCATGGCCTGAGAATGAACCGTGGCCGGATGAATCACCGCGTCCAAAAGCAATTGGTTTCTTGCGTGAGCCTTTATTAGGCTTGATTGTGTGTTGGCTAATCATAATAATTATTTTTTAAGCGGATGGAGTTTCTTTAGAGCAAGCATAGTTGCTTGTGCATTTGTAACACGGTTATTAGTTCCAAATATTTTTGCGAGCATATTCTTAATGCCTGCAAGTTCAGCGATTTTTCTTATAGCTCCACCGGCGATAATACCTGTACCTGGGGCCGCTGGCATCATAAGGATTCTTGCACTCTTGAATTTGAACTTAATCTCGTGAGGAAGTGTTCCATTATGTAGAGGAATTACAACCATGTCCTTTTTTGCCTGTCTAATTGCTTTTTGAATGGCTCCAACTACCTCTGTCGATTTTCCAATTCCAACGCCGACTTTTCCAGCTTTATTGCCGACAATAACCGTTGCTCGGAATCTCATTCTACGTCCTCCTTTTACTACACGAGTTACACGATCAATCTGTAGTACTTCTTCTTCGTATTCAGAAGGTTCTCTTTTCCCTCCTCGTTTGAATTTGGACTGGTTATTATCTTTTGCTGGCATATTTTAGTGTGAAATTATTGATTTGATTTAAAATTTTAATCCGCCTTCACGTGCTCCGTCTGCCATGGCCTTAACTCTTCCGTGGTATTTGTAACCGTTGCGATCAAATACGCAGGAAGTTATGCCTTTGACTAGAGCTTTTTTAGCGAGTTCG
Source organism: Candidatus Altimarinota bacterium (assembly GCA_041666125.1). Lineage (GTDB taxonomy): Bacteria > Patescibacteriota > Gracilibacteria > UBA1369 > UM-FILTER-53-11 > JBAYHN01. The sequence continues at coordinate 1,853 of JBAYHN010000100.1, read as the reverse complement.
ATGCCAACCTTCTTTGCGCGTTCAACTTTTTTGCCATCTTTTAGGAACGCTGCATCGCTCTCTGCAACCAGAGTTTTTTTAGCTACATCATCTATAAGTTGCAAATAGTTTTTCTTTAGACTTCTGAATACGACCAGTCTTGGACGCTCGGCAGTCCCGCTTATTCTGGTGCGAATCCTTGTGTGTCTTCGTTTTCTTTTTTCTGCTGTAGTTGTTTTCATAAATTAATTATTGGATTTGTTGCAAAATCTAATGTCTATTAAGCGGCGCCACCTTTGGCTGCTGCTGCAGCTTTACCAGCCTTGCGATGTATAACTTCGCCAACATAGCGGATACCTTTACCCTTGTAAGGTTCAGGAGCCCTTAGGCTTCTTATGTTTGCTGCAACTTGTCCCACAAGTGTTTTATCAATTCCCAAGATTATGACAATATTTTTCTTTTCCTTGTCGATTTCAAATTTAATTCCTTCTGGGGCAGGGAATTCTATAGGATGAGAATAGCCAAGTGCGAGTTGAAGTTTTGATCCTTGAACTGCTGCACGATAACCCACTCCCTGAAGTTCCAATTTCTTTAAGAATCCTTTTGTTACTCCCTCTACCATGTTTGCAATTAATGTACGTGTAAGTCCATGCAAACTTCGGTCAAGAATTTCATCACTATCTCTTTTTACTAATATCTCCTTGTCTCCCATTTCTACCTTCATTCTGCTGTGAGGAGTAAATTTCAAGGTGCCTTTTGGCCCCTTGACTGAGATCTCACCGTTTGAAATTTTAACTTCAACATCTGATGGGACTGGTATCGGATTTTTTCCTATTCTAGACATAAAAAATTGTAATAAAAGTTAATTTTTTTAATAAACTTCGCAAATAAATTCTCCACCTATCTTTTTTGATCTAGCATCTGTGTCGCACATCACTCCTTGAGAAGTGGAAACGATTGCTACACCAAGGCCATTTCGGACTCTTTTTACTTCTCCATGTCCAACATAGATTCTTTGACCTGGTTTGCTCATTCTTTTAAGTTCAAGTGGGTCGCGACGATCTGTCTTTAGATATATTTTCAAGGAAGACTGAGCCTTTCCTTCTTCTTTAATTTCCTCGTATTTATCTATGAATTGCTTATTTACCAGAACATTCGCGATTGATCTAATCATGTTTGAATTGCGAACGGACACGGTGTCTCTTCGCGCATGACTTGCGTTTCTAAGTCTAGTAAGGAAATCTGAGATTGGATCGGTGAACATAAGTTTTTTATAAATAATTAGTTTACCAGGAACATTTAGTAACTCCCGTGATCATGCCACGTGATGCTAATTCTCGGAAGCATATACGGCACATTTCGAACCTGTTCATGTAGCCGCCGTTTCTTCCGCACAATTTGCATCTGCTGTACATGCGAGTGGCTTTTACCGGTTTTTTACCAGCCATTATTGCGCGCAATACTTTTTCTTGTACACGTAGCTGTTTTACTTTTAATGCTTTTCTAGCCATGGGAGGGTTGATTAATTAGTTTTAGCCTTATTTTTTATAAATGGGAATTCAAAAGCTTTTAATAGTTTTAGAGCATCTGCATTATTTTTTGCAGTTGTTTGAATTGTAACCTGAAGCCCGTGAATTTTATTTACGTCCTCTGTTCTAATTTCAGGGAAGATTGTGTGTTCGCGGATACCAAGAGAATAATTGCCGCGACCATCGAAAGACTTGGTAGAAATACCTCTGAAATCTCTAATACGTGGGAATACAACATTAACCAGTTTGTTTATAAAATCGTACATTCTCTTTCCTCGTAGAGTAACTACAACACCGGTTGCCATGTTGATCTTCAATTTAAAATTGGAAATGGCTTTTTTGGAT
>JBAYHN010000099.1:0-3198 GCA_041666125.1 Candidatus Altimarinota bacterium | reverse complement strand
TTTCGCGTATTCCGAGTTAGGCGATGTCGCGAGCGGAGCGAGCGGCGAGCCTGACGAGGAAGAATTCCGAAGCCGTTAGGCCGAAAGGAAAGCGAGCGACAGCGAGCGATTTCGGCCTAACGTTTCGGCATATACAGAAGTTTTGTGCCGACTTTATTGATTAAATCTTATCATTATTACGGACTTATTTCAATGCACTAATCGTAAAATATACTAAAACCAAGGCACAAAATTTGGGCGGAGCAAAATTGACAGTCCATAAAATATAATTGAGTCAATTTTGTGGAGCCTGTTATGCCGTGTTAGACGATGTAATTTTTTCTCATCCTTATTATTCGTTTCCTTTTGGTCTTCTTTTTTTATAAATTAGAGCAAAATAAGATTTTCTGTTTTGGGCTTTGGGCAGAGGGGTTAGGGGTGAATGCCCAAAGCCCAAAACTCCTTATTATATTTGCATTTTATACCTGAAATAAGCCACTAATTGGCACGCCTATTGACATTAGAACCAAAACATGCTATACTAAAAAGTCATTTAAGATCGCTCATTGAAAACCAAACAACTACCGAGGGCAGTGACAAGCTGGTTTGCTAAAACCATATTATCACTGCTCTATGGTAGAGTAGTTGCTTTCTGCGCATACGCAGGATACCGCTCCGTATGGACGGGATAAGCAATAACAATCTTTTTGGAGGAGGCTCCGTTATGGACCACACCAAAGAGTCGAGTGATTTCTCCTTCGAATTACTCGTCAGTATTAAAGAAGGGCTAGAGTCCCTTGAGCAAGGACTCCGGAAAAAGGCAATCAGCGCGATTCAAAAGCGCCTGAGGGCAAAAGACGCTCAAAATCGTTCGATTGGAACGCCTTCCGATTTGGAGCGGCAGTTTCGGAAACTGATGACTTCTAAAAAAGAAAAGGAAAGTAAAATGAAAAATACAGTTGAAATCGGCAAGGTTCTGGTGGTTGTCGAAAGATTTCATTCCTCAAATTTTGATCACAATTGGGAAGTTTATACTTTCCAGACGGGGGATGAAGTTACTGATGAGCGATTGGCGAACGGTCACCTTCTTTCCGAAGGCGAAAGTGTAACGGTTGATGCCTCAGTTGATATTAATAATTTGGACTATCGACCGGGAACCGTCACCGTAACAAATCGCGCGGGTGTTCCTTTTAGGAAAGTAAACGCTGGCCGAAGGCTTGCGACGTACAGCGATCAGGACGCGGAGCCATTCGTGGTTGAGAAGTATGATCGGGTGAAACACGGCCCGCCGCAGTTTAAGGACTTCTGTCCACGCGGATGGTGGGAGGAGTTGGAAGAATACGCACTCGCAGTTGACGGATATCTTCAGGAAACCTTCGACACTGTCTTTGGATGGGAGGCCCTGAAGAAATTCTGGTGGATAAACACCAACAATGAAGGTGATTGCTATATGGCAATCATCGCCGCCAGGATGCACCTCATGGGAGAGGAGATTCTCCCCGCTCTAAAAAAGGCCAAGGAGTTCACCAAGCTCCAGGCGGTTAACCGCCGCCTCAACGAATTGAGGTAACAATAGAAATCATGGTTCATTCAAATCCCGAACAATAACAGGTAGGTTGCTCATCATCCAATAAAATGAGCAGGGGTTCAACGAGAGCACTCGGCAATCACGCCAATGCTCTCTTTTTTTATCTCAAAATTCGTTTTCTGTAGCGTAGCGGAAGAAAACACCTTATTCCCCTCTATAAAATAAAAAGAAAATCTTATTTTGCATTCCTTATTTCAAAAAAGAAGACCAGAAGGAAACATTTCAAAAGAGAGAAAAAATTATTTCGTCTAACGTATCCGAGTATGCGAAGTTCGCTTTTCGGATTTACTGGTTTAAAATTTCAATTATCTGATGTAGAATTTTGTCGCACTGTGTTTGGTTTACCACTTAACAGAGAAAAGCGAATTTGGGTCAAAAAAGTTTTGCACTCCTTAATGTAAAAATCTAATAACACAAAACTTTTGAGCCGCATACTCGGTGTTATACGCTGTAATAAAAAGCCTCTGCTCCCAAAAGATTTTGGCAATTTAAATATAGTCATCAGCGACTACTTTAATTTCTGGAAAAATTTTTTTGAATAAAGCTATTCTGATTCGGTCTTCAATAACGGTTGCGCAATCAATAAGTATTTCCATCATTACCTTTTGTTCTTTTGACAGGGGCTCTTTTTTTCCGCTGTAGAAAGTTTCATCGCGTTCGCATAATTTTTGTCGTGCAATCGACAGTGGAGCTTCTCCAGGATTGATAAGCCTTTTCTCGCGAAGCATTATATTGGCAAGCCCCGTGCCTACCGATGCCGCCTGCATCTGCAGAAACTTATCTACTGATTTAAATTCCCCCTTTTCCACTTGCCTGATAACATATCCAAAAAAATTTTTCAGGCCTTCTATAGCTTGTTCAAATGTTGGCTCCCGTTGACCATCTTTTTGCTCTGGTTTAGCAATTTGCTGGTCTTTCTTCACGCCTCCCTGGGGAAGAGAATCTTTGATAGTTTTTAGTTTCTCGAACGGACTATTATTCATACTTTTGTTAGTCTACTACCTAATAAATTGCCAAAATCTTAATAAATGAAAGAGAGGCTTTTTATTATGGCGTATAACGTAATGGTATATCCGAAGTTCGGATGAGCGCAAGCGAAACCGAATTTGGGTGAGGGGCGAATGCCCCGAACCGGATATACCGTGTTAAGCGACCCGCAGGGCAAGCGACCGAAGGAAGCGCAGAGTAAATTTATTATTAATTTTATTTTAAACAAGTCCTATAGCGAGTCCACCGAACATAACAATCCACCAGAAAAAGGACCCCTCCAACCTGTCGAGAAGCCAAAAATAAAGCCAGGCGAGTAAAAAGCCAAATGCGGAAAACAATAAAACCGGCAGGAAGGGGCTACCAAACATCAGAGCCGTTACGAATGCCAAGCCGGAATAAATACCGGCGCAAAGAATGGGCTTGTTCGTCCTATGCAGCAGTTGTAAAAGTATAATTAGGAAGGCGATTTTAAAGATGGGCATAGCTTTAAAATAAAATTAATAATAAATTTATTTCGTATAACGGCTTCGGAATAAGCGAAGTGGCCGGAGGCATCCCGCCATCAGGCGGGAGGCCGGAAGGGCATTTCGCGTATTCCGAGTTAGGCGATGTCGCGAGCGGAGCGAGCGGCGAGCCTGACG
>JBAYHN010000098.1:0-3280 GCA_041666125.1 Candidatus Altimarinota bacterium | reverse complement strand
TGAAACCGTTTGCCCCTGCCTTTGCCGCTGAAGCCAGGGATGGCTGAAGTGGCTCTTCGTGTTTTTCATTTTTTCTAGTTTTCTTTTGGTTCTATTCTTGATTTTACCACAACGACAGTTCCTGCAATATAGTCATGTGCAGCACGTTTTTTATCATTTAACAAAAGTACAATCAGTTCACTCAAAGCCCATATTTGAAATAATACATAAACAATTGATGACAATTTGTTGTTGGCAAACTCTATTAGGTTGTTTGAATCTTTTAATGTGTTAATTGCCTCAGTGTTTGAGATGTGTGCCAAATTGAGGATTACTGCAACCACAATTAAGAGCGAAATAACTATATCCACAGACTGACGCTTTAAGGCGGCTTTCCAAGAAATTGTATCTAAATTTAGATGCCGGATTTGAAGTCCAAGCTTAAGCTTTCCTAGTGTTGCTCCGTATTTCGCATGAAATATGACATAATAGCTAGTTGCAATAATAGGCCAAATAGTAACAATTGATAAAGTTACATGAACTGATGTCTTTACGAGAAGCATTATAATAAAATAAATTATGTTTAAGTAAACGATATCAATCATGGCAGCAGTGAGACGTCTTAAGAAACCACCATAAATTGATGGCTGTTCCTCTTCCTTTTTATAGACTGGGTTATCTTTTATTTCATTATAGCGATCTAGAACTGCTTTATATCTATCTGGATATTTTGATTTGTCTATATGTTGAAGGATGTACTGAATAGTGGGCAAATCATGTTGTAGAATACTCTTTGCAAATTCTTCTAATGTTTCATTTATGTTGGTCATGCGTGCTTTTCAATCCCCTTGCTTTCTTGCTTTCATTTATGTCTTTGTGCCGGCCCGGATGGCCGGCACTGCCTTTGGGGCAAACGGTTTTTGCATACAACGTTCAGGTATGGCGAAGTTGCCAAATAAAATTGTGCCTGAGTGCCATGAACGTGTGGACTGTGCCCGACTGAGCGCAGCGAAGGAGTGGACACAGGCCGCATGTGAATGGACACGATGGCTCTACCGCAAAAAACCTTGGCAATTTGGGAGAGGGGCGGTCTTTCCGCCCCGAACCGCCATACCGTTGTTGTACGCTGGAATCCAGCCCTGCCTTTAATTCTTTTCTTTTCGCAACGCCTTCTTGACGTAGTACAGGGATGTACGAAGTCAATTCTATGCATGAAGAGCTTGAAGAACCGCTTTAGGGTTTCTATCTGCAATTGTTAATAAAGCTTTTGCTGGTCCGTCCGGTTCCCTTCTTCCTTGTTCCCAATTTTGTAATGTTCTGGGACTAACGCCCAGCATTAAAGCAAATTCATTTTGTGAAACATGAAGCTTCGTTCTAATCGCTTTCACGCTCGGAATTGCATATTTGAAAATACGACTGGCCTTTAATAATCCATGTTTTATTTGACCAGCTTCCTTTATGCTTCCAACAAGCTTTTTGAAATCTTCATCTTTCATAAGAGATACTCCTTTATAATAGCAGTGAGATATTTTAACTGGGATGGCGTGAGATTTTCTTGCGCGCTCTTTTTATATGGGAAAAGCATGTAGATTACTGATGGCTTGTCATAGTAATAAATCAATCTAATTCCACCGCTTTTACCCTTACCTGGGAGATTCCATCTAATTTTTCTTAGTCCACCACTTCCTTTTATCGGCTTACCGGCTTCTGGACGAAATAATAGTTCTTTCTGTAGTTGTCGGTATGATTCATCTGGAATGAGTGCTACCAGCTCTTTTGTAAAAATTGGTGTTTCGATGAACATTAATTGCATATTACAAATATACGCCATTGGCGTTGTTTATTCAAGTCTTTTCTTTAAGCCACACGATGTGGCGCTTCTTTGTATTGCGTTGCAATGTCTTTTGGTTCCCTGTCTTGGGCTGGATTCTTGCGTACAACGTTCAGGTATGTTGAAGTTGCCAAATAAATTTGTGCCTGAGTGCCGTGAACCTGTGGACTGTGCCCGACTGAGCGTAGCGAAGGAGTGGACACAGGCCATAGGTGAACGGACACGAAGGCTCTACCGACAAAAACTTTGGCAATTTGGGAGAAGGGCGGTACTCCGCCCTGAACCAACATACCGTTGTTGTAAGCTGTGCTTAAACCGCTGCCTTTGGTTTTGTTTGCCGGCGCTGCCTTTGTTTTATTTCTCATTAAATTAGTTAACGCCACCAGTCCACACAAATGGGTATTTACCATATATACCTGGACAAATGAAATTTACATCATTTAATCTGCGATACCTCACATCTACTCCACCAAAGAAATTTCCCCATACAGAACCTTGAAACCCAACCGTAATCTCTTCCTTAATGAATTCTAACACAATACCACTAGAAATACCTGCAACCCACAATCCTGTTTGAAGTTCAGAATAAATCCTTACAGACTTTTTATCAAATTCAAAGCCTAAATCAATACTTTTAGGGAACACTTCTAAATCCCAATAGGCTGCTTCTATCCCAATACTAAAGAAATTTTCATTACCACCAAAACTCCAATGAATCATCGGCCCAGCAGTTATTGATATTACTCTATCTTCGCTAAAAAGTAAAACTGGGCTAATTATTATAATGATACATACCAAAACGATCTTTATCATCTTATACCTGTGCTTTAGAAATTAACTTCTATATGTATACATTTTACAACTATACCAATGGCGATATTTCACAAAGATGTTATAGCCGAAATATTAAAAATATTTTTCCAGTCATAATACCCCCAATTATGAATATTTCTTGGAAATAAATATTTTACTGCTCCTACTTTAATTGAAACATGATTAAATAAAATAAATTCAAATTCAAGTGGAAAACCTACATCGCCTTCTACTGGAGGAACCCTGTTCCAACACTGCTCTAATATCATTGAAATACCCAAGGATGGACCAAACTTCAAGATCTTATAGTTCCAGTTATACGAGAACGATGTTTCCAATAAAGCGCCTTTGTCATGACCATCAATACTTACTCGCCTATCAATAAGAAAACCAGCAATATTAGTATTATAAAACCCATATGCTCCAATTGCTTGTCGTTGACACAATCCTACGGAAAAGTATTTTTTATTTGCATTTTGGTAAAAAATACCATAGAAATTATTTCCATTCGTCTTTTCCGGTTTCACAGCCCAACTATTAGAGATAACCAATAAAAAACATATACAAATCAACTTGATAGCATTTACACACATATTGTCTTCATTTCTTGAATGATTTTGCCTTCGTTTTAGCGCCGGCCTTTTTTTGTCTTTGCGG
>JBAYHN010000097.1:0-3320 GCA_041666125.1 Candidatus Altimarinota bacterium | reverse complement strand
TCCGTTGGCCCTTCCGGCGGTGTTGGAAAATCTCTCGCACTTTTCCTCAACAACCCAGATACTTCCGTCCTTCTTTCCACAAACCAAGTCCTTCCATACATTCAAGAAATAGAAGACCACATAGAAGTAATTGTTTTCCAAAAAATCCCCTTTGATCCGCCCGGCGATTCACTTCTCGCGGCCCGCGCCGAAATGTTCGACGACGGCTTTAATCAATACAATCTTCCACGCGCAATAATGAAATTCCGCGCAATCCTTGGCCAACTAAACCAGGGCACCACGAAAAAAGCCTGCCATCTTTTGGACAGCAGGCTTTTAAGTCGCGATTATGGGAAACTATTTATTTTTTGAAGTAGATCATTGATGCATCCGGTCTACCTACATAACACATGCTTGTTGCTTTATATGCATCGATCACCTGTTTGCGAGCATTAATAGCAGCTTCTGTACTGGCAGAAAGCATAGAATGAGTCTTACCTTCCATTAAATAAGCTCCTTTGCTGTCTGTTTTTACATTCAAATTAGCACGGTTAAAGCTAACACAATCTTCCTTTGTATTTAGCTTTCCTGTTGCCATTGTGTGTTTAGCATTTAGCCAATATTCCATTGGTTCATCTTTTTGACCACGTCCAACGAAACAATGTTCTGTGAATCCTCCGTTTTGAATAGTCAAAAGGGCCTTTGTAAATTCCGCCCAATTTGGGAATACTGCCATTCTGGAAACTCCATCAGTCATTGTATATGTACCATCTTTTTCTTTAATATAATCCAATTTCTTTGGATTAAATGTCAAACAATCTTCATTTGGTATAAATGACATCATTGCGTCAAAAGACATGGAATTTGGATAAACTCCAAATCTCCTTGTGGAGTCAGTAGCTTTAACAGACCATACTCTTGGTGTTTTATCTCCAGCTACCCACTTGCCACCATAAAGTTTGCCATTTGAAGTTGCCATCGCATAAAACTTGCGACCCGGTTCAATTAAGAATCCTGCAATACCCCTAAAACCAGAATTAACCTGTGCAATAACTTGGTTAGTAGCATCATCATAAAGTTTTACATCTGCATTCCTAACTACACTCAATGGATTTTGTCCATTTTCTTGAACCATGATTTCGAAATTCACAAGTTTTGGATTGCGAGTTTGAGTCTTTGCAACCGCCACTTCTTTATCGGAAGTTGGAGTTGTCATAGATGTTGTGCAGGAATAACCGCCAACACTCATAGTCATCTTTGTCTTTGAATCCATATAATTTATCTGGCAAAACTGAGTTTCTGTATTAAATCTCTTATATGGAGGAGATGTAAATGTCCAAGAAGTTACATTTTGTGCCAAAGTATAATCTTTAAAAGCAACAAAATTCACAATTTCATTTGGATCCACTTTTATGGAAACCGGCTCTCCTTTTGCGCCTGTACGTCTTGTTTCTGAAAGTGTACCAACATAAACGCCATTGGTAACAGGACTTACCTTATACATATTAATATAAACATTTGGCAATTTTGCACTTGGAGTTGCAGGGTAACCGTTTGCACCAACCTGCATATAAGTAATAGGTGACACTCCTCTCAATCTTACAAAACTACCCTTAAAAGTTCCCGTTTTACCAAAGTAAATGCCGCCGGCAACCAAGGCTACTATTACAAGCCCGCCTACGACATATTTCCACACTTGTGGTTTTTTCATATTTGTTTTGGTTAAGATATATTTTGGTTTTTATTTTTTAAAACCTAGTATAATTATAACATATTACCAAGAGGCGCGCAAGTAGCGCTAAGTGAGAATGCGTCTTAGATGTGCAATTTACAGGTTAAATTTACCTTTAATTTCATCTATTTCGTCGCGCAACTCAGCCGCTTTTTCAAATTCCAAATTCTGAACAGCGAGCTCCATCTGATCCTCAAGAGAACGTACAAATCTGCCCATTTCTTCACGTGGGATTTTTTTGGTATCTATGTGCTTCTTTCCCTTATCACTATTTGGCGTTTGCAGCTCGCGCACGGCCTTAACGATAGTTTGAGGAGTAATGCCGTGCTTTGTATTATAAGCAACCTGTATTGCCCTGCGACGATCAGTTTCATCAATTGCACCCTTCATTGATCTGGTTATTTTATCGGCATACATAATTACCGTGCCATTCACATTACGGGCACAGCGACCAATTGTTTGAATAAGAGCCGGGATTGAGCGCAAAAAGCCCTCTTTATCCGCATCCAAAATTGCAATGAGCGAAACTTCCGGCAAATCCAAACCTTCACGCAGCAGATTAATTCCAACCAGCACGTCAAACTTTCCAAGGCGCAAATCGCGCAAAATTTCCACGCGCTCCATGGTAACAATATCGGAATGTAAATATTTAACTTTCAAACCGGCGTCCACCAAATAATCAGTTAAATCTTCCGCAGAACGTTTTGTGAGAGTGGTTATAAGTGTTCGTTCTTTATTTTTTATGCGATTTTTAATTTCGGCAATCAAATCCAAGATCTGGCCTTTCGTAGGACGAATTTCCACCTTTGGATCTATGAGGCCGGTAGGGCGAACAATTTGTTCGGTGATATTTTTACCGGAACGTTTCATTTCAAATTCAGACGGCGTGGCGGAAATATAAATCGCCTGCTTCATGTGCTTCTCGAATTCATCAAATTTAAGCGGCCTGTTGTCGTGGGCCGAAGGAAGCCTAAATCCGTAATTAATAAGAGTCTGCTTGCGAGAAAAATTACCATTATGCATTCCGCCAATTTGCGGAATTGTCATGTGAGATTCATCTATCACGAGCAAAAAATCATCAGGAAAATAATCCAAAAGTGTTTCTGTCTCAGTCCCCGATTCGCGCGCATTCAAATAGCGAGTGTAATTTTCTATTCCAGTGCAATAACCAAGCTCAAGCAACATCTCTAGATCATACTCAGTACGTTGTTTTAATCGTTGTGCCTCAACTAATTTATTTTCTTTATACAGAACATCTAAACGCTCATGCAACTCAATTTTAATTTTATCAATAGCATCTAAAACCACCTGTCGGTTTGTAACATAATGAGTCTTAGGAAAAATCTTTATACTTGATACCTTACGTAGAGTTTTTCCAGTTAATGGATCAAAATAGGAGATATTCTCAATTATCTCATCAAATACTTCTAAACGGATCGCTGTATCATCCGATTCTGCAGGAAAAATATCTAAGGTTTCGCCATGTGAACGATAGGTACCGCGATGCAGCTCAAGATCATTACGCGAATATTGCAACTCTACTAAACGGTGCAATAACCTGGATTGATCAATCTTGTCTCCTACCGCTAAACCTAGTGCCATATTATGG
>JBAYHN010000096.1:0-3392 GCA_041666125.1 Candidatus Altimarinota bacterium | reverse complement strand
TTGAAAGGCACGGGCGCGCGCGCAGACCACCTTGGCATCGCGTTTGCGAATGCAGGGCAGATTCAGGACATTGGCGCGAAAGTAATTCACGTGGGGGCAAATACGACGTCCAAAATAGTTTCTAAAAGTTTGAGTAAAAATGGCGGGAGTTCGATTTATCGCGGACTTGTGCAAATTCTTAAGGGAGCAAAGGGCGCGGCGGCGCACATGAGGTGCGATGCGCTGATTTTGGATGACAAATCCAAGGCTCATACAATTCCTGCGATGGAAATTTCCGAAAACGACGTTTCGGCAAATCACGAAGCGACGGTTGGCAAAATAAATGAGGACCAGCTTTTTTATTCCATGAGCCGCGGAATGAGCCAGGATGCCGCCACCGGAATGATCGTAAATGGCTTTATTGAGCCAATTGCAAAGGCCATGCCGCTGGAATATGCGGTGGAAATGAACAGATTAATTGAATTGGAAATGAAAGATTCGCATTAAGAATATTAAAAATAACTTATGAAAGATTTTGCAAAAATTAAAGCGCAGTTTCCAATATTTAAGTCGAATAAGAAGTTGGTTTACTTGGATAGTGCGGCAACGGCGCTCAAGCCAAAATGCGTAATTGATGCGATAAACGACTATTACACAAACTGTGGCGCAAATGTGCATCGCGGCATGTATGACCTAAGTGAAAAGGCCACGGATATGTATGAAGGCGCACGCAAAACCGTACAAAAATTTATAAATGCAAAGAGTGAACGTGAAATTATTTTTACAAGCGGCACAACGGAAAGCATAAATTTTGTAGCACTTGGCTGGGGCGGCCAGAACCTAAAATCCGGAGATGAGATAATCCTTTCTGCGCTTGAACATCACAGTAATCTGCTGCCTTGGCAAAAAATCGCAAAAGAGAAAAACTGCGTAATTAAATTTGTCGACGTCGATAAAAATGGAATTTTAAAAATCGATCACTTTTCAAAATTGATGAGCCGAAAAACGAAAATCGTGGCCCTAACTCACGTTTCCAATGTTTTGGGCACTATAAATCCAATTAAAAAATTCATTCAAAAAGCGCACGCTATTTCTGCCAAAGTTTTGATTGATGCGGCGCAAAGTGCGCCGCATATGTCGCTCGACGTACAAAGCTTGGATTGCGACTTTTTGGCTTTCTCCGGACACAAAATGGGCGGACCAACCGGAGTTGGTGTGCTTTATGCAAAAGAAAAAATTCTGGAAACCACAGAGCCTCTTTTTACCGGCGGAAGTATGACAATCGAAGTTACAAAGAATCACGCAAAGTGGAATGATTTACCATGGAAATTTGAAGCCGGCACACCAAAAGTAGCGGAAGTTATAGGCCTTGGTGCCGCAATTAATTGGTTAAATGAAATCGGCATGGATGAAGTGCGCAGTCACGACGAGAAACTTATTGAATTCGCGCTGCAGGAGCTCAAAAAAATAAAAGGAATCAGGCTTTACGGCCCATGCAACCCAAAAATTCAGAGTGGAACAATTTCTTTTAATCTGGAAGGAGTTCATCCACATGATTTGGCTTCCATTTTAAATTCGGAAAACATTGCAATTCGCGCCGGCCACCATTGCTGTATGCCGCTTATGGAAAGCCTAAACACGGAGGCAACGGCACGCATAAGTTTTTATATTTACAACACAGAAGAAGATATAAAAAAACTCGTGCTGGCAATCAATAAGGCAAAAAAAATCTTTGTAATTTAATTGGCGAATTAAACATGGAACTTTACCGCGACATAATAATAGAACTCTACAAAAACCCTTTGAATAAAAGGAAAATCGCAGGTGCCACATTAAAAGCCAGTGGCGCAAACGTGACCTGCGGCGACAGAATTAGAATTTATTTAAAAATAGACAAGAAAGGAAAAATCTTGGATGCGTCTTTTGAAGGAAGCGGCTGCGCAATAATGACTGCTTCGGCTTCCCTACTCACGGAAAAAGTTAAAGGAAAAACACTAAATGAAATTAAAAAATGGAAAGATAAAAAAATCTTTGATTTTTTGGGTACAGAACTTTCGCACACAAGAATAAAGTGCGGACTTTTACCGCTCGAAACTTTGCAGCAGTGCACCTAAACAAGCCCGTTAGCTTGCGCAAAACTTAGACGTCAATCCATCTTCAAAAACTTCTTGGGATTTTCTATATAAATTTTCTTCAAAACGTCATTCGAAAGTTCGAAGCCAGGCAAAAGGGTATATTTTCCTTTATTATTCATAATTGGGCAGCGATACAACTTTTCTTGGTGCAGGCTGTAATCGCACATCATGCGAGCGCGCACCCAAGCTGAGTTTGCCGTTGGACTAGGTTTTGGAGCAAGTATTAAGTCAGTACCAACTAAAACTCTATCCTGATATTTCAATATAAAATCGCGAATTCGTGGCATGTCCTCCGTTGTGTATTGGAAATAACGTTCTATTCCCCCTCCCATACTCAAATCAATATACAAATCGGGATATTTATCCAAAAATGAAGCGCATTTATCCAGATTTATTCCGGCGTAAATGGAAGAACAGTAATGAGCATAATTAACAGTTACATTTGGAACCTTATCCAGCAAATCCTTAAATTCCGCCTCAGCCGTTGGAATGCTCATAATGCTCACGTGAATAAGCACCGGCACATCATGTTCACGCGCAACCTCGAAAAGCTTTTGCATTATGTCGCTATTGAGAGGCACATCATAAAAACTAGGGTGACCCGTCATAAGTTTCAATCCCTTTCCTCCATCTTTAAGGCATTTCTCTAAAATTGCAGGGGCTTCTTCTTTGGCTTCGTCTACAGTACAAAATGCAATTACCTCATCCGGATATTTTACCTGCATTTCTAGCAGTGCCTTTTGATGTTTTTCAAATCCGGCATTGTCTGGCCCATTTCCCGTAGGAACAAAAAGAGTTTTTGCGATTCCAAGACTGCGCGCAACTTTTAAATATTTTTCCATATCTCCTCCTGCGCGATAGTGCTCATGCATATCGATCATTCCTTTTATTTTAGGTTTGGACATTTTTAAAACTTCTCCGTTTGGGATTTTTTTAACATCGGAAAAACTCAAATCCACAATATCTTTTGCGGCAAATCCAAGTTCTTTCCAAGTAAAACTGTCCTTAATTTTCATTTTTACTCCGCCCCTAATTAAATATTTTACCGGCGAACCTTTTACTCTTATCACAGTGCCATCCGTAAGCGTATTTACGCTTAAATCGGCCGCAACTGCGGTGCCAAATGCGGTCAGCAATAAAACTGCTGAAACAAATATTTTTTTAATCATGATTAGACGGTATCACTTCTCACCAAAGTTCTGCAATATCTTCTCTGTTCTATGATAAAAAGAACGGCGAATTTGCATTTTATCAATTAGCTGATCTTTTTTGTCTTCA
>JBAYHN010000095.1:0-3565 GCA_041666125.1 Candidatus Altimarinota bacterium | reverse complement strand
TGGCAAGATTGTGTATAGCTTTAAACGGTGGAGCACTGACGATCCTGCGGCGTCGCTGAAAAAAATGCGAACAGGCATGAAGTCCATCAGGCTTCTGCCTGCTTAAAGAAATTGCAGTCAACACAAATACCCACAATTCAGTTTGGCTGCTTCCAAACCAGCTCCAAAATACTATAATTAAGCATATTCTTGGAATCGTAAATATTACTTTAACCGATGAGATTGATATGGAACAAATCAACGATGATGTGTATAAAAAATGGCATGAGACGTACGTGCGTTGCACGACCGAAAAAGAAAAAGTAGAAAATGCCTTAACCAGAGTAATCGGTTCAATGAGAAAGCATGAATCATTCTTGGATATAGGAGCTGGTGATGGCGATTTGACACTGCGAATTGCTAAGCTTTTTAAAACCACAACTGCGCTTGAGCCGAATTGCAAAGTAAAGGATATTTTCATAGGGAAGAACATAGAATTTGTGGAAGGATATTTTGAGAATACGAGCTTAGGTCTTAGAAAATTTGATTTTATTCTTTGCAGTCATGTTTTCTGGCTAATTAAGAGGGAAAAGCAGGCAGAATTTATTAGAAAAATGATTGCTCATTTATCGGATGATGGGAAGCTGGCGATTGTTATGGTTTCGCCCTTGGGGCAATCGCATGATTTTTATAAGAAGTTTTTCTTTGGATACAACACAACAACACACGATATATTAAAAGATCTTCATGTTATGGGTATTACCGCAGAAGTCATTCCCATAAGTTTTAATTTCGGGACAGAATCGTTTAGCGATTTCTTTAATATTTGCAAACTATTTACTTTGGAAAGCTGGCTACACCCGCTAAATATTTCGGATGACCAGATACGAAATGAAATCGGCGATGTGGAAAGATACACAAAAACAAAACTTCATGAGATTGAATCATTTATTCATAGCGAATGTCATGTTGGCAGAGAATACGTAATGAATGAAGAAGTTGACATCATTGTGTTAACAAAGGGGAACTTTTAGTAGATGACTAATTTAATTCGACACATTATTATCTTGAATTAACGGTTTTGGTAAGCGGACAAAAATAAGGATGTGAGAACAGCAATGATAAACAAAATTAGAAAGATTGAAATGAATGTTCGTTACGAGAAAGGACTACAACTTTGCAAATTATGGGGTAATGATTTTTCGATAATAAAAACATATTTCGATGTAGTTTTTCAAAAAGATATTTTGGGAATTTCAAAATATCTTTCGAGCAATGCCAATCTTACGATTTGCGACTTGGGCGCCGGCGAAGGCACAATTACCAAACACTTTCTCTTGCATATTTTGCACATTACAAAAAAAGCAGGCGCAACCATTCATATAGATTTGATAGAACCAGATATTCGTGCTGCCTATAAATTGAAAATCTGTTTACGGAATTTGAACAAGAATAAAAAAATCACACTAAATCATTATCAAATGACGGCCGAAGAGTTTTTGAGTAACCGCACACGTAAATGTTGTTATGATATTGTTATCCTTTCTCATAGTCTATATTTTATAAATATGCGCGAACTCCCGCGGATATTGGAAAGCGTAAAACCAAATGGTTTTTTGAGCGTAATTTTGGGATCTGAAAGGAGTTGGATGTCTTACTTTAAAGATTTTTTTGTTAAAACACCGTCAGTGCATGGCGGAACCTTTAAGCGGGCGTTTGATAAGTGCAATAAAAAACGCGAGTGGAAGATAAACCATCGGATGATACAAACCTATCTTGATTTGAAACGCATTAAATGGACCGCGCCGCAAAACATAAATGACATATCCAGGAATATGATGTCACTAATTCTGCAGAAGAATTTTGATGAATTAACAATTCCCCAATTGAACGCAGTTTACGCCGCAATGCGACCGCATCTTAACAAGAAACATATGCTTTTGGATGGCGATTATTACCTGTTGAGGAAAAAAAGTGTTTAAATCCTTTGTTCTAACGAAGCGTGAGTGGTCTATATTTTGGGCCTTGTTGTTGGTAGGAACAATTATCGCGACTTTAGGTTCAATTTCGTTGCCGGTTGGCAATAGAATAAGTAATTTCTGGCCAGCGGTTGTAATTCAAGTGCTCGGCGGACTTTGGTTCGGACGAGCTGGAATCCTCGCAGGCATAGTTTTTCCTCTGTTTTCCAACTATGTCATTGGTGGCAACATCATACAAATAATAAGTTTTGTGCCTGCAAATTGCATGCAAGCAGCATTGCCGTTCATGCTGTATAGACTTTTCAATAAGAAACCACTTATAAATGATTTCCATGATATCAGTTTTTATTTATTTTTCGCGGTAATAATTCCGATGTTTGCCGCTGGATTTCTAGGCGCACTCTCTTTATACTTTGTCACATCGCAAACCTTCTCTTTCACCCAGTACCTTCATGGTGTTGCTAACTGGGCCCTTATTCATATCCGGATTCTCATTGTAATAGGAATTCCCATGATGTTATGGGTCGGGCCAAAAATAGTCGCATCTCCACCGGTGCCAATGTATTGGTCAGACTCGAAAAGATTGTATCCCTACTCCTCCCTATTCTTCAAAATTTTTGCTTTCCAGAGTGCACTGACGCTATTGCCCTTGTTGCTAATATGTGTATATCAGATTATAACCTTACAACCTAATGATATTCTTCGTCCGAATCATTTGGCAATTGCCTTAAATATTGCTTTCTTTGGAATCTTGATTATTTCCGTTGTGTTAGTCGACATGATTTCTCGTCCTATGCAACTTGGCATCGATAAAATAGTGGAACTTTCAAGCCAATTCGCATTACCCATTCAACCTGCGAACATGCATGATGATGTAACATTTTTCACAAATTTCGCTAAAGCTGTTGAGGACTTATGCAGAAAATCTATTGAATATGAGAAGGCGAAATTAATGCATCAAGTTTCCGCGCAAGTGGCCCATGATATACGCTCACCACTGGCGGCGTTGGATATGGCTGTCAAGGATACAGCACAAATACCTGAAGAGCAGCGTATTATCATTCGTAGTGCGGTTAGTCGGATTCGCGATATTGCCAACAGCTTGCTTGAAAAACACCGCAATGTTGCTAAAACAGATTCCGCTGACGCTAACGATTCTGCCCGAGGTGTTGCCGAGCCAGCAGGGGTTTATCTTTTGTCCAGTCTTATTGATCCGCTTATTACCGAAAAGCGTTTACAATTTCGCTCGAAAATCGGCGTGGATATTGATGCGCATTTGGGGAGTTCATCTTACGGACTATTCGCAAAAGTTCAGCCGACGGAATTTAAGCGTGTGCTTTCCAATTTAATTAATAACAGTGTTGAGGCGTTGGACAAAAACGGTTCTGTCATCCTAAAACTGTCCTGCCGTGAAGGCAAAATAACGATAACAGTTCGTGATACCGGCAAAGGTGTTTCGCCCGAAGTGTTGGCAAAGCTTGGCACGCGCGGTGAAACGCATGGCAAATCCGGCGGGTCAGGGTTGGGGCTTTATCATGCGCGCACTTCATTGGAATCCTGGGGCGGGACACTGAATATTTCGTCCGAGCTCGGCAAAGGCACGACGG
>JBAYHN010000094.1:0-3589 GCA_041666125.1 Candidatus Altimarinota bacterium | reverse complement strand
GGAAATAGAAAAAAGGGGAGACACAACAATTGAAACGCGAGGTACTCTTGCATGGAAAGTTTATGAAAAAACTGCAAATTATGACCGTGCAATTGCAAATTGGTTTAGGAAAAATTTGGATAAACCGGAATTGCTTTCCTTGTATTACGAAAAAGTTTACTCACTTCGCTATGGCGAAAATCCGCATCAGAAAGCCGCTTTCTTCCGCAATCCGGAAAATCACGACTCCAATGTTACCAACGCAAAAGTGCTCCACGGCAAAGAGCTTTCCTTTAATAATATTGTGGATGCAAATTCCGCGCTTGAGCTTGTAAAGGAATTCGAAAAGCCTACAGTTGTTTTTATTAAGCACAATAATCCGTGTGGAGTTGCGTCTGCGAAAACGATCGAAAAAGCTTTTGATTTAAGTTTTAAAGTTGATTCCAAATCTGCGTTTGGTTCCGTGGTGGCATTAAATAGAAATCTAACGCTAAAAATTGCTGAATATATTAAAGAAAATAAAATTTTTATTGAAGTGATTATTTGCCCTGCGTTTGAAAAGGAAGCGCTAAAAATGCTTATGGAAAAGCCAAATATTCGCTTGCTGGAAACCGGGGAATTAAAATTGGACACCGAAAAGCGTGACATAAAAAAAGTTGCCGGAGGAATTCTTGTGCAGGCTGCAAATACATATACGGTCACAGAAAAAGATTTAAAAGTTGTTACAAAAAAGAGTCCGACGGAGCAAGAAATTCGCGCAATGCTTTTTGCCAACAAAGTTTGCAAACATGTGATGAGCAATTCTGTAGTTTTTGCAAAATCTTATGATGATGTGGATGTGACGACGGGAATTGGTGCGGGCCAAATGTCTCGCGTGGATAGCGTTTGGATTGCCGGACGCAAGGGCGGAGATGCGGTAAAGGGCTCTGTAATGGCCTCGGACGCGTTTTTCCCATTCCCTGATGGCGTGGAAGAAGCCGCAAAAGTAGGCGTAACCTCAATCATTCATCCGGGAGGCTCAATTCGAGATCAGGAAGTTATAGATGTAGCCAATAAACTGGGGCTTTCTATGGTTACTTCGGGCATCAGATTGTTTAGGCATTAAAAAGCCCTCGACAAACGGCCCGGTTCTTAGTAAAATAGCACAAAACTTCAACCAAAAACTTTATGACAAAGAAGGGAGATTTTAAAAAATACTGCATTGCAACTATCGGTAGCCACACGGCACTGCAAATATTAAAGGGTGCAAAAGACGAAGGTTTTAAAACGATTTGCGTATGCCAAAAAGGCCAGCGCAAGCCATATGACAGCTACAAAGTCGCGGACGAAATTATCGAAATAGACAGCTTTCAGCATTTTTTTAAAGTTGAAAAAGAATTGATGGCAAAGAATGCGATCATTATTCCTCATGGTTCTTTTATTAGTTATTTGGGTTGGGAGCGCGTGCAGCAATTAAAATGCATGCACTATGGAACAAAGGCAATTTTGGAATGGGAGTCCGATCGCACAAAAGAGCGCCAGTGGCTTTTGGATGCAGGACTAAGAATGCCGGCAGTTTTCCAGAATCCGGAAGATATTGATCGCCCTGTAATTGTTAAATTCCACGGAGCAAAGGGCGGACTTGGCTATTTTATCGCAAATACGCCTTCTGAGTTTTATGAAAGAATGAAGGAATATCCGCAAGAAAAAGATTATGCAATTCAGGAATATATTGTTGGCGTGCCGGTTTATGTGCATTATTTTTATTCCAAACTCACGGGCGAATTGGAAATAATGAGTTTTGATAAACGCTATGAATCGAACGCGGATTCCATCGGACGCATTGCGGCAAAAGACCAAATGGAAGTTGGCATAAAGACCAGCTACACCATCACGGGAAATATGACATTGGTGGTTCGCGAATCACTGCTGCCAAAATTATTTGAAATGGGAGAAAACGTGGTTAAATCATCCGAAAAATTCTGCCCGGGCGGACTTTTTGGGCCATTCTGCCTGGAAATGATTATTGATAAAGATTTAAATTTTTATGTTTTTGAAATTTCCGCACGAATTGTTGCCGGCACAAATTTGTATATTAATGGTTCGCCATACACGGATTTGAGATATGGAGAACCGATGTCCACAGGCCGCCGTTTGGCTAGAGACATTAAACAAGCCATTACCGCAGGAAAACTGGAAAAAGTGCTTGGGTAAAGCTATAATCTGACCATGATTAGTTCAAAAGACATACAGGAGATCTTAAAATCCTATGATTTGGATAATTTGACCATTGGAGTGCTTGGCGGTCACAGCGCGCTGGATGTTTGCGCGGGAGCCAAGAAGCATGGCTTTAAAACGCTGGCGGTTTGCCAAAAAGGGCGCGAAAAAACTTATTCCAAATATTTTAAAACTCGTGATGCGCAGGATCGTGCAGGCGAGATGATTGGTTGCGTGGATGACGTGCTTTTGGTTGATAAATTCAGCGATATTGTTAAGCCGGAGAATCAGAAATATCTTCGCGATCGCAATACGGTTTTTGTTCACAATCGTTATTTTTGGGTTTATTTTAAGGATTTTTCCAATATTGAAAATGATTTTATGGTGCCGATTTTTGGAACTCGCGACATGCTTAAGTTGGAAGAGCGCGACCAGCCAAAGAATCAATATTATTTGTTGCAGAAGGCCGGAATTCGCATTCCAAAGATTTTTAAAAAGCCGGAGGATATTGATAGATTGGTGATTGTAAAAGTAAACGAAGCGACCCGCGGATATGAACGCGCATTTTTTAAGGCCGCAAGTTTTGAAGAATATAAAGCCAAATCTGCCGACATGATTGCAAAAAAAGTGATTACAAAAGAAGCGCTAGATAAAGCCGTAATCGAAGAGTTTGTGATTGGTGCGCAGGTGAATTTTAATTATTTTTATTCGCCGTTTGCCGGAGAGGTAGAATTGCTTGGAACGGACACGCGCCGCCAAACAAATTTGGATGGGCTGCTGCGTTTGCCTGCATGGGAACAAATGGATTTACATGATTTAAATTTCGAGCCGAAGATTATTGAAAATGGACATTATGCGGTGACTACAAAGGAATCGCTGTTGGAAAAAATCTTGGATATTGGAGAGAAATTCGTGAAAGCCACTCAAGCCGAACATGCTCACGGAATTATTGGCCCATTTGCATTGCAAGGCGCGATAATTGCCGAAGAAGGCAAAGAAGACATCGTGATATTTGACGTTAGCCTCCGAATTCCAGGCTCGCCCGGCACACGATTTACGCCTTACACTGGCTATTTATACGGCCAAGACATCAGCGTGGGCGAAAGAGTTGCCATGGAAATTGCCGAAGGCGTTAAGCGGGGCAAACTTGGCAAATTGTTAACTTGATATTCATCCGAAAATTTAATTTATGAAGATAATTTTACTTGCCGCAGGAAGAAGTGTTCGAATGCAGCCAATCGCTGATAAAAATTTTCTGTGTTTCCTTGGCAAGCCGCTCATAATCCATCAAATTGAATCGCTTATAAAAGCTGATTTTAATGAAATTCTTGTAATGGGAGGCGCGCATAATTTGGCGAGATAAAAAAGGAAATTGGCGCGCATAATTTTGCAAAAGCGAAAATAAGCTTCAAGG
>JBAYHN010000093.1:0-3638 GCA_041666125.1 Candidatus Altimarinota bacterium | reverse complement strand
GACGTGCCTTTCTGCCACGGTTCCGGCAGGCAAACTCCAGCCAGGGAAAACATATCTTTGGGCGGTTGAAGCAAAAAATGGAGTTGCAAGCTCAGGCTTTTCGCGCGAATCAAGTTTTTCTACAGAACTTTTACATAAAACGATTGCCTTGATGCCCGGCCCTTTTGCAAATCGTGCGCCAGGTAAGCCGGTGGTGATCGGTCCGGCAAATGGTGCCTTGGCTTTGTGGCCTGTAACACTTCGCTGGAGGGATGGAGGTGACGACAACAAACCAAATCTTTTTAGAAATTATGAGTGGAAGGTAACGGATACTGTAACCGGACAAATTGTGTGGAATCGCACGTGGGAAAATGCAGCCGGAGGAGCTGCTTCATGTCAACCGTTGGCGAATAGGGCATCTTCATGGACATGCTTTGGGGCAATGGTGCCCGACAAAGCTCTTGTGCCTGGCCGCGTTTATTCCTGGTCGGTAGAAGCCAGTGATGGCGCACTTTCTTCCGGATTTACCGTGCCGTGGACATTCACAGCGCCGGCTCTCCCGGCAAACGTTGCGCCAAATAAACCGGCGCTCCTCACGCCCGTGCCAAACGCAACGGTTTCCCTTCCCCTCCGCCTCACCTGGACGGATGGCGGCGACAATGACAACAAACCAAACACAGCTCGCAATTATCAGTGGTATATAACCGATAGTGCAACCGGACAAATTGTTTGGAATCGCACATGGAACAATGCCGATGGGGGGACTGCGTCTTGTCCGCTTGTAGCAGGGCAAACCACGTGGAAGTGCACATATGCGACAGTGCCCGATGGCAAACTTGTACCTGGCAAAACATATACATGGGCGGTTGCGGCAAACGACGGATCGCGCTTTTCCGGATACACGGCTGTTTCAACATTTACGGTTTCCCCAAATCAGAATCTGTTAAGCGAAAAAGCCTCGTTTGCCGCTCCGCTAAATGATTCAAATCCGCACACGTATGACATTGCATATGCACCTGCAACGGGCGTCATGACAGTGAAAAGAGATGGAGCAGTGATGGGCACATTCACCGATCCGCAACCGCTAGCGCAGGGAGGCTTTGTGATGGCGATGAGCAATCTTACGAAGGTTGGGTTTGATAACCTGACCGTCACCGCGAACCAGCCTGCGAATGCGCCACCTGTTCGTTCTGTTTATTACTCCCACTCCGACCATCTTGGTTCGAGTTCTGTAGTTACGGATTCTGGCGGGAATATTGCCCAGCAGTTGGATTATCTCCCCTATGGCGAGGAGAGGATAAATGCGCAAACGCCGGCAGCAGGAGCCGCTGCCTTCAACACAAAGAAAAAATATACCGGCAAAGAGCTGGATTCCGAAACAGGCTTGTATTACTACGGAGCGCGGTACTATGATAGCCGTATATCCCGGTTTATCTCCCTGGATCCGGCGGGAATAAACCTCTCGGACATTCGATCTTTTACAAATCCACAGGGGTGGAACATGTATAGCTATGCGTTGAATAATCCGGTGAGGTATACGGATCCGACGGGGAAATTTTGGGAAGAACTTGGCAATTATATGAAGTTTGGGGTATACGCTAATAACGAGCAGGTCGCAAATTACGAGAGTACAGCGATTAAGCTAGAACAAAATCCTAATAATGCTCAGTTAGTGTCTCCTCAGACACAAGATTATCTTTCGCAACGCACGTTTGATAAAAAAATGTCAGAATTAAATTCGTGCTTATTGTGTTCTAATGAATCGACGATAGATCCCGGTAAATCCGACACAGGAAATCTCTCGGATGAAGAGTTGATTGCCAACAGGCAAGCAATTGGTAACAATGGTCAAGCAGGAATGATGCCAATGATGGGAACTACAGGCGGTGTAACTAAAATTTCGAAAACCGACGCGATAATCAATAAAATAGAGAAGTGGTTAGGAGAAAAAACAATAGTAAAAACTAATAAAGCCGGTGATAAAGTATTCATGAATGCCGATGGAACGAAAAAAATGAGGTTTGATATTAACAACCCGAAGCCTCATATGAACCCGCATGCTCATGTCGAAGAAGTTAATGGGAAAAGTGGTCCTATTTACCCTAAAGATGTTGAAAAGAAATAATTATATTTATATGAAAACATCTGTACAAGAAACAATCCGCCTTGCAATAAAGAATAGTTTACATAAAATCGATGAAACTATTGATCTTAAATGGATTAATAAGCATTTAGTAGACCCTACAAACATAAAATTATGTACCGATCTTAACAATAAAATTTACAGAGAATTCTGGTTAGTAACGGATCATATGGGAGAAGATGATTCGGCCTATAGAGTTGTATTTGATGATCAGAATAATGTATTTGGGTTAGAAACAACGCTTGATAATGGCATTAATTGGTATATGGGGGATTACGGCGATTTTAATGAAGCAGTAAAACATATGTGACCGGCAAAGAGCTGGATACAGAAACCGGCTTGTATTACTACGGAGCGCGGTACTATGATAGCCGTATATCAAGGTTTATCTCCCTGGATCCGGCGGGAATAAACCTCGCAGACATTCGATCTTTTACAAATCCACAGGGGTGGAACATGTATAGCTATGCGCTCAATAACCCGGTGAAGTATACGGATCCGAGCGGAAAATACGCGGAAACTGCATTAATGGCTCCACTTGTTACCTTTTCGGTACTTAAATTTATAGAAGTAATGGCGAACATTGCGGTAGGTGTGGCTGTAATAACGAACAATATTTCAGACAACATCTATGTCAACACTCCACCTCAAATCAACAGCAAGCCCGAAGCTCTGATTCCGCCTGCAGTTGACATGCCAAATCACACTACACTTCCGGCAGAAACACAAACAAAACCGAATATTGTCGTTAACCCTGCGACCACGGAGAATGGTAATCAATTAATGGTTCATCCGGAGTATACCTGCCCTAATCCGCAAGGGTTGATGACGAGTGGGGATGGAAGGGTAATTAATCCTACAAAACAAGATAGTAAAATATGGGGCAGCTTAAATAATTATAGGGATGGAATAAAAACCAATGGACTTAAAGGAAAGAATAAAGAATTTTACAAATGGGATAATCTGCATAATGAAATTGAAGTTTTTAACAGAGAAGGAATTCATAAAGGGGTTATGGATCCTTCCAGTGGTACAGTTGATTCATCTGCGAGAGTTAATGGCAGGGAAATTAAAAAAGAAATTAATTAAACAATATTTTATTTATGAATAAGAAAAAAAAGAACAAAGAAGATTATGATTTTTATCAGGTACTTAGAGTTCTCTACTACTTTATTGACGAGGAATCAAAAAAAGATAGCGGAGCGATTTTAGAGAAGATGAATAAAATAAAACAATCATTGACTCAGCTAGCTGCAGATTTAGGCAATCTAGCACTTCTTGATAATTGGTATGATAGAAAAAAAATAGGCTCATTGCCAGATATAGTGGATTTTGATGAAAATAAAGGGTATTCACCTAAAGAAAAACGATAAAAATGGAACTGGCCCAGGCGAACCCACTGGCCATAATATTAATAACTTCTAATCAGAATCTACGAATGTCTATTTATAAAACCTTCGTTAGGCTTTCTATCCTCAGTAGCACCCTCACTCATAAAGATATCACTTCAATTATT
>JBAYHN010000092.1:0-3662 GCA_041666125.1 Candidatus Altimarinota bacterium | reverse complement strand
CCAAGGCTTCCGTTCGTGCTTTTTAAAATGATTGGGAAGCTTCCGATTTTATCCACGGCCGCATCCAAAAAATCCACGCTGCGAACAACAATCGTTCGCGGAATCGCAATACCCTCATGCTGAAGAATCTGAAGTGTGCGCACTTTGTTTTTTGCGCGAACAATCGGCAAATAATGATTTACAACCGGAATACCCATCAACTGAAATTGCTTAACTGTGGACATTTCGGAATCAACATTATCCAAAATTCCAGCGCGAATAATCATTACGTCCGGTGGAACAAACTTTTGATTTTTATAAAAAAGATGAGGACGACCCGGATCAAAAGAAAACTGAAAATTTGCGTTGCGAAAAATTCGAGCCTTGTGGCCAAGTGCAAGCGCAGTATTTCTAATTGCTATAACATCCGCACCCTTACCAATCTTTTTATCCAGTGATGTAAAAGTAAGGATTCCAATTTTTAGTGGAAGGCCCATATATAAAGCACAATAAATGGTCTGACGCGCCTATTTTAGGGGTTTGCCAAGGAAACGCAAGGCCTAAGGGCCGGGTGCCATGCCCAAGCGGGGCTGGCCAAGCCCTAAGGGGCGGGTGCCATCATTTAGCTAATGTGGCCAAGAAAAATTTCATCAATTCGGCAGGCAAATCTATACCTGTTGCAGCCATAAATCCCTCAAAGCCCGGGCTCCTATTGATCTCCAGAACGAATGTTTCACCTGTATTTTTGTCGGTAATCAGATCAACTCCGGCAAGCTCATAATTCATTGATTTGGCGGCTTTTATTGCCATTTCTTTCATTTCCTGCGAAATTTCCACTTTTGTAGCGGTTCCACCAAGCGAAACATTGTGCCTAAATTCATGTGGATCCACGCTTTGCCTTTTAATCGTGCCAAGCACTTCTCCACCTAGCACAATCACACGCAAATCATAATCAGCCGGTATAAATTTTTGAAACTGATACATCTTTGTATCCAGCGTTTTATCATCACTTTTTATCTTATCTATAAAATCTTTTAATTCCTCAGAATTTCTAAGCAAAAACACATCCTGGCCTTTTCGCGAACGATTTTCTTTTGTGACAATTGGGAAAGAAAGTTCTTTCTCAATCATCTTAACATCACAAGTCGCACTCAAAAATAATGTTTTTATAATAGGCAGTCCGACAGACTGAAAAGCGAGCAAATCATCAATCTTTGAAATGATGTGTTGTGAATAAAGAGCCGAATCAAACAGCGCAATTTTATTTTGTTTGCAGAAACGAGCAATTACAGCGACTTCGTCTTGAAAATCCCAAAAACCGCGAACAAATACAGCGGAAAAATCTTTTAATGAAATATTATTTACATAAAGTTCCAGTCCTGAGGTTTCGGCACAAAGGTGAATGTCTTTTAAGTGGAATAAGTGTATTTCGAATCCGGCATCTTTCGCAGCTTTCTCAAGCATAAAAAGAGTCGGGATTGTTTCTCTGTAGAAAATCGCGAGTTTCATTGATAATATATAGGAGATATGAAAAAAACCTCTATAGCCCTAGCAGTAGTCGCCACTATACTTTTAACGGGCTGTTTTGGCAACACAAATAGTGCCACACCTGCAAATACCCAAATAACAGGTTTCAAACCGTATGAAACCAGCGACTTTACAATTCAGATTCCGGAAGAGTGGGAAGTTTTGACGGCTGCAAATTTTAGACAAGACACTCCGCCAAATACAGTCGTCGCTTTTAGAAGCAATTTGAGAAATCCTGTATTTACCGCCAATTTAATTATTTTAAAGAATGATTTAAGCGGTGAAATTCCAAGCATTGATTATGCAAAAGCGCTGCAGCAAAAAACCGCGACAGAATTAAATGGTTACAGAGAATTAACTGTTAGCGATTATAAATTGATTGTTAGCAAAGCCGAAACTGCAACATTATATGAAAGTGTGGAAGGTAGAAATATGGATAGTGCCGACTTAAAGGTGTTTGAATTTATATCAGCAGTAAAAGGTAAAACGGCCTATATTGTAATGGGATCAATGTTAACCAATGAGCAAGAAGCGGTTGCAAAAAAAATTGAGACCGCTATAAAGAGTTTTGAGGTAAAATAGGAATGCGTTCATCTTACTTACTGGCCGCGTAGCCAAGTGGCCCAAGGCAACAGTTTGCAAAACTGTCATTCATCGGTTCGACTCCGATCGCGGCCTCCAGAAGATATTCCAAGCCCGGGTGGTGAAATGGTATACACGCAAGACTTAAAATCTTGTGAGCCTAAAGCTCGTGCCGGTTCGAGTCCGGCCCCGGGCACCACGAGATACAAAAAAAATCCCTCCAAAATTTGAAGGGATTTTTTAAAAATCAAGCTAAGGCGAGTGCCATGCCCAAGCAGGGCTGGCCATTTGTAAACCGTTTATTTTCTCTTGAGCATTGGAAGACCCGTCTTCTTATTCTCTACAACCAACATTCCTTCTGGAACTGCATCCAAAGCACCTTCTCGTTCATCTCGAGCGAAGAAGAAAATTGTCTGCTTTCTGCCTCCACGAAGAGTTACGTTCTTGGAGTGAAGCAAGTATGTTTGTCCTTTCGAGTTTGTATGGGCGTAAGCCATAAGTGAGAGTTAAATAATAACAGGTTAAATATACCATATTATCAAAAATAAAGTCAAGTTAAGACGGGTGCCGTGTCCAAGCGGGACCGGCCAAGCTGGCTAAGGAGATGCAAAAGTTAGATTGCCAAGCTATGGCGAGTGCAATCCCCAAGCATGGGTTGCCAGTTCTTATTTTCAGGTTAGATTTTATGTGGTAAAGTTGGCGGGGTCAGGTTACAATCTGATCTGTAAAAGTTACTTATTGTGGGCGAGTAGCTCAGCTGGTAGAGCAGATCCCTCTTAAGGATAAGGTCCGGGGTTCGATCCCCCGCTCGCCCACCATAGAATCGAAAGAATACGTCACAGGGGATCAAATGACGGAAGCGCTTTTGCATGCGGCAATAATAAGTTTTTGCACGCGTTATAAATAAATAATATACATAGTGTCAATTTAATATTCTTGTTTTAAAACTTCCATAAGTGGAAAATTCAGGCAAGGTGTTTTTTTATTTCTTAACAAAAAAATATGAAAAAAATCATCTCTGCATCAGCAGTACTCGTAGTAATGCTAGCTATATCTGGTTGTGGTTCAACTACCCCGGACGCAACTACAACTCCAACTACTCCGGCAGCAACAACTGCTCCAGCAACAACCTCTGTTGCAACTTCTAGCGATTCATTCAAGGAACTTGTTAACAGACTAAACACAGCTAAACTCGCTTTCGTAGAAGAAAATCAGGCTGAAAATGTAAAAAGAATGACGAATGCTGCATCAATTACTGCATCTACAAGATATGTATTACAGGGCGGGAACAAAAGCGTAACTGTAAGCGTAGCCGAAACTAAGGACGCAGCAAGCGCAGCTTTGGTAAAAAAAGAAATCGAAGGACAAATGGCAATGCTAAAAGAATTCTCACCAGAATCTACTAGCAAATTCATTAATTCTGAATCACCAACATTGGTTATTACTTTGACATACGACAAGGGTGACGAAGAGACAGCCGGAGTGGCAGAGACAGCTTTACTTGATCTAAAGATCACAAAATAATATATTCACTACAATAGAAAAAGCCCCTCGAGAAATCACGGGGCTTTTTT
>JBAYHN010000091.1:0-3968 GCA_041666125.1 Candidatus Altimarinota bacterium | reverse complement strand
AAGGGAAATTGGATGACCTTCTTTAAATTTAAATTCTGGAGTTTCTTGTGCTGCACCTTGAGCTTCCATTAGTGCTTGTAATTGTGCAGCCAAACCGCTGGCTAACCCCGAAATATGTGGGGTTGGCAGATGCGCTGCACCATCTGTTGCAGCGCAGTAGTCCTGTTGGTCTGAGTGTTCTGTTGCGACTGACATAAGCTACCGATTATATCAGGTTATCCTTATCTGTCAAGTGGTGGTATGTGTGGCTAACCTGATCATCAGGAGGGGATTTTTAGGCATTTCTAGCTGTTTTGGAGTTTGCTGTATGTGATTTATATGGTATAATATTGCTTAGGCTAAAGGAATATTAAAAACAAAAAAATGATCAATAAAGCAGCTACTTTTGGAGAGAATCTTGAAGGAAATGCCGCCCAGCAAAGAACACTAGAAACAGGTAGGGGATTTGAAGCTGCAGCATTGGAAGCTATAGATCGTGCCGAAGTTGTTGGGCAAACACGAGGTGCTGTGGATGACGCTTTAAAAAACACGATTCATCTTGTGCAAGCGGATTCTTTGCCGGGGATTGAAATGTTAAGGCGGGCAAGGCAGGCTGGCGTGCCAAAGCTTGAATTGGTCAGAATGCTCGGACGATTTCTTGTTAATTCCACCGTTGGAAATATTCCTGTAGTAGGTGATTTTATTGATTTTTTCTGGAAGCCAAATCAGGCCAATGTAAAAGCATTTGAGCAAATTTTAAAAAGACGAATTGGACCAAGTTTTAAGCCTGTCGCCGCTTAATAGGCGGTTAGTCCGTGATCAATAAAGAATTGCGAGTATTTTTTGTCCATTGAAAGTATGTGTTGAAATAGCCAACTTCCGGCGAACAGGGCAGCTTTTTGAGCTGTGGCTTTAATGTTTGTATCCGCCTTTATTACTTCGTCAAAAAGAGCTTTTGCCGTTTTCTTAAAATTATTATGAGCCTCAATATGTGCAGGTGCATCCGGATATTTGAATTTATCAAAATATTCTTCTTCGGTGCTCAGATGATACAAGGCATAATTCCCTAAATCATTGATTAGATTAACTATTTCGTTTCTGTTTGAAAGATCTTTTTGATCGGCATAATCTAGAATATTATTTGTTATCTCGAAAAAATGTTTATGTTGATTATCTATTAACTCAATGCCGACACTGTATTCTTTTGTCCAGATAAATCTGTCCATATATAAGGAAATTTTAACACCTAATAATTATCTCTTCCAGATATATTTAACCAGTTTCCATCCGTATTTGGCGATAATCAAAATTATGAAAATGTAGAGAATGTACTGTAATGCCAAGAAAAGTAGTGTCACTAAATTAATACTGATATCTTGTAAAACTTTATTGATATCATTCACAAATGATTTAACGGCTGTGCTCCATGAATCTTTGAGGTTTTGTATATCGACAAATTTATTTTCAATAACATTAACGTTGAAATAAGTGTAATCAAGTCGATCAAGTTGTTCTGACTTTGAACGATCCAGCCGTTCCAGTTCCGCATTAATATTAATGCGTTCCTGAGTGAGTCTTTCAATTATTCCAATTTTGCTATCGATGATTTTTGCCAAGCTTTCTACATTTTGAGTTTTTGTTGCAAGTTTTGTTACCTCATCGTAGGCACTTACTGCGCCGTTTAAAGTTTCTTCTATAGAGGTTATTTTCTTCTTTAAAATTTCCACTTCACTGGTATAGTCGTCAACCAAACGTTTAATGGTATAAGTATTCTCATTTAATTCCTTTGGGTCTAGCGATTTTATGATTGTAAGAATTTCGGCTACGCTGGCATGTTTTACTTTAAACGTATAATTACAACCTTTCTCATATTTATTGGCATTCTCGAAAATTACATCTTTGCGTGATTTTAAAGTTGCAATCGAACCACAAGTTTTTTCCAAAGAGCGCGTCTCGATGTTGGCGTTATATTGTGTGACTTCTAAATCTTCAGCATTGTCGCCGGTTATTATTTTACCGCCGGTGGTAGGTGAAGTGGGTGCAATGGATGGACTTACCACATTGCGGGTAGATAAGCCGACTGCAATGCCGTCAGATGCGCCTCCGTAAGCCATTTCACCTCTGACTTTTGCATTAAACCCCGGAGCACTTTGGTCCATGGAGATGCTGCTAATTCTAGGCAAAAGTGAGCTGATGGATGGTCCAATAAGACGAATGGCGATGGCAATTACAATTATTACTACTAGCGCCAAACCTGCGATCTTTAAAATTTTCATAGGTTTTAAATCTGCATTGAAGATTTTCATATCTTTTATTTTAAATAATATTAAATTTAATCTGCCAACTTCTATTATGCCAAATTCCGCCTAATAAAGTAATTTTTTATAAGCAAAATCACTACGGAAAAAGCCATAGTATGTTGTACAAAGGCTTTGACTATGCGTCCTGTACTAAATACCTCATTCCTTAATATTCTTTATTGTGCTTTGCTTCAAAACAAATCCGTCGGTTAAAATGTTCAATCCTTCAACGCTTCCTTGTCCGCGCTTGGAACCGTCAATAATTGAGCCGTTAATAATTCCTTTTGAGCCTTTTCTGTAATAAATTTTGTAGCTAAATTGGTCATTGGTTGGTGAAATGGTGCTATTTATAATTTTTAGTTCGCCACCTTCTTTTACATCTATTTTAAATTGTCTGCCTTTTTTTGAATTTATTTTTAAGATTACATTTTTCAAAGTTAAAGAGCCCTTGATTATTAAATCGCCGTTAAGTGCGATTTCTTTATTTTGAATGGTTGCTTTTTTATGCGTAGTATAAGTTGTGCTGCGCATTTTAACTTTGATCTTAACTTTTGGAGAAACGACGGATATTTCTTCCACTAATGCTGGTGAATCTGTTTTGACTGTCGATGTGTTAATTGGCTCAACGATTGGTTCAATAATGGTGCTGGTAGTTGGTTGAGTAAGAGGCACAACAACTATCGGTTCCTCTTTTTTTTGCTCAATCGTGAAATAATTATCGCTCAAGTCGGTGCTGGCATAACGACCATAACTGCAGTTATAGGCCATGCCACCAATCCAGATTCTATAATTGCCGTAACTAATTGTGTCTGGAATTTTCCACTGAAAGCTCGTTCGATTATCAATTGCCGGAAATGGATCTATACGAATACCATCCGAAACTCTAAAAGAAGGCCTATTTGTTATTGAATCTTGCAGTAAATATGCGGTTACATTGCTTATATCATTCTGAAGCCACGAGACGGTAATTGTATCGCCCGGGCGAAATGTTTCGCTGTTATTATTTGGAGTAAGCAGCTGCAACGTGGGTTTAATAGGGAGATCGGGGGATGATTTAATCGTTATATAATCGGCGCTTTCGTCTCTGGCAGATTGAGCCCTGTAATGTGAACTCTCTCCCGAAATTTTTATTTTTACTTTAACGTCCGGCATGACACATCTTCCTTGTGATAATTGGTATTCATAAGTGCCGGTGGTTGTAGATGGATCAGTCTGGTAGGACTTAGAACCCATACTAAAATTGTCTGCCCAAAGATCTACATAGACGTTTTTTACATTTTTTTGATCGACTGTAATTTGAATTTTTTCGTTATCATAAAAAGTTTCTCCACCATTTGGGGTAAGGAGATCTATTGTGGTGAATGTTTTTTCGTCTAAGCCGGGGGCTGGATTAATTGTGAAATAGTTATCGCTTTCGTCTGTCACCGACCTGGTACCTATTTTATATGCAATGGCATTTATCTTAAATTGTGGATATTTCTCAAATAAGTTGAACTCTGAAGGAATATGCCATGTAAAACTGCCGGTTGTTGCTTCGGGATCTACTTTAAGATTACTTGTGATGTAGCTCGCAACGTATGGTTCAGGAGACCAATATAAGGAGACTGAATCTATGCCTTTTTGTTCCCATGTTATTTGATAATCATTTCCACCTTGAAGCACTTCTCCTCCATTTGGAGATGTTAATTT
>JBAYHN010000090.1:0-3990 GCA_041666125.1 Candidatus Altimarinota bacterium | reverse complement strand
GGCTTCAGAAAGCCAAATGATGCATAAACGCCCGAAAAGCGCAGCCACAAGCCAAAGTGCACCAAAAATCCCCGGGGAAAAAATTGCAAAAATCACAAAAACCTTATCTAATCACACTCCGAACAAAGGCAAACATATCGCGCAAACCGGCACACCAGCCGCCACCCTACATCGCACTACCCGCTACATCCGCGTAACCATAAAACGGGCGGCGCTTGCGATAACCAACGGCAAGTGCGCCCACGAAGGCTGCAACAAACCATACGAAATTCTCCATCACGTTATACGATTTGCGGCCGACAGAAGCCACGAATCAATCATTCCACTCTGCAAAGAGCACCACGAATTCGCGCATAACAGACTACTGAAAGAAGATGGAGCGGGCTGGAGGAGCTGTAGTTGCAATAACGAGATGTCTGAGGTAAGCGGCATGGCCGGCGGAACCGATATGACCGACAACGTTATAGCTACCGACAAAACACAAATGGACCTCCTCTACAAAAAATACCGACTGGCAGCATTATCTTAGATTTCGCAGTGTAGACCTGCGAGAAATCAACTGAACTATCATAATTAAGATGCCGCCAAAAAGCGGAACAAAAAATGGCAGAAAGAGCATCATAAACATATACAAAAGATTGTCTACAATAGGGCTAACCATTCCCATATACCTGTCAAAAACAGGGGAAAAAAGTTCCCCTATAAGTTTATTTAAAGGACTCATTTGATGCGGAAAAAGAAATGTTCCCATTAACAATAATAACGAAATTATCAAAAATCCACACGCAAATGCTTTTCTGCTCGGCAAACTAAATTTCAATTTTCTCAAGACAAACAAAGACAACACAACTCCGGTTATAGAAGCCGTTATCGTTATAAAAACATTTATCCAGTACACCGTAATCGAATAATTCCACATCAGTAAAATCTGCACAATTAACAAAACTAAAAATGGCACCAACCACCATCCGGTAGTTATTCTATCAATCAAGCTAACCTTGGGCTTTTCCATAAAACAATTATTAATGAATTAAGTTTTTTTCGCCTTAATCTTCCCAAAAATCCACGAAACCGCCATTCCCAAAATTCCGCCCCAAATCGGCCAGGAAACAAACTGAATACATGCGAAAATAATGCCCATACCATTTTTTCCAACCCCCTGCACATGAAGAATTTCAAGAAAAAAGACATATATCAATAATGGAATATATGCCCACATAGAGAGCAGAAAATTAACAAACGCATAAATAACTCTGGCAACCATGTTGTCATAAATAAAAGTCAGAAACACGGAATAATGAATTTCCTGCGGACCTAACACTTGGCTCAAAAAATAGATCCATGAAATCAGCAGAACTGTAAAAAATCCGTAGATAAATGCTTTCTTTTTTGACGGAGTGATTTTGAAAAATCTTTCGAGAAGTAAAAGGCAAATTATCAAGGTGGAAAGCGGAACAGTCAGCATTTCAAAAATTGCAATTCCATACATAAAGCCTGTCCACAAATTCACATTTTTCATCGTTGAAGCCAAGCTTAAAAACATAGGTCCAGCAAGGATGATTGCAAATTGAATTACAACCAAAACAGAAGTGAGAATTATTAACCATTTTCTGCTTATAGGTTTTTTGAATCGGCTTAGTAGAGACATGTGCAAATTTTATAAATCGCGAGAAACTTTGCGTGACGCATGTAGCGCGTATGGCTTATTCGGCAAACGCCTCGGCGCGAGTTTCACGAATTACGTGAATCTTAACCGGGCCCGGATGCTGCAAGTCGCGTTCGATTTTTCTGGCGATTGAATGGGATAATTTGATTGAAGCCAAATCATCGATATCGCCTGAATTTACAAACACGCGAACTTCCGTGCCGGCCTGAATGACAAATGATTTCTTAACTCCTTCAAAGCTGTTGCATAGATTTTCAAGCTCGGTAAGACGGCGAACGTAAGCGTCGAGATTGTCTCTTGTGGCGCCGGGACGTGAGTTTGCAATAAGGTTCGCAGCATAAACAAGATGAGCCTCAACTGTTTCCGGTTCCGGCGTACCGTGGTGCGCCTCGATAGCATGGACAATTTCTTTTGCAAGCCCGAACTTTCGGGCGATGTCCGCACCAATCTTTGAATGATGGCCGGGAATTTCGTGGTCGACGGCTTTGC
The DNA here is from genome assembly GCA_041666125.1 of Candidatus Altimarinota bacterium. Classification (GTDB taxonomy): domain Bacteria; phylum Patescibacteriota; class Gracilibacteria; order UBA1369; family UM-FILTER-53-11; genus JBAYHN01. The sequence continues at coordinate 1,835 of JBAYHN010000090.1, read as the reverse complement.
CGATATCATGTAGAAGCCCGGCCTTCCTGCAAATATTTTCATCAGCTCCGAGCTCAGCCGCAAGCGTTCCGGCCAAGAATGAAACCTCAATAGAATGCTTGAGAGCATTTTGTCCGTGAGTAACTCTAAATTTAAGTCTTCCAAGAATTTTAACAAGATTTGGATGAAGTCCACTAATACCTGTTTCCATAACAGCTTTTTCGCCCAATTCTTTTATCAAAGCATTGACCTCTTCCTTCGCCTTTTCCACAACCTCTTCAATTCGCGCAGGATGGATACGTCCATCTTCAATAAGTTTTTCAAGCGCCACTTTGGCGATATATCTTCTTATCAAATCAAAACCGGAAATAACTATCGAGCCGGGAGTATCATCAACGATTACATCAACACCTGTGATCTGTTCAAAGGTGTTAATGTTGCGGCCTTCACGACCGATAATTCTTCCTTTCATTTCATCATTTGGAAGATCCACGATTGTAGCAGTACTCTCAGCGGTCGTTTCGGCCGCACACCTTGCAATCGCATCCGCGATAATAAACTTCGCTCTGTCGTTCGCGGTAGCCTCCAATTCCTTCTCCACTTTCTTAATTTGCGCGACAATATCATCTTTCGATTCTTCCTCTACATTTTTTAGCAAAACTTCCTTCGCCTCAGTCTTGGACATTTCTGCAATCTTTTCCAACCTTTCAGACTGCAATTTGTAAATATCCTCCAGCTCATCCCTAAACCTCTTAACCGAAACAATCTTCGACTCCAAATCATTTTTTGCGCCCTCCACCTCCTCGTTTTTCTTATCCAAACTCTTCTCCTTGTGCATCAAACGTTCTTCAATATCAAGAAGTCGGGCGCGCGTCTTTTCCTCATCCCTCTTGATTTCATCCTGCATTTTCAAGGCCTCGTTTCTGGCCTCATAAATCATTTCCTTCGATTTCAGCTTGGCATCATTGACGATTTGCTCTGATTTGCTGGCGAGATCCTTGTTCTTTTCTTCAACCTGCTTTTTTCGGTAATAGTAGCCTCCGCCTCCTCCCAAAGCCAACCCAACGATAGCAAGAATTACTGGTATCAACATAAATTTTTAATTAAATTCCCGAGCTTTTTAAGCCGGTTTGTCTAAATGAAAAAACACACTTTCGGAAGATTTCTCTCTAAACTGTGAGATGTCGGTGATTTCCTTTTACCGCAGCCAATTTTTTATTGTAAACCATCATTATTTTTGACCGTAAATGCTTCCTCTTTGCGTAATTTTTTAGACTTTCCGTTAACTTAAATAACTACGCCAAAAATTTACCCTTTTCGATAGGCATAGTCAATTGCAATGTAATAGGCTTTAGATGTCTAGTTCAGCCCTTCTTTGCGGGGTAACATTGTTCTTTTTGTGTTTTTCTTGAATAAGATAAGCAATTGCCTCTAAGTGTCTCTGAGTCTCTGCATGATTAACTACCACTCCAGGCCCAAGTGCCTTTAAAAGCTTAGAGCGATCACCAAACCCGACAACTCCAGCATCTAAAAGAGCTTTTTCCATAACCTTCAAGTAGTCAGTACTTTTATATCCATCTAATTTTCTTACACTTTCGCTACTCATTTCAAGGGAATAAATTCTCCCCGAATTATCAACTAAATAAGCCCATACGTTATCTCTCCACGGAAAAATTTGCATTGAATTTTTATCACAATTTTCTTTCAAAAACTTTATCGTACCGCTCATTCCGGAAAGCTCGCCAACATCAAATCCACCTCTTTTAAGCAACTCCTCAGCCTCTGAAGTCTCAAAATCCAAATCCATTTCGTCCAAAAGATTCGCAGCTTCCTGAATAGAGAAATATGGCTTTGCT
>JBAYHN010000089.1:0-4063 GCA_041666125.1 Candidatus Altimarinota bacterium | reverse complement strand
TTACCGCCCATGTTCGGGCCGGTCAAAAGCATGACGCGGAAAATTTCCGGATCATTATATTTTTCGTTTCCGCCAATTTGCACATCGTTTGGCACAAAACGCGAACCGGCCAAATATTCCACAACAGGATGTCTGCCATTTTTAATGATTAATCCGGCTTCGCTTTCGGCAATTTGTGGCTTGCAGTATGAGTTTTTCTCGGCTGAGGTTGCGAGCGAAAAAAGTACATCCATAATTCCAAAAACGCGCGCGGCATCTTGAATTTTCCGCGTGTAACTTTTTACTTCATCGCGAAGTTGCATGAAAATTTCATATTCAATTTGCTGAGTTTTCTCTTCCGCTCCCAAAATTTTCTCTTCGTATTCTTTTAATTCCGGCGTAATAAATCTTTCCGCGTTTACCAGCGTTTGTTTGCGAATATAATGCGTCGGCACAGCATTTAAATTCGTTTTTGTGACTTCAATGTAATAACCAAAGACGCTATTAAAGCGTATTTTAAGCGAAGAAATGCCCGTTTTTTCGATTTCGGATTTCTGCAAATCTTGAACGAAATTTTTCCCTTCGGAACTTATTTTTCGCAGCTCGTCGAGTTTTTTATCCACGCCGTCTTTTATAATTCCGCCTTCTTTTGTGGAAAGTGGTGGCGCATCCACAATTGTTTTTGCGATTTTTTCGCGCAACTTATCCAAATCCTTTAGCGCGGCAAGTTCATTTTTTAAATCTTTCAAAAGTGCGCTTTTTGCCGTCTTTAAAAGCTCTTTAGCAGGACCAATCGCAGAAAGAGAAATTCCAATCCCCAAAATATCGCGAGCGTTGCCGGAACCTACGGAAATTCTACCGAGCAAACGTTCCATGTCCAAAATTGGCGCAAGAATTTCCGGCAATTTGGATTTTAATTCATAATTCTCCAAAATTTCCGCGACGGATTCCAGCCTTCTTTCTATTTCATTTTTATTGTGAAGAGGATGAATGAGCCACTGGCGCAGCGTGCGTCCGCCAATCGACGTTTTAGTACAATCAATCACAGAAATCAGAGAACCTTCGCGTCCACCTTCTCTCATGCTTTGCAAAAGCTCCAAATTGCGAATCGCAGTTTCGTCCAGGATCATTTCGTCTTTGCGAGAGATGATGTGCGGCGGCCTGAGGTGAGAAAGATCTGACTTTTGTGTCTCGCACAAATAGTTTAGTAAAAGCGCCGCCGCACGCGCCACCTCGGCAGCACCGTCAATTCCAAATCCCTTCAAATCTTTAACTTTAAAATGTTTTGCCAAATAAGTTTCCGGCTCTTCCCAAAATTTATGAGGAAAAACCGGCAGTTTCTCAAACTGCTTTAAAAATTCCGGCAATTTATCGCAAGCCGCATCAATTACACATTCAGCCGGATGGTACTTGAAGATTTCCTCCTTTAAATCCTCCAAATTCGCAGGCGAAGTAACTCCAAAAAAGCCTGTGGTTAAATCGCAAATGGCCAAGCCTATTTTTTTAGATTCCTGCCCGACTTTTCCCGCCGGCAAATCCTCAAAAACCACGCTGACGATAAAATTATTTTCTTTATTGTCCAAAATTTTCTCGCTAAAAGTTGTACCAGGAGTAACAACTCGAATAACATCGCGCGTCACAATCCCCGGCAAAGTCGGATCCGACAACTGCTCGCAAATCGCAACCTTTTTCCCCGCCTGCGTAAGCTTACTCAAATAATTTTCCACGGCATGATAAGGTATCCCGCACATTGGCGAAGTTTGCCTTTTTGTTAAGGTCAAATTAAGCAACCGCGAAGCAAGGATCGCATCATCAAAAAACATTTCATAAAAATCGCCAAGCCTAAAAAAGAGCAGGCAGTCGGCATACTTCTCTTTTAGTGCCCAATATTGCCGCATCATTGGTGTTTGATTTTCTGCCGCCATCGTGCGGGCATTATAACAAAAATCAATTCAGCAAAGGATAAATATCAATTGCCGGTTCCTCATAAGGATGGGCTTTTCGAACTTCTGCCAAAACTTTTTTTAGATTTTTCTCCAGGCAAATTGTCTCAATCCTCTCCTCTGCCACTTCTTCAATTTTGCCAACCTTTCCAATATGTGGCGCGGCGCCTTTTAGTGGCCTAAATCTTCCAATTCCCTTCACAGAAAAAGAACAAAAATCATAATTACCAATATGTCCACAACCGCAGTTCGCCAAAACTTCGCGAATGCGATCGGCATTGGCAACCGGAACATAGACGACTATTTTTGCGAATTTCCCCACGGCTCAATTATAGCAAAACTAAAACTGAATCACTTGTGCGCTGAGAGTTTTTGCTTCTGTATCAACGGAATAATTAAGCATACTTTCTTCACCCTCTTGCTCACCAAGCCAATAATTCAATTTAATGTTATATGGCGTTTCGCCTTCCTTTAAGCCACTTTCTTTATATGGAATTACGACTGTAACCGGCTTTAAAAATTTAAGTCCGTGCGGTTTGAAGTAAAAAAGATCAGTAACTGTTCCTTCTTTTACTTTTTCAATTTCAATCTTTGTATCTTCTGCAAGTGCGTCCGCCGGAATAATTACTTCTGCACCCTCAAAGGAAACTTTTCCGCCATCTTTTGCAATTATCATTTCACTTTTAATCTCTGCGCCAACGATATTATTCCAAAGTGTACCAAAATTATTTTTAGAGAAATACCAAATTCCAAAGGCAACAACCAAAAATATTCCGCTAACCACGAGAGTAACAATGCATGCTTTTTTTACAGCTCCGGAAACTTCAAAATCTTCCATTGGGCTATCTTTTTTATAGATCGCCGTTTCATCTATTTTCTCCTCCTCGTATGGCGCCTCTACAACATCTACGTCATCTTCTTTTTCTTCGCCAAACTGTTTCCACAATTCTTTATCATTTATGGTCTTTTTTGGTTGAGATTTTCCAATTTCTTCCTTAGGCGTCGGCTCCTCCGAATATGGACTTGGAAAAGGGTCAGGAGTCACAAAAGGGTTGTCATTTGGCATAGAATAAGGTTAAAGGGAGTGAATGTAACATAAATTCCGCATTTGTTCAAATAAAAAAACTGCTCCTGGCTGTTATAATAGGCACGCTTAACCTGTTACGGACAATATATCAGGTTAAAATAACACCAGAAACGCCGATGTAGCTCAGCTGGTAGAGCAGCACTTTCGTAAAGTGAAGGTCGCCGGTTCGACTCCGGCCATCGGCTCCATGGAACTAATACCAACGCAACATCCCCACGACCACTCCTTGCACCTGTAAATCCTCTTCCGGGTAGATGTTTTCGTATCGCGGATTTTCCGGTTTTAAGTAAACTTTGCCGCCGGAAGTCTCGTATTTTTTAACTGTTGAGCCACCATCCACAAGTGCCACGACCACATCTCCTTTTCGTGGAGCTTTATCCGGTGAGGCAATTACGAAATCACCTTCAAAAATTCCAGCGTTAATCATGCTGTCACCACGTACCTTTAATATAAAGCATTTTTCCGCATTTTTAATTTGTCCGGACTCAAATGTCATCCAACTTTCGACATTTTCTTCACTCAAAACGGGCCCGCCGGCAGGCACTTGCCCAAGCACCGGAATTTTTACCGTGTCGGCCGAAAGTTTTTGCGCAACTTTTGGCAAAAGCTTTATGGAACGCGGCGTATCCCCTTTTTTTATTAACTCTTTTTCTTCCAGCGCTTTTAAACAGTGAATAATAAAACCATCGGATTTTAACTTCATGTGTTCACGCATTTCGCGCACGGTCGGTGAAGATCCGTGCCCCATTTGATATTTTTCTATAAATTCAAAAAGCTGTTTTTCTTTTGGCGTAAGTTCTATATCTTGCATGCCGTAAATATATATGAGTGCGCACTCACAGTCAAGCGCCGATCACAATTAAAATTGACAAAAAACAATAGAATGATTAACATCACCGCACAAAAAATATTAATTAATTTAATTTTATGACGTCACTAATTGAGGGATCCAAACCAGAATTACAAACGGACGATGCAACAATACAACCTAGGGCCGCTTGTGCATGTGACCCGGCTACTTGCTTACAGCGCTTATTACACGGTAGGTGCTGTC
>JBAYHN010000088.1:0-4172 GCA_041666125.1 Candidatus Altimarinota bacterium | reverse complement strand
CGGAAAAGGTGGTAGCGGAAATTAAAAAAGTCCGTCCGGAATCTGATTTTATCGTCATCCTTCCGCACTGGGGAGTGGAGTACGCGAGAAAGCCGACCGTGGGCCAGATAAAAGAAGCCCGGATGTTTATTGACGCCGGAGCCGATTTGATAATCGGCACCCATCCGCACGTCATTGAAACGATTGAAGAATATAAAGGCAAATACATTTTTTACAGCCTGGGCAATTTTATTTTTGACCAGTATTTTTCCGTCGATACAATGCAAGGCTTGGCCGTTGGCGCCAGCCTTAAAAAACAGAGTGATGGCGTGAGCATGAATGTGGAATACAGAATATATCCCATCACCATCAATAAATACAGCCAGGCTGAATTGGCGAGCGAAGCCAAGAGAAAAGAAATTTTAGAATGGTTAAGCAAAAATTCAGAGGTTAGTGAGAGCGTTAAGGAGGAAATTAAGAACAGCGAAATAAACAAATAATCAATGTATTTTAAAAAACGAGGATAGGACCTTGTTTTTTTAGTTGGTTGACCTATAATGCTCAAGCATGTAATATGTAAAATCACGATTTGCCCTTTCAAAATTGGCAAAAAAGTTAACTGATTCGAACTTCACGCATATTGGAGAAATGAGATGAATGTACCGTTTGATTTAAACGGCTGGGACTATGAGAATGCCGACCAAGGCATTCAGCAATTGGCAAAAACCATTAAACAAAGGACAGGTAAGCGAGGCCTGTATCTTCCATATCTGCCTAAATTTTGCGGTGGCAAAGGCTTGAGTTTGGCAATCTGCGATTTATTCGAAATGACTGATTCAATTTTTTCCGTTCCTAGAAGAAATTTCCTTAGTAAGGAACAGGTTGGCCTGATTATCGGCGGCAAGGCTATTTGTCATTTTGACGGATTTGATCCCGGTGGAAGGTTAGTAATGGTAAGAAGCTCGGCCCCAAACGAAGACTGGAAAGACTCGAGATCGGGTGTTGAAACCAGCTTCAGTTGGTCCAGAAATATCGCCCTTTCTCCCTCGTTTATTTCAAAGCTTTCATTAATGGGGCAGGCCATAGTTCAAGAAATTGTTTGCGGCGTCGGCTTGGTAGTCGATGTCGGATACAGTCACTTGCTTAAAAAGCCAGTGGTTCGCATTGCTCATGGCCGGCCGGCTGATAATACAGGCAAGTGTTATACTTCCGCGGTTTGGGACCTTTTTTCGCCCGTAGGTCTTTACGGAAGCGACGGGAGTGCGCTAATTCCTTTGGCTGATAAAGTTTTTGGCGCGTTGGCGCCAGAGTTGGCAAGCAGGGCGGTTTTAACGGCCCAGACAATCGGGATTGATTTTGGCTTCCAGATGGAGGTAATTATTCATCCCGGTAATCTGGAAAAATGGCACCTGGTCCAGATCCGTCCCAGCCCTGAATTTTTAAGGGGGATGACGCAAACACCGAAAATTATTTTCAACCGGCACCTGGAAACTTCATTACGCGTCAGTCGAGCCGGGTCAGTAACAAGTGAAATTAAGCTTCTTGATGCCGAAGCGAAAAAGGAAGCTTTAAGAAGAATGCAACGGCCCGGCTTTTACGGCAAATGCGCGGAAAAGATTCTAAGACCTTTTAGCGAGTACGGAGATAAAGTAATTCTTTGGAAAAATATTTCCGCTCTCGACATCTGGACTCTGCACACAGTATTAACTATGGGACGGATTGGCGCTCTTGGTCAGCTCGCGACTACTAGTCTTTGCGCTAACTATCACCATTTCTACGTTAAGCCCTATGGCGAAGGAGAGAAGTTATCCTTTCGAGAAGCGCTTTCAGGCAGTCTGCTTATGGAAATAAGTAAGAAAGCCGAAAGCAAGCTAACAAAGATCGCCCAAAAAGGAGCTCAAGTCCACCTTGTTTCCGACGGCCTTGTCGGCCAGATTTATGCGGTCTAATGACTTTAGAAAGGGGAAGACTCATGAAGAATTTTGACGTACACAACAAGGGTCGGAATGCGATTATTATAAAGGAATTGCGAAGCGCAAAGATTAATATCGTTGTACTCCCGACCGAAGAGCTTCGCGCGGAAAAGCAGACCTTCTATGGCGTAATCGGCAGGCTGGGCAACTTCACTTTTATCCGTGAGTTTTCCTACTTCACGGTTACCGGCCTGATGCCGCTTGCGGTGGCAAATGAGATATACGCCGACCCAACCAGGCGCGAAGATATTCGCGTTGAAGGCATCTCTGATGTCGTTGAAGCCAACCCCGAGGAATGGGCGGCGCCCACGGATGAAGCTGCCCAAAAAGAGTTTATTAAGCTGGGACTTGATCCTGTCGAAGTCTCTGTGCTCGATGCCGTTCGCCTTTGCAAGGAGGGGAAGATAACCGCCCCACGTTTCATAAGAGAGTATCGCATCGATACTCAGGCAGGCCTGAACTTCTTCGCGGCGATTCTCAGGAAGCACGGTCTGGTTGAATAGTTTAGCCGAAAGCGCGCTCTTACTGCAAACATATCTATCCGCGGCAACTCGTTTGCCGCTCTTACACTCACCCCGCCGGACTTCATTCGGCGGGTGTTTTTTATTGACCAAAATTAGTAAAAAAGTTAATATTACAGCATAACCTAGCATAACGATAAACAATATGAGAAAGAAAGATGCTGTGCTATTTTGTGCAGGCAGTGAAATAATTCTTTTGTCTATTTCCAGTAATTATTTAAGCTACGCTCTACTGATAGTTGCCGTTGTCTTGGCCGCCCGGTTGCTGAGAGCGCATTACCAGAGCAAAACAAGCAATTTTAATGCCCTATATATAACTAAGCAGGTGTCGTACATCTTCGTGTTTTTGCTTTATTTTTTAATAGATCACCTATATTATGGAAGTTATGTTTATGCTTCTAAGCTATATCTAGTTAATTTATTTTTATTATTGCTGTTGTTATTAATGATACAAATTTTTTTCTATCAAAGAAAAGTGATTAGGCAGAATTTAATAAATAAATTTATAATTTATTTTTTATTGATCGGAGCCACTTTACTTAGCCTGCCAATCTATTTTAATTGGAGGTATCCAATCATTGAATCAGACAACACTTTGGTAAATTACGAAAATACGACTAAAGGACCAACCAACTTATTGGAGCTTGGACTTAATACTGACATATCCTTAGGTGGATCGAACGACTGTGGTACCACTTTGATTTTTTGGTAAAATTTTATGAACAATACAAATTTAAACGAAGACAAAAAAGTTAGTATTTTCAGCCTAAGCAACCCTCAAATATTTTTTGTTGCATTTCCTTTTTTATTGTGTGCTGTTTTAATTTTTTTAATGATGTTATCTGATTCGGAACAGTCAATAACTTACGTTTATCCAAACATTGATACGATTACTGGCCCGCTTTTTTTGTTCTTTTTTTTCGTGGCAGTACCATTTACTGGAATTTTAAATCTGCTTGGCTTAACCGAATGTTCTTCGGGTGGGTTGTTCGCCATTAGTTTTTGCGGCCCTGGCGAACTTGGATTTTTACTGGTCAGCTTAATTTATGTTTTTGTTTTTTATGTTATTGCAATAACTCATAATATTTTTAAAAAAATAGGTTAGTACGATTTAAATGGAAAACTTACTGAAACAAATTGAAGAGCTGAGGGAAAGAATCGCTGGGACGGCGGGGATTTTAGATATTGAAAAAAAGAGGGTGGAGGCGAAAGAACTGAAAATGGAAATGGGTCGGGCCGGATTTTGGAATGACCGCGAACACGCCGTAGAAGTCGGGCGGCTAATGGAAAGCCTGGAATCTGAAGCGCGTGAGTGGGATGAACTGGAAAAAGAAGTAAGGGAGCTCGAAGAATTTGTGGTTATGGTGGAAAAAGAAGCAGAAGTAAGTCGTGAAAAAGGAAAAAAAGACGGCAACGGAAAAAGCACAGGTAAAAAGAAAAAAGCCGGTGAGGGAGATTTAGATAGTAATGGAATAGATGCCGGTCTGCATGATGAAATGCAGAAAAAATTTAAAGAGCTGGAAGGAAAGTTCCAAAAACTGGAATTCCGGGTTTTATTTTCCGGAAAGTATGACTCAGAAAACGCGATTCTTTCGATCCACGCCGGCACCGGCGGAACTGACGCCCAGGACTGGGCGCAGATTTTAGAGCGGATGTTCTTGCGGTTTGCAGAAAAGAAAAAGTGGAAAGCGGAAATTTT
>JBAYHN010000087.1:0-4322 GCA_041666125.1 Candidatus Altimarinota bacterium | reverse complement strand
TCTCGCATTTATACCGGCCTTTAATGCAGTTCAGTCTGATTTTGCACAATCCGGGATCATGAATTTTGTTTCGCTTCTTTCTTATGATTTTATGGCTGTTATCGCAGTGTGGAATGATTTTGCATTGTCGATTTTGGAATCGTTGCCGGTTTTAAGCATTACAATATTTTTTACCGTAACATTTGTATTTTTATTGTCGGTAAAGATTTTGATGCAAGACATTTCGAGCATTTTTACAAAAAATCCTTTAATTAATAATCATAAACATTATGGACTTAAATAATATTTTTCAGTCAAAGATTTTTCAGAGAGTAATAATTGGTCTTGGCATAGTTATTGTGATTGCCATGGTTTTTAAGGTAGGTATGTTTGTTGGCTCAGGAAGGGCTGATTTTGCATTCCGTTGGGGTGAAAATTACCACCGCAACTTTGGTGGTCCGCGAGGAGGATTTATGGGGGAATTTGGTGATAGAAATTTTATAGATGCTCACGGAACATTTGGTAGAATAATTAAAATAGAGCTTCCGAATATTACTATTGGAGGTGAAAAAGATGTTGAGAAGGTGGTTGTGCTGAAAAATGATACGGTGGTCAAAGCTTTCAATGAAACTGTGTTACCGAAAGATTTAAAGGTTGACGATAATGTAGTGGTAATAGGTTCTCCAAATGATGCGGGACAAATTGAGGCAAAACTTTTAAGAGTAATGCCGCCGCCACCACCATTTGGTGGTCCGGGGATGGGTTTTAAACCTACACTTCCTTTATCTAAATAAATTCCATGATTAAAAATATTTATAATAAAATGTTGCAACATAAATTTATTGCAGCTGTTTGCATCATTGTGCTCTTGGGTGTTGGGTATTATGGTTATAAAAAAGTGACAGGGACTTCTGCGGAAACTCGTTATGTGCTTGCGGCGGTAGAAAAGGGGACGTTGATAGTTTCTGTATCCGGTAGCGGGCAAGTTTCCGCGTCAAATCAGATAGATCTAAAATCTAAAGCTGGAGGGCAAATTACATATTTGGGAATTAAAAGTGGGCAGGCAGTTAAGGCTGGGCAGACTTTGGTTCAAATTGATGCGCGCGATGCAAATAAAACCGTGCGTGATGCAAAAATGAGTTTGGAAACGGCGCAATTAAATTATGAAAAATTAAAAAAGCCGGCAGATAAGTTAACTTTGTTGCAGGCGCAGAATGCAGTAATTCAGGCAAAAGATTCTTTGACTAAGCTGAAATCTGCAAATGACAACACTTATAAGTCGACATTGGAGTCCAAGCAGAAAGAAGAAGAAGCTTTAAAAAAAGCATACGAGGATGGGTTTAATTCGGTTTCGAATGCGTTCTTATCTTTGCCTGGTGTAATAACGGGTCTTAACAGTTTATTAACCGATAAGACGTTATCTAGCGACAAGGCAAATCTTGATTGGTATGCCGATAATGCAGATTCATCTTTGGGGAAAACCATGACTTATAGAGATGATGTTAGCGCAGCTTATTTAAAGGCGCGCCAAGCCTATGATACTAGTTTTGCCAGTTATAAATTGGCCACTAGAACTCTCGATAATGCTGCTATAGAGAAGTTGATTGATGATACTTACGACACTGTAAAAGTCGTTTCTGATGCAATTAAAACGACGGATAATTTTGTAGATTATACTCAGGATTCTATGGTGCAAAATAAGCATACGGTTCCAAATCTCGTTAATACTCATCAGTCTACGCTCAGTACATATACCGGTACTATTAATACGCATCTTTCCGCTTTACTCTCAATAAAAACCACAATAGACAATTCCAAAATGGCGCTTGTACAATACGATCGCGACATAAAAGATCTAGATCAAAACGATCCCTTGGAAATAGCGTCCGCAGAGCAGTCAATTAAAGAAAAGGAGGCATCTTTGGCGGATTTGAAGGCTGGCATGGATAATCTGGACGAAAGGTTGCAAAAACTTACGTTGGAACAAAAGGAAAATTCTCTGCAGGACGCAAAAGATAAATTGGCGGACTATACAGTTAGCTCACCTTTTAGCGGAATTGTTGCCGTGGTTGGCGTAAAAGATGGCGAGACAATTTCTTCGGGAGCAACGGTGGCGACACTTGTTTCTCATAAGTACATTGCAGAAATTTCTTTAAATGAAGTTGATATAGTAAAAGTTGCAGTTGGCCAAAAGGCGACTCTTACGTTTGATGCAATCGAGGGCTTAAGTGCCAGCGGAGAAGTGATGGAAATGGATATTTTGGGCACCGTGAGTCAGGGGGTCGTGAATTATAGCGTGAAGATAGGTTTTGATACTCAAGATGAACGCATAAAGCCTGGAATGAGCGTTTCTGCTGCGGTAATAACAGATGCCAAGCAGGACGTGATTATGATTGATAATTCTGCAATTAAATCTTCCGGAGATGTAAATTATGTAGAGATGATTAGCGGTACTGTAACTCCGGCAATGTTGGCGGATAAAACGGGAGTTACTTCGGCAACTATTCCTCTTCAGCAACAAATAGAAGTTGGATTGGCAAATGATACATCCGCCGAGATTTTGAGTGGATTAAAAGAAGGTGATGCAATAATAGTAAGAACTGTGACTGCTGCTGCAGCAACCACTCAAGCTAAGAGTTTGTTTAATTTGGGTGGAGGCGGAGGTGGAGGAATTCCTAGAAGATAAATTATGATTGAATGTCGAAACATCACCAAAGTATATGATGGCAGTTCAGTGGAAACAATAGCGCTGAAAGGTGTTTCGTTTACAATTAAAGATGGCGAGTTTGTGGCAATCATGGGTCCTTCCGGTTCTGGAAAATCCACACTCATGCACATACTTGGTGCGCTCGATACTCCAACGCGTGGTGAATATTTATTGGATGGAAAAAATATTGCCAACTTTTCGGATGATGAACTTGCCGACATTCGCAAACATAAAATTGGATTTGTTTTTCAGGCATTTAATTTGTTGCCGCGTGCAACAGTTTTGCGCAATGTTACTTTGCCTTTGATTTATGCCGGCGTGCCTCACGAAAAAAGAGAGGCGCAAGCAAGAATTGCCCTTAAAAATGTTGGCCTGGAAGAAGATCGTTTTCATCACACTTCGAACCAGCTTTCCGGAGGACAAATGCAAAGAGTGGCTATTGCAAGGGCTCTGGTTGATAATCCAACACTGATTCTTGCGGATGAACCAACTGGAAATTTGGATACGCAAACAGGAGAAATTGTGCTTCATACTTTTCAAACTTTAAATAAAGAGCAGCATCGCACCATCGTTCTTATTACTCACGAACCGGATGTTGCGGAGCACGCAGATAGAATAATTAATATTCGTGATGGACTAATTGTAAAAGATGATAGAAATCACAAAAAGCGCATAGCTAACCCACATAATTCATGATTCTTGCTGATTTATTTCAGGAAACGTACTCGGCTTTGCTAACAAACAAAGTGCGCTCGGGATTAACTATTCTTGGAATTGTTATTGGAATTGGATCTGTAATAGCCATGGTGGCCATAGGTGCTGGAGCACAAGGATCTATAGAATCCAGCATTCAGTCTCTTGGATCGAATCTTGTTATTGTTATGCCTGGTGCGCAGCGAGGTGCCGGCGTGCAGGTAAGTGCGGGAAGAGGTTCGGCTCAAAGTTTGACTGTGGATGATATGGAGGCGCTGCAGACAGAAGTTTCATCCGTAAAGGCAGTTGCGCCGGAAAGTTCCGGGCGATATCAAATAACGGCGCCTGGTACAAATACGAATACGCAAGTTGTTGGCACAAACTCATCTTATCCAGCAGTTAAAAATGTGGAAATGGATACCGGCTCTTTTATTACAGAGCAGAATGTTAAGAGTATGTCTAAGGTTGCGGTAATTGGATCAACCGTTCGCGATGATCTTTTTGGTGTAGATGCAAATCCTATTGGCCAAAAAATTCGCATAAAGAAGATTGATTTTAAAGTTGTTGGGATGACTAAATCGAAAGGCGGGAGCGGATTTACCAATCAGGATGATATGGTTTTTATTCCTTATTCTGTGGCACAAAGATTATTGAGCGGCAGTAAATATTTTTCAACAATTAATGTTCAGGCGGTAGACGAAAATTCGATGACTACTATGCAGGAAGAAATAACTTCTTTGCTTCTTGCTCGGCACAATATTGCAGATCCTCAATTAGCGGATTTTAGCACTATGAATCAAGCGGATATAATCGCGACGGCTTCCGCTGTAACCGGCACATTTACAATGTTGCTCGGTGCGATTGCCGGAATCTCTCTACTTGTCGGCGGTATTGGAATTATGAATATGATGCTAACCACCGTGACGGAGAGAACAAGGGAAAT
>JBAYHN010000086.1:0-4434 GCA_041666125.1 Candidatus Altimarinota bacterium | reverse complement strand
GGCCATGCGAAGCTGGACAGCGGCGACCAATATCCATCTTTTGCATTTGAAAAAGCCGCAGCTTCACTTAGCCATACCGTGGCGTATTCGTTTGCCTTAAGCCATTTTAGCTGCTCCTCAAAGTTTGCGACGGAAACGGTGAGGTCGCTGCGCAAGGCTACGTTTTTTTCGTCCGTCGGAATGTCTCCAATATAGTGGTACATCAAAATCGGAACTTCTTTTGGCAGCGGAATTTGCAAGTCACCTGGAATTTTTTGCCAAGAATTTAAATTATCGTTTTTTTGCAGCGCGGTTTCCTGCGGAGTGCATCCTGTCATTAATAAAAATCCCAAAAACACAAAAAGCAGCGCGATTTTTTTATTCATACGAAAAAATATTATCCGTTGGCACGATTTCAAACCAAATTGGAGAATAAACCGAATCGTTTAAGAAAATTTCCTCGGTGCTTGTTGAATCAAATAGGCGAGTGGGGCCGTCCAGCGAATCTTTTTCCCATGTCGCCTTGATTGCACGGCCTTCTTTGAAGATAAAAGCATTGCCTTCGCCAATGGTTTTTATGGATATGCTTCCCTCACTGTCACCGTTTGGCTGTGACTTAACACTTTGTATTACAACTGTGCCCGCGGCAATTTGTTTGCCGTTTTGTGAGTCCATATGCGGTTTTTTTGCCTGCAAGCGAAGATATTTTTTTGTCGCCGCATCATATTCATATGCAATGCGATAAGTCGAGAATCCAAAATCTATAGCAATTTTTGAAGCTTGCGGATACAAAGAATAATCTTTTTTAATTGGAAAATGCGAAAGATATTCCGGTGGACTCCAAGTTAGTTTTTTGTCTTCTATAAGCTTTTTTATCCATTCCTGGCGGGTAAACATTGTGTGCTCCAGCGCAGTTTGCCCAACATGTTCGCGTCTAAAATAAGTTCCATACACAAATTGATCCGCATTAAATACATTTTTTTCGCGGAGTAGGCGAGTGAGCACATCCGGATTTCCGCCGACGTGCATATATATTCCTTTATATTCGCTCATCCAATCCAAAAAATAAGTTCGTGCACTGCGAATCGGGCCAAGTTTCTCCGGTAAATTATCAAAAGGAAAAATAGCCAAAAAACGGGTTATTCTTCCTTCCGTTGGCGCTTCATAAACTATGGAAGCCTCCGAAAGTCCTTTCTGCCATGGCCTGGCCTCCAATTCGTTTTCTATCATTACTCCCACCGGAGGATTTAGACCTGTCACAAGTCCGGCATCGGTGGTTGTGCCTTTGGTTAAAAAGATTGGAGTTTGATAAGGCTCAGGGGTTTGCCAAAAATAAAAGTCAAAATTTATTGGCCCGCCGGTTGCTATAAATACTGCAAGTCCGACTGCTAGAGCTATTAATATTCCAAAAATCACATTTGCAATTCGTCGTAGCACAGGCGCAAGTATACATTATTACACCCTAAATTTTAACCGTGTTTCTTGCCTGCTGGCGCGCCTTCCGCTTGGGCAGTTTCTTCGTGGGCTGCTCCGTGGGCGCCCATTTCTAGTTTGTGCTTGGTGTGTCCGGAACCTTTTGCGGCTTCTTTCGCTCCCTCTTTTGGCGCTTCTCTTGCAACTTCTCTCATGGCCTCCTTTGCAGTTGGTGCTGCTTCTTCTCCTACTTTTGCGGCAAATCTTCTTATCACTCCCTTTAGCCCACCGCCACCAATGCCTTCAAAAGCTTCTGTGCCAACTACCGTTGCGCCGGCTACGGCTGTGGCGGCCAAAGCTTCTTTACCTACTGCCTGTATGCCAACTTCGCCGGCTTCCGCGGCTGTTCTTGCGGCGGCTGATCCCGCTTCTGCCGCCATTTTCCCTCCGGAGGCACCTATTCCCAAAGCGCCTTGTAGCGCGTGGCCTCCAAGTAAAGCAGATGCGACGTCAAAATAGTGCTTGCCCATTATAAATCCAGTCGTTTCTCCGCCATCTTTGGCAATAGATTCTTTATATTCTTCCGTGCGCAATAAAACGGAAGCCAAGTGGCCCAGATCTTTAAATGACGCAGCAACGGCGACAAGAACGCGCTGAGATTCTTGCTGTTCGGTTTCGTTTGCACCTACGCCGGCGGCTTTTAGTCCTTCGCCTGCCAGTGTTCCCGCGCCACCTACCAATTCTATTGCTCCGGCTCCAGCTCCCACTACAAAATTTACTCCTGGTATAGTGCCAACGGTTCGCTTTAATTGCTCTACGTGTTTAATGTAGCTTGGTGTCCCACGTTCAGCTTTCTCTTTTTTAAAAATATTTAATATATATTGTCCGTCCCTTCCCTGATTTATAGAATCATTAATCCAAATTGAATAAGTGGGGCTGGCCTCTTGAATAGGAGGGAGCCCGCCATAAGCTTTTCTAAATTCATTAACGGCACCAAGCGTTGCTTCCCAGACTTGTGATTTTTGTTCACGAGTATTTGCCTCGTAACTTGCCTTGCGGCCGAGGGCAAGCATTACGTCTAATTGTTGCGCAAGAGTAGGAATTTCGACAGGTTTTTCTTTTGCTTCACGTGGAGACATTGCGTCCAATTTTCCCATTGCTCCTTGCACCAATTTTTGGCCCGCGTCCATAGACATGCCGGTCGCTTCATCCGGTTTAAATACCTGCGCTTCGCTAACTTCAAAAGAAGTATCCGGTTGAGTTGTGGCCACCTTGGTTTCCACGTGAGGGACATCTCTTTGTTGCATTTCACCTGGCATACTGGTTTGATTTTTATTTAATCATATTATTGTACCATTTAATGGTAACTTTGGCAACCGCTACAGCTGCGGACATTGGCAACCCCTGCTTGGGGCTTGCACCCGCCTTAGCTTGACCAGACATGGTTTTTTCATTATCCTTGCAGAGCTATATTTCTTTTAATTAAGGCTTATTTATGGCTCAATCAATCACAGACTTGAAGGTAGGACGTGTTGTTAGTTTTAATGATGAACCGTGCGTAATCGTTTCGAACGGATTCATGAGAACTGCACAGCGCAAACCGGTAATGCGAACAAAGCTTCGCAGCGTAATGAGCGGAAAAGTTTTTGAAAAGACGTTTATAGCCGGAGAAGATTTTAGTTTGGTTGAGATTGAAAAGGTGCGTGCTCAGTTTATGTATAAAGATGCGGACATGGCTTATTTTATGGATTCCGCTACGTTTGATCAGTTTGCATTGCCGCTCGATTTAATTGAAGATGCTGCCAAATTTTTGAAAGAAGGTGAAGATACGACTGTTACAAGATACGAAGGAAGACCTATTGGTATTGAATTACCACCAAAGGTTGCTCTTAAAGTAATTGAAACAGAACCCGGAGTTCGCGGGAATACAGCGCAAGGAGGAACAAAGGCTGCAACTCTAGAAACCGGCTTGGTTGTTCAGGTTCCGCTTTTCATTGATGAAGGCGAAATGGTTCGCGTAAATACCGATACGGGGGAATATGTAGAACGCGCCGCCTAATTGCTGGTTTCTCACGGGAAAAGCTGGCTCTTCCATCTTTCCAGTCCCACGCTGGCATAAACTCTTACAACCGGTACATGAAACCTATTGTTTTCGTTAATTCCATTTCCCGTGGAAAATGAACGGCCAATTTTGTAGCCGGCATCTTTTACCATTTTGGCCACGTTTTCATTCCAATCTCCATAAGGGTAGGCGAAGGCGTCAATCTGTACTCCCAGCTCTTTTCCCAGTTTCTGTTTGGATTCGGTTATTTCTTTTACCGCCTTACCCGATTTCGTGAGATATGGATGCCAAAGTGTGTGCGACCCCATTTCCATAAGTCCGCTTTTTTGCATTTCTTTAAGTTGGTCCCAAGAGGCATAAAGTCCATGGCCAACGGAGTTTGTTATTACAAAAAGTGTGGCCTTCATGTTGAATTTCTTCAAAATAGGAAACACGACGTCGTAGGCGTTTGTAAATCCATCATCAAAATTGATCATTACCGGTTTGGCCGGAAGCGGTGCGCCATAATCCATGTAATTTATAAGATCTGCATATTGAATTGCCTCAAAGCCGTTGTCTTTTAGGTATTGCAGGTGCTTTTCGAACCATTCCGGTTCAATTAAAAAGCTTTTATAGGCGCTTGTGGCGTTTGCCGGTGCAAAACCTATGCGGTGGTAAACCAAAATCGGGACAAGTATGCCATCTTCGCCATTTTTCATTTTTATTGTTGGGGGAGGCGTAATTTTGATTGCTGCAGTCTGTACATCCTTTAAAGATAACGCTGCATTTTTAATTGCCCCAACAGCCGATTCGGCCTTGTTCATGAGGTTTTTTGCGCCATTGGCAGTAAAAAGAGGGGAGTCGCTTTGCAGTTGTAAAACAAAAAGAAAAACAACAGCGGCCGTAAGAATTCCGCCAACTGCAATAAAAAACTTCTTCATTGCCCGAATTGTAATTTCTTTATTACGTTTTGTAAATCCATTGGCAGCGGAGCCAAGATT
>JBAYHN010000085.1:0-4615 GCA_041666125.1 Candidatus Altimarinota bacterium | reverse complement strand
TTTAAAAATGTTTCTATTGGGAATCTATCAATAATTTGGTATTCGGAAACGCCTTCGGAAATTGGTAGGCGTTTGTAGAATTTTGATGCGTTCCAGCAGTTTGTACCGGTGCCAAAACAAGTTGGTGAAGATGCCGAATTGCCCTGCATTAAAGGCAAAAACTCATTTATGACTTCCATTTTTCCGTCTGAGGCTATTCCAAAGATTTTCCAGCGAAGAATATCCAAATCTTCGTCCACATGGCCGCCGGCTATATTTAAATTTGGTGCCAAATAATATTCAACGCGCAGTTTTTTTACAGTATCTTCCGGATTTGCTCCGCGGAAGAGGGGAATTACTACCGATGAGCTTAGTTGCAGATCCGCAAAACGGTCGGCGTCTGTTTTTATCTCATAAGCTTCTTTTTCGGGAATTACCGAAGCTGCTGCGTGGATTTGATAGGAGAATTTTGTTCCCGCCTCTGCGGGATCAAAATTTTCCTCCCCACTATCTTCATATCCCGGCGCATTATCCGCAATCTTCAAAAGTGAAATCTCTATTCCGCTTTCTGCCGCATACCATGCCTTTGTTTTCTCCAGCAGCAGGCGAGTGTCCTTCATAGTTCCCATCATCAAATCGCTTACTCCAAGCGAAAGAGTCAGCAAAATTCCCATCACAATCAATGTGATTAAAAGCGAGCTTCCTTCCTTGTTTTTTAGCGTATGCCTAAAGGCCTGCATATAGCGTCTGTGAGCCATAAACTCGTGAAGAATAAACTGTGCGGAAAACATATCCGCGTGCTTTTAAAATCAGCTCAACCGAAGGTTGAACCTGAATTTCATTTATAGATTCGTTGCCGGATTTATATGGATCTTGAAGCGGATAAACTTTGATTTCAAAATCCTCAAGTCCGAAATTTTCCGAAGTGAGTGATTGCGACTGTTCAGTGCTCCAAGCAGAAAGAACTCCTGCCTGAACTTGATTTGCCAGAGTTATGGATTTTCCCGATTCGTTGAAATTAATCACAGCACGTTTTTGGCCTTTTCCATCCACAATGCACAGCGTTTTTTCCGAAGGATCAATACACGAATAATCAATTGTTCCCGCGCGAATTTCTTGTGCCAACGTATCAAAAACAAAGCGAATTTCACGGTAAAGTTTTTGAGTTTCGTTTGCCCTGCGATTGGCTCCGGTAAGCGAAGTATAGGAGCTCGCAATAATTCCCAAAAACATCATAAAAATAGTTATGGAGATGAGCATTTCCATTAGGGTAAATCCGCTATTTTGTTTGTTTGTTTTTTTCATAGTGGCCCCTTTTTCCAGTTAGTTAGAATTGTTTCCAGGCTCGCTGATTGTTCTTTTAGCGAAACCGTAAAATCCACATTGCTTTTTACGAGTATGCTTTTTTCATCCTTTGTTTTTATTTCAATTGTTCGTTTGAAATTTTCATTTTCGTTCAGTGAAATTTTAGGAATTTCATCCGTCGAATTAATTTTTCGCAGAGTCCATTTATCATTTACTGCGCCAATTGTGAGATTTTCTTCGATCACATAAAGGCCATCATCTAGCCCTTTTCGCCATTTAACATTCGAAAGCCAGTTTGTGTCGCGCAAATTTCGCGTAATTTCCAAACCTTCTTCCGCCAAGTGATAAGCAATAAATTGCTGCATGCTTTGTCCTCCTATTTTTGTGGAGCTTTGCACGAGTTCTGCAACAGTAGTAATCACAAGACTTATCACCGCAATCGCTATGATTGTTTCCAGAATTGTGAATCCCGATTTGTTATTTTTAGCGTGTTGCATTGTTTAAAAGTTTTTCAATTTTACCAGTCAGCGAACTTAAAATTATTTTTCGGCTGTTTGTTTGATTTTTAAGAGACAAGATTATTTCTGCGTTTTTAAAGCCGTCGGGCAGTTTGATTTGGCCCAGCGGTGGTATAAAAACCACATCAAAAGACTCTTTTTGATCTGAGTCCAAAAGCAGTGCATAAATCTGTGTTTCTTTTGTCCAAGTGGCAGAGCTTACTTCAAAATCATTTTCACAGCCATCAACAGGATTTTTATAATCCGCCTCTATATTTTGAGGCATTTTATTTGTTTCGAATCTCATGCCAGTACATTTTGCGGAATTTTTGGCTTGTTCTCGTGAAGAATAAAGAGCTTGAACAAGTTTGTCGGTCGTTAAATCAATCACCATTGACCGCCTTGCTACCGCATAACTTTCAACGCCAAGCACCGCAAGCGTAAGAATAATGGAGACGACAATAATGATTTCCACTAACGTAAATCCTTTCATATAACACTTTCGGTAAGAGAGAAGATTGGCGAAAGTACCGCAATGGCAAAAAATGCGACTATTAAGCCAATTGCAAGGATCAAAACCGGCCCCACAACTGTTGTGAGATTTTTTAGAGTGTGGTCAATTTCGCGCTCGTAATGATCTCCAATTTTTTGGGAAATCTCGCCAACTGCCGCAGCCTGTTCGCCAACCGCTAGCATATTTGTAACGGTTTCCGGGAAAAGGAAAGGAGCAGTGGCAAGCGAAGCGGAAAGCGGGCGGCCTTCTTGCACAGAGCCCAATGTTTCATATATTTTCACGCGATAAACTTCGTTGCCGATTGTTGTGGCTACGAATTCAATGGATTTATTTATTGGCAAACCGCTTTCTATAAGCATTCCGAGCGTGTCTACAAATCGCAAAACAAATATTTTGCGCAATAAATTTCCCGCAAATGGAATTTGTAATTTTTTAAAATCCCAAGAAAATCTGCCTTCTTCGCTGTGTGTGTAAAAGTGAAAGGCGATTGTTCCAAGAATGATTAAAATCAATAAAAGCCACCAGTAATCGGAAAAAATAGTGCTGGTGTCGAGTAACACTCTTGTTGCAAAAGGCAGTTCCAAAGTTGATTGCGCAAAAATTTCTCTTATTTTTGGAACCACGAATGTCATCATTACAATTATGCCTACAATAAGCGCTCCAATGACCGTAATCGGATAAATTAAAGCTCCCATTAAACGCATGTAGAGCGAATTTTTTCTTTCCAAATGTTTCGCTATTTTATATAAAACCGTTTCCAGATTTCCAACTGCTTCGGCACTGCGAACCATTCCTCGTTGGCTTTCTTCAAAAACGTCCGGGAAGCGTTCCAGCGCTTGTCCAAGCGAACGGCCGTGTTCAAGTTCAAAGGAAAGAGTGGCTATAATTCTCTGCAGTCTTTTATTTTCTGTTTTGTGAATTAAGATTTTCAGCGAACGATTTAGTGGAATGCCGGCTTGTATCATCGTGGCCAGTAATTCAAAAAAGTACGCAATCTCTTTGCCGGGGACAGCAGAGTGATCTATTAAAAAATCATTTATTTTTTGTGAGAATTTTCTGCCAGCGCGGCTTGTAATCCCATAAATGAATTCGTCAGAAACGGCTTCGTGCTGCACTTTCGAGAGCATGGAGTTTAAAAGCTCCTGCTTTTCCGCATTCTCATTTTGATTTAAATTTTCATTCATTGTTCATTTCTGTAAAAGGCTGACATGGAAAGGCTCAAATTAACGATGTCCAGGCCGGTGTCGGTCTGTGCGCGAGAAATTCCCGCATCTTTAACCACAAGTTTGCGCGGATTTGTTTCCATCATTTTTAAAAACCGAACTATGTTTGCGCTTGTGCCTTGGAATCCCGCAGAAATATTTATGGATGGAATTGCGGTTCCTTTTTGCAGCGAAAAAGTCAGTGCGTTAAAACTTACGTCTGCTTTTTTTGCGAGTTCATTTATATTCGAAATTATAATGTCTTGCTCAATGTTTTTTGGAATAGATTTATCGAGCTCTTTTTGCTCAACTTCCGAAAGCTGGCCGTTTGGAGCCAATTCTTCTTTTTCCCCAGAGAGAAGGCTTACTTCGGTCCTTAGCTTATCGGCTTGTGATGAAAGTTCCGTGTTTTTCTTTTGGCTCGGCAACGTGTGAAAAACGAATAGAATCAAAGTCGCCACCAAAAATAGAATTGTCACATATCCGCTTTTTACTTTTTTTTGTGTATACATATTTGTTTGCGTTATTTATTTTTTTTGAGGCTTTCGTTCTCCGGTGATTTTTATATAAAGCACACGAGCAAAGCTCGTGTGTGTTAGAAAGTTTGTTGTTTATAATCCAAAGTTAGAGAAAAACTCAAAACCGTTTCGCCCGCCGCTGTTAAGCTTTTTGTAACAACCGGAACGAAAACGTTTTTAAAAACCGGATCGCTAGAAAATGTTTTTATTACCAGCGCGATGTCCGCAAAAGGGTCAAATGCGCCATTTCTCGTGGTTGCACTAACGGAAATTTTTCCTTCCTGTGTGCCGTTATATGTCCTAAATTGCACAACCGGCGTGCCTGTTTCTTTTATCTTCGGCACAGTATTTTCCAGTTTATCTATGATTTTTGACCATAAAAGTTGAGTGCTTTCCATCTTTTTGAGCTCAGACTTAATCGCCAAAACTTTTAGCGCCGGATCTACTGCCGTTACAGATGTATTATCTTTAATGGTCGTTGTTAATTTGCTCTTTTCTCCTGTTAATTGATCAACCTGCTTCTGGAAAGAGATTTGCCTAACTTCCGAGAAAACAGATAAGCCGGCCACCACCACGAATGCTGCTGTGGCAATCAGCATT
>JBAYHN010000084.1:0-4853 GCA_041666125.1 Candidatus Altimarinota bacterium | reverse complement strand
TGAAGCCGCATATAACACTCTTTTAAACCATCGTGATGAACAGGGGAATTACACATGGAATTTATCAAATGGTGTGCCATGCCTATATGAAGAGTTTTCATTTGGGACAATAAAAGGCGCGCCTACTTCAATTGAATATAAATCATTGTTGGCAACCGAAGCGGTAAAATTCTACAGTCCGAATAGATATAATCGTTGGGAGAAGATTGCTGATATAGTTCAATCTTTCAAAAATAGACTTCCCGGCAAACAAATTAACACCGCTTCAAATTTAAATTGGTACTTTGGAACATATCGATATGACATGACAAGCGGCGGAATTAGATCAATGGCAATGTATAATCCGGAAACCAGAGCAGTTTATGCAGTAGATAGCTTGATATATGTGCGCTATTACTTGTCCCGCACAAAAGTTGCAGATAGGTTTGTTCCTGAAATTCTTGGCCCTCCCGCTGGAGAAAAAGAAGTAGCATCAAGTGACGATGGACTGCTTAGCTATAAACAGTTATTTGCCAATGGAAGTATTTATCATCCTTGGTATGATTTTCCTTACGTGGTTCCCGGGAAAATGGACGAGACTTATAGAAATGGGGGAAGTCAAAGGTTAGGGTTCCCAGTGGGAAATGGACTAATAGATGAACATAATGATTTTCTGCAATCTTTCCAGTTTGGAGACATGCGTTGGAATCCAAATCTTGTTGCTGATATTCCGTTGATTACCCCGGATCTCCATCAGCTTTTGGTTGATCGCAATTTTATGGAAAGCGAATATCCGGATTTGGTTGAAGGGATAATGGATGGCTTCGCAGAGATTGATGTATTTGGAGTTACTGTGAGTTTCGTTGCTGGTGCGGCTATTGGTGAGGCCATAGGTGGAGTAATTAAAGCTTTTCTGGGAAAAGTTGGTCCAGCAGTGGCTGCCAAATTTGGAGCGAAATTTTTCCCTGTAGTAGGCTGGATCGTTGGTGGCGGTACAATTGCCATTGCCGTTGCCCAAAATGCGGATCTTATTAACGCATGTCGGCAGGGGTCAGATGTGGTGAAGGAAGGGAAGAAATCTGCATATTGGTGCGGGAAATTGGGCGTTAGTTTTGTAGCGTTTGTCTCTGGTATAGCCTCTGATCGTGCATTGGGATATGTAGTGAACAAATATGGGGTTTTTACGCCTCTTGCTCGGGCTGCGAAACAGAAATTATTTAGCCGTGCAAGGACTGAGATTCAGCAAAGTGCGATAAGGAGTTATGTAAGAGAAGGTAATGCTGCAATGCGAACGGCGGTCTTGGAAGATTTGGCTAACTTGGATGATGCCGCGCTAGATCAGATTCTCTCGAATGATTGGGTGGCACAAAGGGTTTTGGTCAAAAAACCATTTTCGCAGTTTATAAAGAATGCATCCAATGTTAATCGTTTGGAACATATTTATAGAGGCAACGAAACGGGCGGTTGGCATTATTATCCAACTGGCAGACCTGGAGCTACAATTAGTAATAAGGTAATGGGTGCGAATGGTGTTTATAAGGCGAATGTGGAGTTTACTGTGAACGGCCAGACCATTAGAAAGAAGAGTACATTCTTCCCAGACAACATGACCGAAGAAGGAGTAGCTAATGCAATTAATCAAGCTTATGAAAATATTATTAGTGATAAACAAAGATATTTTGAACCTCAATCATCCAATAGTTATAGATATATCGTAAACGGTATCCAACTTGAATTATATGTAGATAATAATACAAATCGTTTCATCAGCGGTTTTATAGCAGATACTCCAACAAATGGTTTCTAACTTTTATTTTTTTTATGAATATTCCATATAAAATTTATTTAAAGAAGGCGCCACAATGTAATGATTATTGGTTTGCATTGGGTTTTCCTAAGGAATTGATTTGTATATCCGCAATTATTATTGATGCCGGGAGTATAAATGGAGAAAGAGAATTACTGGATTTTATAAATGAAATTGTAATAAATAGAAATGTTAAGAATGAATACTGGACTAACGGTTACACAGCCCGAGTAGTTGAACAAGATGGAAAGAAAATGATTAAGGTTTTTTTTCGCCTTACGAACGACTACGAGCCTTCATACATCACCCCCGAAGATTTTAAAGAACTCCTCGAAATCTGGATTCACGAAAGGGAAGAATTTGAAAAAGACCCGGAGGAGTACAAGGAAAAGTTGAGAAAAACCGGAGGTATTGTAGAAGAATAATCTTAACCTTTTATTGTCAAATAACTATGTTTAATTTTTTCAACCCAATTAAAGTCTCAAGAATTGAAGAAGGTTCACATGGTGATCATTGGGGTGCATATTATGGGTTCAAAGCTTTTAATGAGGAAACTTTATTAACTGAAATGAATGATCTAATAGATAAAAAAGAATATGAATCAATTAGATCTAAATTTGCAAAATTTTCAAAATTTGACGGCAAACTGGGAATGTGCATTCTTACTACTTTCCCTGGCCTAAAGATGGTTACCGGTTATCCTATTTTTAAAACGGAAAGGGCTATTCCGTTTGAGACGCATAAAATTTCAGAATGGAATTATGATGAGCGTATAGAGGCTTATATAGCGGGTAAAGGTAGGGATATATTTGGATTGAAATTTTTTGCTACAGATTATTTAGAGAATAAAGAAATTTATAAATCTAAACAGAAATTGAACATCGCAATAACCGGTTTTGCTTATGTTCTAAAGCATACTCAGATTTTGCCTCAAAATGCTGCGCCTGATTTCGTAGGTTATGTGCCAGATATTAAATTGGCAAACGACAGCGCAATTGATTTTATTGGTACAGTTTTAGAAGCGGAATACTACAATAACAATAATACGGAAGGATATATTTTGACCTGCAAACTCATCAATCATCCGGAAATAGAAGATTGTTTTAATTTGGAAATGTTTGTGAACAGAAACAATATGAGAACCGAAGAAATAAAGGTAAACGATAAAATATCAGGTTGCTGCTGGTTGCAGGGGAGGATTATTCAATAATTATTTTATATTTTTTTATGCACGACACATATCATCACGAACACATTGCAACGCGTGGCGAAAGATTATTGGCCATCATATTGGAAATAATTGTTTTGGCATCGATTGTGCCTTTTAAATGGCTGGGGGATTATCTTTTTGGACAGAGATGGACTGTATTGGAAATGACAGGTGGAGATTTGTTGGGAGTGATGGTGCTTCTGGCTTTGCTTTATTTACAAATAATTTTGGTAGTGAGACGATCGCAATCAATCGGTAAATATATGTTAGATATTCAGGTGGTTCACAATAAAACGGAAAAGAGAATCGGTTTTTGGCGTTATTATTTATTGCGAGATATAGTAGGTAGAACCCTCATAATAGGCTCTTTGCCGATCCTGGATTTGATATTTGAACCCCTGTATTTCTTTATAGATTCTTTATTTATTTTTCGGAAAGACAAACGTACCCTTCACGATTTGATTGCAGGAACAAAGGTTATTCATTTAGCTCTGGAGAAACGAGCAAAATCATTCTTTGATTTTTCGAAACTTTAACACCCTATTTATGCACCACTTCAAACGCTTTATTTCTACCCTCCTTACGGTTTTGTTGCTTACCGACACATTCGGCCTTGGTGCGCTTGGGATAGCGAATGCGGCAAGTTCGCAGGCAACCACGACAAAGGCGGCGGCTATCACATCAAAGCCCGTTAAATACGACCCGCCACAGCCCGCCGCCGACCCCAACTGGGCGGAAATCGACTGGGACAGCGAAGTTGTTTTGCCGCAGGACGTTGAGGAATACCAGAAAAGCGTTTCTGACTTGGTGGCGCATAATAAATCCGGTGAAGTGAAAAATCTGAAGCAGAAAAAGCACAAATTAAGTGAAGAAGGGACGATGCAACACTTTCGCGTGCCGGCGCTTGTGCAAAAAACAGTTTTGCAATACACGAAAAACGGCAAGACTCCGGTTTCCAACAAAGAAGAGCTGAAATATAAAATAAAATCTTTGGATTTGCCGGTGCAGAAATTGCCCCAACAGCTTGTTGGAATTAACGATGAAAGAGTGCCAATCGTAAATATTAAGAATGCAAAACCATTAGGGAAGAAAGTAATTCCATACATTGCTCCAAAAGAAAAACTGATCTTGAAGGATTTTAAAATCTTAGAAGATGCGAATAAGCGGACAAATACCAAATTTGAATTTAAAGTAACCGAAGTTTCTAAGGTCATGCCTTTTACAAAGCTGGGTGGACAGACCGAAATACCGGCAGATAATGGAGAATTTTGGGACAAGATAAAGCTTTTCTTTATTCCCACGGCGCGTGCACAAAACGCTGTTCCTCTCATTGGATATTATGATGGTATTCATAAAAATCCATTGGATTTGGGGTTGTATTATATTTCAACTCAACAAAATGCAGATGGCAGTTTTGGAAAAACCAATAAGTTTGTAATAACTACCGAGATTGTTTATGCGTTGGTTCAGTGGGGCAAAGGCAATAATGATTCTTTTGCCAACGCCATAGATTTCCTTTTAAATTATGAGCCTGAAACTATCGAGGAGAAGGCTTTTAAGATCCGCATTATAAGTGCCTTCGGTCAGAATATTGATGCTCTTCTAGGCGATGTTTTTGCGGCCAAAAACGATGACGGCGGTTACGGCTTTAAAGATAATTACAAAAGTGATGTAGTCAATACACTAGAGGTTTTAAATACATTAACGGCAATTCAATATAATGCTGACGACAAAAATCTTCAGGCCTTATCTTATGTGTTGTCGCAAATTCATGAAGACGGTTCAATGCATTTTACAGGCGAAGGTGACGCCAGTTATTACCTTGTAAATAAAACTCTTTCGGCTCTATATCCATTC
>JBAYHN010000083.1:0-4860 GCA_041666125.1 Candidatus Altimarinota bacterium | reverse complement strand
TATGAAAAATTTCCGCACCCATTCGCAGAGCCTCGCGGAAATTTGGTGCGCCGGCCGGTACAATCATCATTTCTTGAAATTCCAATCCGCTGTCTGCATGAGCGCCACCATTAATTATATTCATCATTGGAACAGGCAGCAGAGTGGAGGATTCATCAAAATATTTATAAAATGGCACGCCTTTGTGTAGCGCCGCGAGCTTTGCACAAGCCAACGAAACGCCCAAAATCGCATTTGCCCCAAGTTTTGATTTATTTTTTGTGCCATCGAGCGCAATCAGTGCTTCATCAATCGCACGCAGGTCTTCTATGTCAAAATCGCGCAATTTATCATCAATTATGTCATTTACATTAGAAACCGCCTTCAAAACACCTTTTCCGCCATATCTTTTGGCGTCGCCATCACGCAGTTCCAAGGCTTCATGTGTACCTGTAGAAGCGCCACTCGGCACAATTGCAGACGCCTCAAAGTCCGTTGATTTTGCCGTAACCTCCACGGTTGGATTTCCTCGCGAATCGAGCACTTCACGAGCTTGCAAAGATAGTAATTTAATCATATAAACATAATACTTTGGCTTGTGTTTTTCTGCAAACTTGGCATAATTCTCGCCGTATGGATATTACATGGCATGGACTTTCGTGCTTTACAATAAAAGGCAAAATGGGAACTGTGGTTACAGACCCTTATGACGCAAAAGCGGTTGGCCTCAAGCCAATTAAGCATTCTGCAGACGTTGTTTTGTCTAATGCGGATTTTCCTCTGCACCATGATATTTCGCAGTTTGGTGGAGAAACAAAAGTTTTTGATTGGCCGGGCGAGTACGAATCAAAGGGAATTCATTTTCATGGACTTCCAGCATACGATCGCCCTAAAGAAAAAGATGAGTCAAAGAAGGATGAGGCAAATAAAGTTATTATTTATAGAATTGATATTGATGGATTTAAGATTTGCCACTTGAGCAATATTGGCCACAAGTTAACTCCGGAAATGATGGAAGCTATTGGAGATATTGATATTTTGCTTGTACCGGTTGGTGGAGTTGGCTGCTTGGACGTAAAAAAGGCACACGAAGTTATTGAGCAGGTTGATCCGAGAATTGTTATTCCTATGTATTACAAAGTTGATGGAATCAAATTGCCGCTGGTTGAACTTCCAGTATTCTTAAAGGAAGTTGGCTTGGCTGCTCCTGTAACAGAAAAGGTTTTAAAGTTTTCTGCTCCATCTGTTCTTCCTCAGGAAAATACGGAATATAAGATTTTGGAAGCGGATTTAGGGTAAAGTGCCGGATTTTAGTAAGGTTTCTCGATTAAAATCTGCTTTTAAGCATGCCCTTTGCTATAATGCTTCAGGTTCACGCCCTCGTAGTTAAATGGATTATAACAGTCCCGTCCTAAGGGATAGTTGTAGGTTCGATTCCTGCCGAGGGCACCAGAAGTGCGAGAAACGCGTTCCGAAGCGTAGGCAAAACGAGCTTCGCGAGATTTTGCCGTAGCGTAGGACGGCGAATGGGAAATATCAACAAAAGCGGAAGACTGAATTCATTAAATAATTCCGCTGACTTGATATTTGCCAATGAGCCGAGCGTTTCCCTCTTGCAAGAAGTTCCGTTGATGACTGCAACTTGCCAAACCTCCCAATTAATGCTAATTTATCCTACCTCTAAAACAATCTAAATATGGCTTCGGAAGCAGAAAAACAGCCGGATCAATTATCTCCATCCCAATGGATTGAGGAGTTTCAAAAATATGACCCTGAAGTTGGAGGTCGCATAATTTTGCCTGCGAATTTAGATGAATTACCTCCGATTCCGCCACTTAGCGAACAAGAAGCTGCTAAGTGGGCATCTTTGGCCTGGAAAAGAATGCCGATAGACGATAAAAATCCTCTTCATCACATGGGCGTAGTGTCAGCAAGAAATCATTTAATTTGCGACCCCATTTATAATAACCAAGATAGAAAAGGATCATACCCCGAGATTTTTGTGAGATACATCGTTTTGGGAATAATGATGGCAATTGATAAAGTTCTAAAAAAGAGGGGACTAAATGTATTGGCTTGGGACGGATGGCGAAGCGCAGAAACTCAACTGGATCTTTTTGATGAACAAAAAGGCAAACTTGCAGCGGGCGATCCTGCAAAATCCGAAGAAGCGTTAAAGTTAGAGACTCAAAAATATGTTTCGGTGCCAACAGCTCATCCATATAAGCCTTCACCACACATGACCGGTGGCGCGGTGGATTGGACAATAGCTAATTCAAATGGTGATCCACTTAAAATGGGATGTGAATTTGATGATTTTTCTGCAGTTGCCGGAACAAGACATTTTGAAGGATTGAATCGTCCATTAAGTGCTGATGAAAAAGAAGCGCGACTTAATCGAAGAATCCATTATTGGGTTTCCAAGAGAATGGGGATGGAAAACTATCCCGAAGAATACTGGCACAGCTCATGGGGTGATCAAATGTGGGCAATGGCAGCAAATAAACAGTCAGCAATTCTGGGGCCGGCACCAATGGCTTCGGTCAGCCAGCTTGTTGACCCAAGAAAAACTATAAAAGTTAATTTGCCGGAATTAAAAGGTAAATACATTATAGAATACCCGCGCAATCGAGAAATTAGACAGGGGATTCCGGTAAATTCAATGGACTTTAATACTGCCACTTGGGCAATTCACGAAGTTAATATTGCAGTAAGAGCTCTATACGAAGCTGATAGAGCATTAAACGGAGTACGCGAACTTACACATCAAGAAATAATGAATATTATTCAAAGTGTAGTTAAAAAAGAAGTTCGATTTGAAAGAGCCGCATAAGCTTCACAGCACCGCATTAAACACATATCCCATAATCATTATTCCAATAATGGTTATGCCAAAGAATGCACCCAACAATTCCCAGCGCATTACTTTTTTTAAAATCATAGTTTCCGGAATAGATACAGTCACTATGGCCGTCATAAAGGCCAATACCGTGCCAAGAGGCACTCCTTTTCCAACCAAAGCTTCCATCACAGGTATAACGCTCACCGAATTTGCATAAAGCGGAGCGCCAAGCAATGTTGCAACGGGAACAGTCCACCATTCTTTTGCGGATAAATATTTCTCCACCAAATCTGCCGGAACAAATCCGTGGATTAAAGCGCCAATGGCCACGCCAAGCACAACATAAGGGAATACGGTTTTTGTTATAGCAAAGCCATCTCGCCAAAAATATGCGGCTAATTTTTTAAACGGAAGAGATACACCGCCATTTGAAGCCTCCACCTGCTGCCGCGATTTAAATTTAAGCAATTCCGGCTTAACATATTTATCCATGTGAAGCCTTTGAATAATCATCCCGCCAACAACGGCAATTGCCACGCCCAAAAGATTGTAAATAATGGTAACTTTCCAGCCAAACATAGCCGGGAAAAGATAAAGAGACGACTCATTAATAAGAGGGGAGCTGATCAAAAAGGCAAAAGTAACCCCAAGCGGAATACCTGCGCCCACAAATCCAATAAACAACGGAATAGAAGAACAGGAACAAAACGGAGTAATTGCGCCGAGCGCAGCGGCAAATATATAATCAAGGCCAAACCAACGCCTTTTGGTTAAAATATCTCGCACTTTCCCCATGGGGAAGTAATAGCGAACAATTGCCATCACATAATTAATTACAATAAGGAGCAGGCCAATTTTAATTACATCATAAATGAAGAAATTTATAGTGCTTCCGAAGTATTGGTTGGTTATTCCCAGCCATTTATAGGTAGCCGTGTCTGCAAAAATCTGAATTGGTTTGAATATGTCCATAATTTTTAGCATTTACCTCCGCAAGAACAACCACCGGTCGGTTTATTGTTTTTAATTTCCGGCTGGCCTTTTTTAGTAAGAATATCTTTTATATCTTCAACTGCAGGAATAATTCCATAAGTTACAACTTTCTCATCCACTACCAATGCAGGAGTGCTCATTACTCCATATTCAATGATTTGTTCCATATCTGTTACCTTTTCAATTGTCGCTTTAATTTTTAATTCCTCCACCGCTTTTTTTGCATTGGCCTCCAGTCGGCCGCAATTTGTACAACCCGGACCAAGTATTTTAATTATCATGGCATGGTGATTTTAAGAATAAATTTAAATTATTTAATTGTTTATTTAGATTTGCATCATTTAGTTCATAAAACACTTTTAAGCCTTGTTTGTTTGATTTCACTAAACCGAATTCTTTTAATACTCCAAGATGATGGGAAGTTAAGTTCTGGGGCAGATTAAGTGCCGGCCAAATTTCACATACGCATTTGGGGCCATCTTTTAGCATGCACAAGATGCGGATGCGATTTCCCTCTGCAATAACTTTCAAAAAATCGGCTGTCTTTTTTATATCGTTTGCGGCTTTCTTATCTGTGCAGCACCTTATGGGCATGCTTTTAGCTTAAAGTATATCAATAACGATTGATATTGTATTGGACTGATGAAATATTGTAAAGCCTAAGGGCGGGTGCCCAAGCCCAAGCGGGGCTGGCCAAGCTAAAGCGGGTGCCATGCCCAGGCGGGGCTGGCCAAATTTTTTACTGCACAATAAAAAAACTCCCGCATCGTGCGAGAGTTTTTTGTGCGAAGAAATT
Source organism: Candidatus Altimarinota bacterium (assembly GCA_041666125.1). Taxonomy (GTDB): domain Bacteria; phylum Patescibacteriota; class Gracilibacteria; order UBA1369; family UM-FILTER-53-11; genus JBAYHN01. The sequence continues at coordinate 250 of JBAYHN010000083.1, read as the reverse complement.
TTTAGCGACGTTTTTTTCCACCCTTCTTCGACTTGGACTTTGTCTTCTTAGCAACTTTCTTTTTCTTTGTTGCTGCCTTCTTCTTTTTTGGCATGACAATTTGTGGTTAATAAAATAAAGAAGAAACGGCGAAATATTTATTTAACAATGTCCATCATAAATTTATATTTATGAAATGTAAACACTTTCTTGTCGTCACATTTATATTTCTTATTTTAATTTTTTTTTTGTATTTATTTTTTTTTTTTTT
>JBAYHN010000082.1:0-4927 GCA_041666125.1 Candidatus Altimarinota bacterium | reverse complement strand
AGTCGGCCGGGTCTGTTACAACCGTCACGCTTGCAAAGTTTTTTGCCGCTGCACGCAAAACCGTTGGCCCACCAATATCAATTTGCTCAATAGCCTCTTCTTGCGTCACGCCTTCTTTTTCAATTGTCTGTGTAAACGGATAAAGATTAACAACAATCAAATCTATCATGTCGATTTTGTGGGCTTTTGCCTGCATTAAATGTTCTTGCTTGTCGCGCCTGGCCAAAATTCCACCATAAATTTTTGGATGAAGAGTCTTTACTCGGCCATCCATAATTTCCGGAAAACCCGTGTATACAGAAACGTCCGTCACTTCGATTCCGGCTTCACGAAGCGCTTTTGCGGTGCCTCCGGTTGAAATAATTTCAATGCCCTTTTTGGACAATTTCTTGGCAAATTCCACGATTCCCGTTTTATCACTGACCGAAATGAGTGCTGTTTTAATCATATTTTTAACAGGTTATTAATTTTATGGATTATCTTCGCCACCGCGGCTGAATGGATTACAGCGCAAAATGCGCCAAAAGCCCTTTAAAGAGCCCCAAATAACGCCGTATTTCTCGATTGCCAGGTGAGTATACTGCGAACAAGTGGGCTTAAATTTACAATAGCCATATGGAAAAAGTGCTTTCAGGAAGCCGTGATCTGGTGAAATAGTTTTTTGATACAACCTTATCAGCAGTAAAAACGGAACCCGAACGTACCTAATTGCTTTCTTGATTGGATTAATCATACAAAACAACCTCGCATAGTTTACGAGAAGGGTGTGGCGAAGTAAAGGACTTCCGCCCCGGGGCGGATTTGGACTTTTCTATATTTTATTTTTTAATCTCATTTCTAAAAATCACGAGAATTCGGGCGAACCGGTTCGCTTTTGGACATTCAATGTGTTTTATTTTTTAATCTTACTTAACCACCACTTTTTAAATACCGGCACCGTCATCGTGGACAATAAAAACGCCACGGACGGCACAACCGCATTCACTAAAGGATTTGGAAGCTTAACTACAAAGAAAAATATAACTATTACGATGTAAGTGAGCGCCAAGATGAGGATTTTGCGAGTCCAGCTTGTTTCCCACGCTTTATCCGTCTCTACACGCCTGTTGCGAGCCTTTATCTCATCTATTTCCTGCTTTAGCTCTTCTATAGTAGTCATAATTTTAATTTATCTCGTATTGCTTGCATCCTATCAGCCAACTGAGTATTGAATACCTCTTCTGGTGGATCTCTATATTGGTTTGGCTCAAACTGTCCTTCGCCACCATCTTCAAATTGTATCCATGCGTGATCCATAGGTGTAAGAAAAAATATCCTTCCTTTTTGCCCTTTTCTTTCTCCATCAGTAATTTCCACTATATCTCCGGCATTGTGGCCTTCTGCTCTGAAACCTGAAAATCTTGGATTCATTTTTGGCTCTCCAAACCTTTCCTCATCTACATTTGTTGCTCTCATAACGCCAAGATATCACAAACCCCTTTAGCGAGCCAAAAGTGCAACAAAAAAGACCCTTTTTAGGGGGCCTTTTTATAATCTATTTAGTTTTCTCTTTAAAAGTAATTAGACGGATTCTTCTTTACTCCACTCTGGATAACTTCGAAGTGCAAGTGAATACCTGTAACTCCATAAGATCTACCAGAATTACCCATCTTACCAAGAGCCTGTCCGCTTTCAACAGCTTGGCTTTGAGTGACATAAAGTGTCTCTAAATGAGCATAAAGCGTCTGTAGGCCGTTTCCATGATCAATAACGACGTGATTACCATAACCACCTCCACAGCTGCGGTCGCCAGCGCTCCTCATAGGGCAGCCTCCAAAGGCTTTAACAACCGTACCAGATGCAGCAGCCCAAATATCAGGCTGGCTAACATTACCGATATCTACTGCGTAGTGACCTCCTCTGTAACCCTGAGTAATCTTGCCTGATGTAGGATAAATCAAATCCTTACCTGCATCCGGAGAATCATTAGAAGCAATTACAACCTTTGAATCATAAGTATTTACAGCTCTTGCACCTGTTCTAATGCCAGTTCTAACTATTACGCTAGATTTAGGCTCATCCTTCTTTACTCCACCTGGAACAAACAGTGCATCACCTTTGTGGATAGTATCTCCTTCTATTTTGTTGTGTTTTTTGATTATTTCGACATCTACTCCATATTTTTTAGCAATAGCGGTTAACGTTTCAGTATTGGAAACAACCGTGTGGCTCACACCATCAAGAGGTGGAATAACCAATGTTTGACCTATCTTAAGAGTGGAATCTTCATAAAGATTGTTTCCCCACATAAGGGTCTTAACATTCAATCCATACAAAGCTGCAATACCGGAAAGTGTGTCTCCGCTCACAACCGTGTGCTGAATCATATCTGTATAGCCTGCTCTGCTTGCATCCTCACTAATAGGAGAAGTCTTAAGTACGAATCCCTCTTCATTAATAAGAAGAGTAGGATCAGTCATAAGTTCATCCTCTTCAAGTACAGGCATAGTGTCTGTAAAAGCATCTGCAGTTAAACCTGTTTCAAGCACATGCACAGGACCAATAGAAGTGATAATCAATAAGGCGACAGATATGGCTACTGTTTGGCGAATAAATTTGCCAAATGGATCTGCCACAACTATAGGCTTACTAATATATGCGCGATGAAATAGTCTGTTCTTAGCAAACTTCATCTGTATTCCTCTTATTAAACCCTTAAGATCCAGCTTGAGCCTAAACATTAGGCGGCTGAAAAAGAGTGAACGAAGGAATACTCTGCTGTGCCTTTGGCTTCTCGCTTCTACGCTAGGTACCGAAACTTCATTTTCTGAATTGTCTATGGCCTGATTGTTTTTGCTTTGTTCCATATAAAAGACTCAAGGACTAATGCTTGGGGGCGTTTATAAAGTACGGGGCAAGTCTATGACACCTGAAGATTTTCGCAAGCACCTATGTTTGACTTTGTAAGCATATGTGTCCTCGTAGTATGTTTTATTAATAAGATAAAACTTTACTCTACTTCAGGAGCAGCATTATACTCACGGTATGTCCTTTTTGTCAATACCCTGGCCCTTGTGCTATCTGTAACATGTTGTGAAATTCAAAGGTTTGGGAGGGTCTTAAAAAGGCGATTTTTGAACAAAAAGCCAAAAATAGCAAATGTTGGCCAACGGCAATATTGCTTAAATCTCTCAAACTCATAATTGTAATCATTGATGGCAATTCGGAGATGCTCCAGCACGCTAAAGTCCTCTTGGCGCAGTGAAGTTAAGAAAGATTCCTTGCCCAGAACACTATCGCTCTCGGCCGCTTGGAAGGTTTCACCTATAAGGTGGTTAATCTGCTTTTCCACTTCAACCTGCTCCGGCAATGTGAATGCGCCGGTCGAAGACTGCGCCCTTAATTCTATTAATTGATTCCTGTGATCTTCAAAAAATTGCTTTCCTTGGCTTGCAGCCGCCCCTTCTGCTGACTTTAAAATAACATCCAAAATAAGCGGAATCGCATTTCTTCTTTTCCAAAAAAGCTCCTTTAAAGCCTTCTCGCGGCCTTCCACCCTTCTATTTTGATTATTTAAAATCAAAAAACTCAATATAAGGATAAGAACCAGTAAGCTGATGAATGCCCAAAATATAATCATATTCATATGGTGTAAGAATAGGTTTTCACAGGGAACTTTGCAAACTTACTTGGTCGTTTCGTCAGCCTTAACTTGGCGCCTGGCGGAAATGTATTCCCTTTTACACTTATTAATTTTCCTAAAGTAGTATTCCGGATTTGGCAGGTAGCGAAGAAGCTTTGTTGCATTGGAAGAAGAAGACATTGTTATGGTCACTTCCCCAAAATTGAGGAGGGTTTTTATCACGCCCTCCTGATGTATAACCACGTCCTGAATTTCGTGAAGGTCCATTGAGTCCCTTACATTATTAAAATAAAGGGTCATCTCCAGGCATACCACGCGAAAATTGGTGATAATTATAGTTTGCAGGTAGTAATTAAAGAGGCGGACAAAAAATCTGTGAAAATAATAGGTTAAAATTATTATTACTCCCAAAGCCACTACTCTGTAGGCTATTGGTGACATTAGTACGGCAAGGCTTTTGTGAAAGCCGGACATAAAAAATACTGCAAGGCCCGAGGAAATAAGTATTAATCCGACAAAATAAGGAGCGAGAACTATCCAGTGCTTGCGTGTAAAACAAATAATGTGCTCGTGTTTTTGCTGGCCTTTGAAATTTTTGTTTGTGTGGTCTATTTCCGGCTGGATTTCCGGCGGCTGCTGCGACTGCATAGTTCGCGGCGTCTTAGAAATCTCCTTATTTAAACCTGGCTGGAGAATTTCTTCTTCAATTGCAGTTGAACTGCCCGGCGGAGGATTTATGGGTTTTATAAAATCATCCCTCATAAGAAGGTCATTATTAAAAATGAAGAAACTACCCAGGTAAATGCTAGTGCAACGTAAGAAATAGCTATCCAATGAAGGTGCACAAAGCCAAAAAGAAGCGTGTATTTGGTTTCGCTAAATCTGTATCGCCTTATATAGTAATAGAGCCTCCAAATGGTTAGTCCCGCGAAGCCTATCGAGACCAAGTGGAGTATCAAAAAGAAAATCCAAACAGTGGTCATAACAGTGCTTTTAAAGTATATTTGATTATAGCTGAATTTGGCTGGGCAAGCCATTTTCTGGCATATAATGTGTTGTCAAAATATGACTTATCTTTATAGAGTACGGTGGCTGCTTCTGGCTTTACTGATCGGGCTTGCTCCGTTTCATGCTTTTTTGATTACGTGGGCAAAAAGTGCGCTGCCTGGGGAGTTGGCCGTTGGCCTGAGCGTTTGGCGCGAGGCTGCGGTAATTTCGATAGGTTTTATTGTTGTGATTGAGATTTTGGTAAAGAAGCGATTGCCGAAGTTGGATGCGTTGGATTTTGCGATTATTGGGTATTTT
>JBAYHN010000081.1:0-4929 GCA_041666125.1 Candidatus Altimarinota bacterium | reverse complement strand
ATTAAATTTTTGCCTAACAGACTTGCGGTCTCACGTTTTGCATTTGTAATTTCCAGCAAATTTGCAAAAACGGCAGTCGAAAGAAATTTAATTCGCAGACGCGCATATGAGACTATAGGACTTGTTTTAAAGTCAGCACTCCCGAATTTAAAAAAAACATGCTACGATGTCGTCGTCCTATGCCGAACTGCCGCTCCGATATTAACTTATAAACTAATTAAAAAGGATTTAGAAAGTATGCTTAGCAAACTGCTCTAGGCCTTCCCTCTTATTATGAAGAAGAAAAATATTTTAATCTGGGTTCTGTTCTTTCTGATTTTTTTCAGCATCGCGCAGCTTTTCACTAAAAAGTCAGCACCGCCAACTCCGGTACCGGGCGCGAAGGTTGAAAGTTTAACAATTACTCCTTCCAAAAAAGAATTTGCGACCGGAGAAGAAGTAATAATGGCGATAAAGAACAATACAGCCGACCAAATCACAATAAAATCCTCCTGCCCAAAAAATCCACTGCGAGTTTTGGCTTGGGCAACAGATAAATTTGAGGAAAGAAGCGTTGAATCAAAAATAAACTGCGAACTTTCGCCTGACATTGTTATAAAACCGGATTCAGAAACAAAGGTAAGCTACAAATATTGGAATACTGCGCTTTTTGGTCAAATTGGCAGATATAAAGTTGAAGCCACGTTTACACCGGCTGCGCCAACCGATTCAACAAAAACAGTCACACAAAAAACTTCGGAAATTTATTCTTCCCCGGAATTTACAATCGCAGAAGCCGGTTTTTGGCGCAAAACTTTCCGCGCCGCACTTTATCAGCCAATCTACAACGTTCTTGTTTTGATGATTAGCATCGCTCCAGGCAGCGATCTTGGCTTTGCAATAATCCTACTAACTATATTAATAAGACTTGTTTTGCTTATACCTTCGCAACACGCGATTGTTTCTCAACGCAAAATGCAGGAGCTCCAACCTAAACTGGCGGAAGTGCGCAAAAAATATGCCGGCAATCAAGAAAGAATTGCTCAAGAAACCATGGCGCTCTGGAAAAATCACAAAGTGAATCCTTTTAGCAGCTGCCTACCTATATTAGTGCAATTCCCAGTTCTAATCGCACTTTTCTATGTAATTCAAAACGGATTAAATCCGGACAATATTAATTTGGTATATGGCCCGCTTAAAAATGTTGATTTAACAAATGTTCACACAAATTTCCTCGGGATGCTTGAACTTACACGCATGAACACGTTTGTTTTGCCTTTAATAGTTGGTGCATTACAATTTGCACAACTAAAACTTGCGACGGCCATAAAGAAAAAGAAAGATGAAAAAGAACCAAAGACGGACGACAAAAAGCCCGGTTCCGAAATGGATACTGCAAACAAGATGATGACTTATGTAATGCCTGTAATGATCGCTGTGTTCACGGCTTCGGTACCTGCCGGAGTTGGCTTGTATTGGGGAATTTCTACGTTGTTTGCAATCGGCCAGCAGGTCGTGGCTAACAGAAAAACTATAAAACCTAATTAATAATTTTATGGCAAAAGCAGAAAAAACAATGGAAGATTTTATTCAGGAGCAACTGGCAGAAATTCTTCGCTACATGCAAGTTGAGTTCAGAAAATTTAAAGTTAACGTAGAGAAACACACTCCGTCCGGGCAAATCGTATATAGAATTGATATTGATACGGACGAGGCCGCAACTCTTATTGGATATCACGGAGAAACAATGCTTGCGCTTCAGCACGTTTTAAAGACTCTTGTCTGGAGACAAACAAATGAGAATATTTTTATTGTGCTCGATGTTGATAGTTATAGAAAACGCCAAGAAGAAAGCGTAATTGCAATGGCCATGAGAAAAGTTGAGTCCGCTCGAAAAACCATGCAGGACCAAGTTTTGCCAGCTATGTCACCATATTTTAGACGCGTAATACATATGGCACTCGCCAAACCTGAATTCGACGATATTACAACGGAAAGCGTCGGCGAAGGCGAAGAACGCGCCGTAACAATAAAGGTCAAACAATAGTAATTATAATTATATGAAAAATTTACATAGGAATATTCTTATTGCTCTATTTTTGATACTTGGGGTTTTTGGTTTGGCTTTGGCGCAAAATGCAACGGAAGCCACGGAAGAAAAACCGGTAGCCGAAGAAACGGCCGAAGTCGCCGGCCAAGTTTTTACCGACGTAGATACTTCTTCCAAATTCTATGTACCACTTAAGTTCTTAAAAGAGCAAAAACTGGTTCAAGGATTTGAAGATGGCACATTCCACCCGGAAAAAGCCGTAACGCGCGCAGAAGCCCTTGCAATGATCTTAAAAGTAAGCGGCAAAGAGACTTCGGCGGCTGGAGAAACCGAGAAAACAGTAAAAAGCGGCAGCCCCCTGGAAATAGAACTTCCGGCAGCGACAACAATAACTTTAAACAATCCAATAACGGGAGAAAAAACGGTTCTTGAAAATGTAAAAAGCTTTCAAGTAACTGCAAAAAGCGGAACTTCAAAAGTGTCATTTTCAAAACCATCGGAAGAAAAGCCTTTTAAAGATGTTTCGGAAAAAGATTGGTTTTATGAAATGGTGATTAAGGCAAAAAAGATCGGGCTCGTTAAAGGATATGATGGAGGAAAATATTTTAAACCAAATGATGATATCAATTTGGCGGAAACTCTAAGAATCCTATTCCAATGCAATAAAATTAGTACCGAGTTAAATGATCATCCACTACCTGCGGAAATAAATAAGGATGCATGGTTTGCCAAAGACATTGCGTATGCGGTTTTCCGCACAATGTTGCTGCAGCAGGAAAATGGAACCGTATTCCCTGCGGAAAAAGAATTAAATCGAGGAGAAATGGCAATGATTCTTTATAGATTTGTAAAAACAAAAGAAAATGCAGTTTATTTTGGACTCGCGAGCTGGTATGGCGACGGACTTGCAAAGACCAAGATCCCAAGTGGCATGGAATATAAGGAGAGAAACCTTACAGCAGCTCACAAAAGCATTCCGTTTGGCACAATTTTACAGGTTACAAATATGGAAAATGGCAAACAGGTAAAAGTTGTTGTTAACGATCGTGGACCATATGTGACCGGTAGAATAATTGACTTGTCAAAATCCGCTTTTGCGGAGCTAGAAAGTCCGGGTGCTGGTATAATTTCCGTCAGCATAGAAGCGGTTGATAAATAAACAATTTTAAAAAATGTATCGTCGCGTTCCCCTTTCCATTGAAGTCCCAAAAGTAATGAAGCTGCTGGTTTGCACTTTGATGGGACTACTGGTAATGACGTCGGTATATTTTTTTATAAAGACCAGCAATACTGCTGAGCGCGGCTATAGCATGCGAGAAAATCAGTTGCGACGCGACACTCTGGAAAATGAAAATAGAATCTTAAAACAAAGACTTTTGGAAATTCAGGCTGTTGACCAACTTCAGCTAAGTGATGCGGTAAAAGGCATGGAAGAGGCCATAAATCCGATTTATATAAAACCTAAGGGGCCGCTGAGTAAGAGGAATTAGACGTTACGGGGAGGTGATGTGTATGTTTTTGGCTCGGCGTACAGCTTTATGTTTCATTTATTTTTAGTAAAAGCACTCGGCACAGTTGGATGTGCTTTTTAGCGCAGAGCGACGAACTCGCAAAAACATACATCACATCCCCTGCACCAGCTTCATCCTCTTAATTCCGTAAAAGAAGATCTCCTCCAGCTTAAATACTAATAAACCACACGCCGACTGCAAAGAAGCAGATTGCGACGATTTTTGGTAGCAGGGATCTGACGCTCACGTCCACTTTGCCAACTTGAGGCAAGAATTTGTGAACCAAGAGTTCCATTATAAAAAGCATAAGGGGCTGAATTGCCGTAATTACAATTATTAAAGCCACGCGTTCCAAAGCAATTGCGCGGAGAAAAAGATAAAGGCCAGTTTGAAAAACGAACATATTGGCAATCAAAACCAGCCAGATTTTTTTTGAGAATTTAAAACTTTTAAGTGAAAAATTGCGAGCAAATTGGGGGAAAAGAAAAACAGAAAATATTGCACAAAATTCACCTACATTCATCCAAGCGGTAAGAGTTAAAGTTGACGGAAAATATGGAGTTAAATATTTAATAATTATGTCTGATATAGGCCACAAAATACTACTTATAAAAACCCACAATACGGCAGAGCGAAACTGCAAAAATCCTTTCTGAAATTTAATCACACTAAAAATCGCGGCAACGAGCAAAAAAGCCGCACCGGTTAAATTTGAACTCGAAAATCTTTCGCCAAGAAAAATCGTACTTAAAATAAAAGTAATCACCGGACTTGCCGAATAATAAACCAACATCACACGGGAAGATTCTTCTTCTTTAAGCGCACGAAGATAAAAAATCACCGGTATAATCGCAAGAATGCCGGCCACAAGGACCATCAAAAGATGCGTGACAGAAGGCAAATACCAACCTGCGATTGCAAACCAAACTATAAAAACCGGAAGACGCAGCCCCGCTGCAATAAACGTCAAAATATATTCATTTTTTACAGCTTTTGCGCAGAGCCATCTATCTTGCAAATTTGCCACCGCCCACAAAAATGGCGCAAACAAGCTAAAAATAATCCACTGGCTCATGAGGGCATTGTACTACCCTTATTCCTCAAACTGAAGATTATAAAGCTTCTTGTAGATCTCGCTGGTTTTTAGCAGTTCCTCGTGGTTTCCACTATTAACAATTCTGCCGCGGTCAAAAACCAAAATCTTATCGGCATGCAAAACCGTAGAAAGCCTATGAGCAATCACAATCGTGGTGCGTCCGGAAGTTAAATGCTGAGTAGCCTTTTGCACCATGCGCTCGGACTCCGTATCCAAATGAGAAGTTGCTTCATCTAAAATCAAAATGTTCGGATTTCGCAAAATGGCGCGTGCAATACCAATTCTTTGACGTT
>JBAYHN010000080.1:0-5076 GCA_041666125.1 Candidatus Altimarinota bacterium | reverse complement strand
CCAAATCGCACATCGCATCATCATAATAAGTATGATAACCCTCAACCAGGCCTTCCAAAATTAAAGCGGCGGAGGCAAAATCCCCTTCTATGTATTTCATTCGCGCCTGGCGAAGCCGCGCACCTTTTGTTTGAGAATCCATAAGTTCCATCGTTTGCTCATATTCAATCTGCGCCAATTCATAGCGGCCCTGAATAAAATAAACATCACCAAGATTGGCGTGGCCAAGCGAATATTGCGGGCTATCACGCAAAATTTCGCTACCTATACTTTCTGCCGCGCTATAATTTCCACTGCGCATCGCCAGTTTTACCAAAGCGGTTTTTGCATACACGTTTTTTGGATTTAAATTAACCGCTTCGCGCGCAAACTCACTTGCTGCTCCAAAATTCTCTTCCGCATATGCTGCATGAGCTTTTATGGCATAGGCTTGGTCGTTTTTTGGACAATTTATTAAGGCTCCGTTGGCAATTTGCACCGCCTCACCGTAATTTCCGGCAGTAATAAAAATCTCTGCAAGAAGTAGCATTAAAAATGGATCTTTGCCGCATTCCGCAATCACCGCGCGAGCTTCATTTAAAGCCTCTTTGGCGTTTCCCTGCAAAAGCTCAACATATGAAAAATAAACGCGATACTGCTTATCATTTTTAGAAATCATTTTGGCCACGGAACTTAAATATGAAGATGCAGATTTCGTATCTCTCGTTTTTATTGCGACAAGGCAAAATCCAAAATTTTTCTCCGGATTGTTGTCGGAAATCTTGGAAAAATACCCGTTTGCAATTGAAAATTGAAATCTTGCCACGGCAATTCGCCCCAAAATCACATATGCCTGATCATTATCAAAACCGTAGGCAAGGGCGTTTTCGCACTGGCGATCTGCTGTTTCGTAATCTCCAAGCCAAAAATAAAGCGTGCCCATTTCGGAATGAATAAGGCTTTTTTGTTTGTCGTCCAAAGCCACGCGGCACCTGCGCATTAGTTCATCAAAACGCTCAACCGCTTCGCGATAATGGCACTTGGACATGCTTTCATATGCCTCGCGCATCAGCATTTCTTCCATTCTTGCACCGGTTTTGGCGACGCTCCCGGCAGTTTCATTACTTCCACGGTTTTCCTTGTTTTCATCCATATTGATCACATGTAGAAACTTACTATTCAAACCCACCAACCGCAAGCTTTGACCAGGAGGAGATTTTGTTGTATAATATATAGAATATAAAAATTAAACATTATGGCCGGCGACCAACCAGATAAACCAGATGTCCTAGCTTCGGGTCCCGATGGTCAAATTAAGCTCGATCAAAGAAGCCACACCGTGGAAGCCATTAAAACTATGTGGCCTATTCTTGAAGGACTGCAGGCTAGTGTTTTGCAGCAAGTGCATAGCATTTTAGATCTTTTTGAAAGGGCGGAATTTATTCCGCAACAGGAAAAAGATATATTTTTATTCTGCCTTAAGTATCTTCCGCCCGAAATTCGCGAGAAATATTTGATATCTTTAAAAGCCTCAATGCATGAGCGCAATCCTGTAGATGCACTGTGCAAATTTAGGGGAATTATTTTTGAATTATCCAGGCGCGGTTTGATTATATCTCAGGGACAAGAAGAAGTTGGTGTAAGTCATCCACCTCTCCACATTGAGTATGTTGGATATGGTCCGGAGGATGATCTCGCTCAGCCACCAAGAAAAACCTTCCGACCTAACATGCGTAATAAAAACGGTGATATAGAATCGGACATTGATTTTATTTGGCGGGATGGGAAGCCCTACATTTACGACACAAAAAGATATCCGCGAAAAGCCTGGGGCAGAGATTATGGAAAAAACGAAGCACGAAAAATTAGAAACCAGATTCTTAGAGATCAATCGGCGGTAAGAAGAAAACTTGAAGGAGGACGAGAAGAAGAAGGTCCAGCCGCAGGAGTAACAATAGAACTTACCGGACGCATAGATTATAAATTTTTAAAATGGCTTACTGGGGAAAGTGTTTTTGATAGAGAAGGACCAGCACCAGATGTCGAAATAATTTATTCTCTCCCTTTGCCAAGCGGAAGAGAATACCGATTTGCGCTAAAGCAGTGCCGGGGCCAAGGACTTAAATTTTATAATGATCACGGTGAATATTCAAAAGAAGATACCCTGGTTATACGTGGGCTTGCGGCGTCTCTCCGCGATAAATCATTGCCAAAAATTATCAGCGATGCGCTTGTGGAAGATCCGGAATCCATTAAGGATGAATCTGAATTTCACGCATATGAAACACGACAAAAAGAAACTCTTTGGACCAGTTTAAAGGGTAAGGCAATTCACGGTGCCGAAGCAAAGGGAGTTCCGGCATATGGAGAACAAGTAACTAGAGAATATGTACATGAAGCATTATTTGGCTTCGAACAACTGTTGGAAAGTAGCCCCGGCCACGAGAGATTTAGAGATAATTATCTTCTCCCTCGGGAACAATGGGAATTGGCTGTGGATACTGTAATGAGACATATAAGTGCAATAAGAGAGGATGAATTAGCCAGACAAAGTTTGTCTCATGAATCCGATATGCGCGCATATAGAATTATTGATGGATATACAGGTCCGCGCGATGGTTACTTTTTGAATATTGAAAGAATTATGTTTGACGTTTTGGGAAATCTTAAAAAAGCAGAAAAGGGTGGGAGAATACGCGAATATGATGATGAAAAAAAATCTATGACGCTTGCGGAATTTATGCCACATCTCGCCAAGCAAGACCGATCTTTTTTAAGAATTGTTACATATGACCCTATGACAAGAAAGCATGCATCGCGCATAATTGAGGGTGAAAATAAAGGAGAAGAATGCAAAAAGGTTGCCGCTCAAAAGGCGGATGATCTTTTACATATTAATCTACAAAGGTGCGAAGCCAAATTGGATGATTTAGTTTCAAGATTTGAAGCATTAAAACAAATTGGATCAGGCCAATTGGATGAGTCACAGAGAGCGGAATTTAAATCTCTGCAAAGCAGTTTGGCTGATTACTACAAAGATCAAAATCATGTGCGAATTAAATCATGTCGCGGTTATCTGGAAGATCTTAATGTAAGACGCAAAAAGGGTGACATAAGCAAAGAACAATTCTCTGCGGAATCTTTAGTGTTTAAGCAAAAATTATTGGAGCTATATAAAACAATCTTCAAAAAATCCTGGGATTCCTTTGCACTCCGAGAAGTTACACACGAATCCAGAAATATTCTAAAAGTTATATATATAATTGATGAGGATGGAGAAGTGATGGTGGAAGAAGAACGTTTTGAAAAGAAAAATTCATATAGGGCGGCGCACACGGAATTGGCAAATAAAAGACATAAAAAAGGTAGAAATGTTTATGCCGCCGGAGAATTGGCATTTGAACGCGTTGATGGAAAATGGAGATTGATTGAAGTAAATAATGGCTCTGGGCACTATATGCCGGACGAAGGAAGTTTGGCGTATGCATGTAATGTTATAAGCGAAAAGCTCGGCCTGGATAAGGAGGCTACGCTAAGACTTAAAAAGCACTGCATCTTTAGAGGCATCGACCTTGACGGATTCCCGAGTATTGAGTATAGATAAGGCATATTTATGGATGGAATAGATGGAAAGGTATCTAGATCTTTTGAGGTTGATGGAGTCTCTTTCTCGGTGGAAAATTTTGTTGCTAATCCAGCTGAATATATCGAGGAATTGGATAAAAGTGGGACATTAAAATTATTTTTCCCGGCTTTGGCCGCAACTCATGGTGTTAAACAGTCACCTCTAAAACATGCTGAAGGGGATGTTTTTGCCCATAAAAAAATGGCGCTTGGATTGCTTAGAAAAAAAACTTTGTCGGATGAAAGATTTGGCGGAATAAATAATTCGGAAGATTTGTTATTAATTGCTCTGGCTTTGACACATCACGATACTGGCAAAAAGGATAGAAATGAGGCGCGAGCAAAAGGGCAAAGAATGGATCACGTCGGCAAATCTGCTGAACATGCAGTGGAAGATTTAGCCGAATTTTTGAGCGAAGAAGAATTGGCTATGGTAGTGGAAATGATCAAAAAGCACGAGATTATGTCGAGCACAGTTCAGTTTCCCAAAAGAATTCAGGGAATCCAGAATCTTTTTTCTTTGCGTGGAAAATTTGCCGGTGCCAGATTACTTTTAAAATTTTCAGAGTGCGACATGCTCGGAAGAATCATAGATCCGACAAGTCCGGATGCTGGCAAGATAAATGGAACAAATGCGGCCATTTTAGAGAGAAATGTAAGAATATATGAATTGTTAAAGCAAGATTCCGATTTATTCGACCAAATGGCCGCAGGGGGTTGGTCTCCGGGCAGAGATGTCTTACTTGATATTCATAGAAGAATCGCGCTTATCGTTGGCGAAGAAACCTACAAGAAATAAATAACTTGATCTAGCGCGTTCAATTCTGACTTTTTATGAAAAAGGACAACTTCACTCGTCTCTATGGTAAACCTTTCGCTTCCTGACAGGGAGCGCTCAAGGACTACCATAGGACTCGTTTGTTGTCTGTGGTGCCAGGGGACAGAATTGAACTGTCGACACCACGATTTTCAATCGTGTGCTCTACCACTGAGCTACCCTGGCACTCTCAAGGAAACAACAGCAACAGTCTATAAAACATCTTCAGATAGCGCAATATGATTTATTTAGATTGAGTTTTTTGCGGGATCTGCTAAATTGGGGGAGCGTTTTAAGCGGGTATAGTATAGCGGCTATTACAACTGGTTGCCAATCAGTGGATAGGGGTTCGACTCCCCTTACCCGCTCCACTAAAAGTCAAGGTAACAGGTACTCAAGATTAGTGCCTGTTTTTGTTATGTATGTGATTAAAACCAAGGGGAGTCGAATGCCGGAGGCGCCTCTGCAAGCGGCAGGGCGCCGAGACCGGGTCGGGCGCTTTTTTGTTAAGACAAAAAAGACGCCTGACCGACTCCCCTTACCCTCTCCACTAAATCGCGATGTTGCCTTAATCCGATACCATTTCTAGGTAAAAAATTGATTCATTATCTTTTTCATTTGTTTCATCAATAACATTTTCAGGATCAACAATAATT
>JBAYHN010000079.1:0-5138 GCA_041666125.1 Candidatus Altimarinota bacterium | reverse complement strand
GAACGAGTAGCGCAACTTCTTTTTTAGCGATAGCTTGGCGAACTTTTTGCATTGGGGCGTTTAGAATTTCCAGCGCAGACTTTGGACCGATGCCGGAGACAGTCAAAAGTAATTTAAAGAACTTCCATTCATCCTGAGTTTTGAAACCATAAAGCGAAATATCATCCTCTCGAACATTTGTGTGGATGTATAATTCAATTTCTTGATCTTCCAAAACGCTTTCCAGTAGGCCTTTTGTGGAATTAACAAGATAGCCAACGCCATTTACGTTAACCACAAAGTTTTTTTCGTGCTTAATTTTAATTTTGCCGGAGAGGTATGCAATCATGGTGCTATTTTATCACGGTTTTTAGGTTCCCTAGATTAAACTTTATTCAAAAGATCCCACCAGTCGGTGAACTGGCGTTTGGAAATTTCTTTAAAGAGGATTTTTGCGTTTTTGGTTTTTAGGAATTTGCTGCCATTATCAAGCCAGCGTTTGGCGGCTTTGTGGCCAATATCCAAATATTCTTTGGCTTGAATCATGGTTTCGAGAAGGTCTGAGTCGCGCGCAATTTGTGACTCTAAAGTTTTTTGTTCGTCAAATTCTTTCCACAAATTGCGCATTTTAGTTTTAACTTCAGCTGGCAGGTTTTCGGTTTGCTCTTCAAACGAGCGGCGCTCTGCTTCTTCTGTCTTTAAATATCTCTTTGCGATTCTGTGTGCATCTCCAATGCGAATTTCGGCAACGTCGTGCAATAAACACATTGCAGAAACTTTACCGGCATCGGCAGCTTCCAGATTGGCTAGAATAAAGCCCAATTGTGCCGCGCGGCAGGTATGTTCGGCCAAACTGTCCGGATGTTTAACTCCGGCAAATTTTGTTCCACAGTGCGAAATCTTTTTCATCATTCCAAGTTCATACAGAAAATCGGCCAAGTGTTTATCTATTTTTGCCATGTGATTATTTTGTTATGAAATGGATTTGACCTCCGGGGATTTGAATTTTGCCAGAAAATCTTTTCTTAGATTTTCGAATGTTCCCTCTTCAATATTTTTCCTTATATTGTGGATTAAATCCAGCAAGAAATGGAGATTGTGAATTGTGAGTAAGCGGTGCCCAAGAATTTCTTTTTCGATCATAAGATGGCGAAGGTAACTGCGCGAGAAGTTTTTGCAGGTATAGCAGGCGCAATTTTCGCCAAGCGGACGCTCGGATTTTTGATTTTCACTCTTGTCTATTGATTCGCGGCCAAACTCTGTCCAAAAGCTGCCGTGGCGGGCAAGCCGTGTTGGCAAAACGCAATCAAACATGTCGATTCCCGCGGCAACGGCATTTAAAATATCTGTTGGTTCACCAACGCCCATTAAGTATCGCGGCTTATTTAAAGGTAAAAGGGGAGTTACGGTTTCTATAACTTCAAACATTTGCTCTTTTGATTCGCCGACGGCAACGCCACCAATTGCAATTCCGGGGCAATCAATTTGCGAAATGAATTTTGCAGCTTCTTGCCTAAGGTCTTTATAAACCGCTCCCTGAACAATCGGAAAGAGGGCCTGGTCACTGCGCTTTTTTGCCTTTATGCAGCGATTTAGCCATTCATGCGTTCTTACCATAGATTTGTGCGCATAATCTCTATCGCAAGTCGAAGGCGGACATTCATCAAACGCCATAATAATATCTGCGCCAAGTTTTTCTTGAATCTCAATCGCTTTTTCGGGAGAAATAAAATGCGAACTGCCATCTATTGGCGATTTGAAAGTTACTCCTTCGTCTGTGATTTTTCGCATGTTGCTAAGCGAAAAAACCTGAAAGCCGCCGGAATCGGTAAGCATTGGCCTGTCCCAAGCAATCCATTTGTGAAGTCCTCCCATTTTTTGGACCAACTCTTCGCCGGGGCGCAGCATCAAATGAAAAGTGTTTCCCAAAATTATTTCACAGCCAACTGATTTTAATTCATCCGGAGTTAGCGTTTTTACAGCGCCTTTTGTGCCGCATGGCATAAAAATCGGAGTGGAAAAGTTTCCGTGTGGAGTTGAAAAAGTGCCGGTTCTGGCTCGGCTGCTTGCGTCTTTTGCGCGCACATCAAAATCAAACATAGACGTGCGGTATTATACACGCAAATCATTCTCCTGAGCCTTTATTTTCACTTGGATTTTCTTTTTGTTGGCCTCCTCTACTTTTTAGTTTTTTCCATTGACCTGTAACTCCATACATTACCTTATCTACTGCTCTGGTAACTTGATGTATTAGTCTTCCTGGAGTATTTAGCGCATATCTTGCCACAGCGTCAGGTATAAGCAAAAGTGATTCAGTTGCAACTTCATTTCCAACTCTGGCTCCAGCCCCTATTTTTCCAGCGAGATTTTCGTTTTTTACTCTTTGGGAACCTTCTGATGCAGCATGTCCAACATTTGCGCCGGCCTTATAAAATTCACTACCAACGGCTCTACCTTCGTTTCCAATTGTGCCTCCTGTAAGTTCCCAGCCACCTCCAACAACACCTTTTGCAGATGATGAAACCCAGTCGGTAACTGGTGCTCCAACTCTTTTCCACGCGTCTTTTACATGATCTGTAACTGGCTTTTTTTGCCCAGCCTCAGCGTGCCCTTTTTCATGACCAGTCTTCTTATCTTTTTTTGCAGCAGCTTCTTGTTTCTTCGCTTCTTCCGCTGCTTCGTCATCGGCACCTGGTTTGTGTTCTGCTCCCGACATATTTTTTAGTTAAATTTTATTTTTGTGTTCTCTTAATAGTAGCATAAAACACTAAGTACGTCAATTGGTAGAGTTTACAGATTAGATCGCATGCAAAAATATGAAAAAACTGTGATAAAATAGTTTGGCATTTAACCATATTCTTTAACCCATTTTTATGAAAAAAATGCTTTGTACGGTGGCGGCGGTTACTCTCGTTGCTCTGCCTTTTGGGTCGTTCGCCCAATTTTCCGGGCCTCCAACTGCGGAACAACTTCAACAATTGATGCAGCAAATGGGAGCACCTGCAGGAACTTCGCTTGATGACGCAGGAACTAGCGGCCAATTTGGTCCTCCAGCCGGAGTGTCAGACATGCAAAAGAAAGGACTTGCTCGATTGCAAAAAGGTGCAAAGAGCATGGCAAAAGCAGTAGCTCAAATGGATAAGGCGGTTGCCGGTGCAGCAAAAGCCGGATATCCGGCCTCGGCAGAAGTTTTGGCCTCTTTGGAAAAAGGAAAAGCGGCTCTTGCAATAATAAACAGCGCAACCGACATGACAGATGAGGTGCTTACCGCAATTGATGATTTTAATGATTTTGTAGATGTTCTTGATGTAAATATTGAGCCACTAAATATGTTGGCCAATTTTCCGAAAATTAAAAAACAGGCTGATCGCGAAATGGCAAATCTCATCAAGGCTTTTGAAAAAGTGAAAATTAAAATTGAAAAATCAGAAATGGATTTAACCGAAAATATTGCAGCCATACAGGTTAAAGTGGATGCTGTAAAAAGCGCTTACGATAAGGCAATTGAAGCTGCCAAGGCAGGGAATGCGCAGGAGGCATTTAGATTGCTTGAGGAAGATTTCTTTCCAAATATAGGTGATTCTCGCCAGGCAATTGGAATGCTCGATGCTGTTAAAAATATATCTCGCGCGGTGAAAAGCGTTGATAATGGAATTAAAACTGCAGAAAAAATAATCGTAAAATTGAAGAAAAAGGGGATTGATACCGCTAAATTGCAAGAAATCGTGGCTGCGGCCAAGACCGAAATGGCAAACTTGAAGACAAAGTTAAAGTCTGCAAATTTTGATCCGACGGACGCCGTTGATTCACTAGATATTTTGAATTCTCTGCGTGAACAGTTTGAAGATGTTATGGACAGCGCAATTGGTGACGAAGATGTCGGTAATATAAAACCTCTAAACTTTTTTGGCGGAACAATGCCGGAAATGCCAAAAATGAGTGGAGGTGGTATGGGGAATATTCAAAAAATGGAAATTGGATTTTAATCGTGTAATTAGAATCGGGTCAGCGTGAACTAGGACAAATTTCTTTTTTGCATCAAAACATGGTCTGCGAGTACAATCGCGACCATGTTTTTTGCGACCGGTACAAGGCGAGGGACAATGCAGGCGTCGTGGCGGCCTTTTACCTCTATTTGAGTGTTTTTGCCCTGTTTTGTGATGGTTTTTTGAGGTTTTGAGATGCTGGAAGTAGGTTTTACAGCTATTCTTATTATTATGTCTTGGCCGGTTGAGATTCCGCCGAGTAGTCCGCCGGCGTCGTTTTTGGTAAAAGTTATTTTGCCATTTTTGGAAGTTAGTGGGTCGTTATTTTGCGAACCTCTCATTTTTGTAGATAGAAAGCCGGCGCCAAATTCAATTCCTTTTACGGCCGGAATAGAACAGAGGGCGGCGGCGAGATCTGAGCTAAGTTTGCCAAAGACAGGTTCGCCAAGGCCCGCAGGAACGTTTTTAATTATTATTTCCACTATGCCGCCGACGGAGTCGCCTTCGCGCGCCGCAGACGAAATTTCTTTTTCCATCAACGGTTCTTTTTTTGCGTCTGCGGCGCGCAGGGGATTCTTTTCAATATAATCCAAATCAACCTTTTCGCCCGCAATACCACCTATTTCTGCCGCAAAGGCATAAATCTTAATTTTACCCGATGTTTTTTTGCCGCCTTTCTTTTTTTCTTTCGTCGCTTTTTCAGCCTCCAATATCTTTTGCGCAACCGCTCCCGCCATTACACGGGCAACGGTCTCTCGCCCGGAAGATCTTCCTCCTCCTCTAAAATCACGCACCCCAAACTTCACCTCCCATGTAAAATCCGCATGCCCCGGCCTAAAAACTTCCTTCAAATTGCCATAATCCTCACTTCTAACGTCTTTATTCTCCACAATCATAGCAATTGGCGTCCCAAGCGTTTTGCCCTCAAATACGCCCGAAAGTATGCGCACCTTGTCATTTTCTTTTCTTGGCGTAGCAAATTTAGACTGGCCCGGCTTACGCAGATCAAGCTCGCGCTGAATGTCTTCCTCTTTAAGCGATATTTGTGCCGGACAACCATCTATTACGCACCCCAAAGCAACTCCGTGCGATTCTCCGAACGTAGTAACTTTGAATGTTTTTCCAAAGCTATTTCTCATAAATTACTCAGCTTTTTTGACAGCAGCTTTCTTT
>JBAYHN010000078.1:0-5574 GCA_041666125.1 Candidatus Altimarinota bacterium | reverse complement strand
TAGGCAAAGTTAACGTGTGGTTCAGGTGGGATTTGCAAATAATAATCAAATTTAAAAGCCCAAGATAGGCCTCTTGTTTTTGCTTCTGCTAAAAATGGTTTTAATTTTCCGGCTAAATCTATTTTTCTAGCTCTATCACTCTGTAGTCTTGCTAATTTTTGAGCAGGACTGTCGTCGTCTATATCGTTTGAAGTTAGGGTGCTAAGGCAGCGTTCTTCGCTCATAATCCTCAAGAAGTCGGTGCGTCCACTGTAGTAGTCCTCCCTCTCATCTTCAGAAGGCCTTAGTATAAAGTTAACGGTTCCCTCTCCCAATATTTGTTTAAGGTTAGCTATAAGCTCTCGTTCCGTTAATCTGCTTAAATCAACCTGTTCTGCTCTTATTTCTTGTGGAGGCCTGGCCGAAGCAGTTCCTGTTGTGGCCAATAAACCCAATGTAGCCAAGGCGGCTCCTCGGAAAAAGTTGCCTAAACGCGTGGTTGTTCTTGATTGCTGTGGACGTGCCCCTGTTACTGGGGCATCTGGCAATTCTCTTGCTGAATGTAGATCTAGAGGCATTAGAAGAGATTTATAGCATAGATAGCTATTTTCGTCAAGGGTATATGAGGTTTTAAGAGTGCTGTAGGGGAGGAACTTTAAGGGTTGAGTTCCTCTTCAGTTAGGCAGTAGTTAACAATAAACGAGGTAAATGGCTTTCTGATTGCCCACTTCACTTCGTTGAAGGCAATCCTTCTTTTTATAACTTTCCATGCCCTCAAAAAATGTTTTATATCTCTGTGTGTGCGCCGCCGCCGTTTGGCTCTTGAATAGGACATTATTGATGGTTTGAATAAGTTTATTAATCAATTAATAATGATACCCAAGTGATTAGTAATTAATTTTAATTGCTGGAACATGAGTGATAGTTGATCTTTTACAAACTGTGAGTCTGTCTTAAGCTCTCTAATATCTTCTTCCATTCTCCTCATTTGCTCAGACTGACACACCTGTTCGTCTCTGAGATATTTTATTGAATGGGCTATAAAATCGACCGAATTGTAACTGTGTTTGAGTTCTTGCATATCTTTTATGAGCTCATCAACGTGACATTGAAGAGCATAAAGTTGTTCTGCCATAAGGTGAAATTAAAAAATATGCCATTCACCCTAGCAAAAACACATTAAAAATTTATAAACTTTTTATGAAAAAATTATTAAATTCCGATGTTGGGAATTCAATATAAAACCCAGTAATAATTTTGCAAATATTCTTTATTGCCGCGCCAATTTATTTATTTTCCAATCCGTGCAAATTGTAAAGAAACCTCTAGGCTCTCCAATAATTTGCTATTGCCGAGTCTTCGATTTTTATTGTTGATGGTAGGTGTTTGCCGTAAGTTTTTTTCGCACGCATCGCTTCTTTTATCTCCGCAACTTTTTTAAAATAATCCTCCTTTTTATATGGCTGATTGAATATATAAAACTGCTTGTGCTGAAGATAAAAACATCCAAAACAATTGCTGCAATTAAAGCACCATTCGCAATATTCCAGATCTCGCGAGTTGTAACAAAAGTTTGAAAAATTGCAGTTATAAAGCTCGATCGAACTCATCACTTCATGGCTTAATTCACAGCCAAAATAACTATTTGCCATATCTGCACAGTCCTTACACTCAATTGAGGAAGTCATATAAAAACAGTCTTCAAGTTTTTTGCCGTCAAAACATGCGAAGCTATTTTTGCAGTGATAAATATAATCGCCGGGACTGTTTTCGTTGTCGGCAACGTGAGCAAAAAGGCGCGGAGTTTTTAATTTTATTTCCTCGAAATCTTGCATGTTATTTTTATTGTCGGCATTTTTTAATTCACTCAATTTTTTAATATATTCTTCGTGCGAATATTGCTTATTAAAAGCGCAAAACTCCTTGTTTCGCAGGCCGGCACATCCAAAGCAATTTTTGCATCCTTTGCAGTCGTAACAAAGCGAGCAATCCGTGCAAGTAGTGCAGTCTTGGCAAAAATTTAAGTTATAACAATTTTCGCAGTCGGTGCATTCGTGGCAAAGTTCGCATTTAAATAAAAAATCGCTGTCCACGCAGTCGCGGCAGTAATAAAGCCAGTTTCCGTACAAGCAATCTTCGTCGCGTTCGCTGCCGATTAGCAAATAGCAGTTTTTGCACTCGGAACAATGGCTCGTGTAATCGCTGTTTACACTTTTTAAAGTGCTCATTCCAGGGCGAGGGGATTTTTGCTGTAATTCTATAATTTGCTGAAAGTAATTCATGGTGTTTAGGCCTTATTTAACATGTTTTTTGCCTTCCGGACAATATGGAAGCAGGGGGCAGATTTCGCATTTTGGTTTTGGTCTGCAAAGCCCGCGGCCATGAAAAACCAACTGCAAATGTGAGCGAATCCATAATTTTTCCGGAATAGCTTTGCGCAATTGCTCGTCAGTATCATCCGGAGTTTTTGCATGAGCCAGCGCAAGTCGATTTGCAACGCGCAAAACGTGACGATCAACGGGAAAAGCCGGAATGCCAAATGCATGAATCAAAACTACGCTCGCCGTTTTGCGCCCAACGCCTGGCAATTTCTGTAATTCTTCAAGCGTTCCAGGCACGCGCCCATTAAAATCTTCCACGAGCATTTTGGCAGCACCCATTATGCTGCGCGCCTTAGCGCGATAAAAACCTGTGGATTTAATATATTTAATTAGATTTTGCTCGCCAAGTTTAATAATTTTTTCCGGAGTATTTGCCGCAGCAAAAAGCGCCGGAGTAACTTTGTTTACGCGCTCATCCGTGCACTGAGCCGAAAGAATTGTCGCAATCAATAATTCAAAAGAAGTCGAAAAATGCAGCGGCGCTTTTGGGTTCGGGAAAAGCTTATCCAGAATTTTTATGATTTTTTGAATGCGTGAATCCACTAGCTAGATTTTACTCTAAAAGTGTTACTAACACGAAAATACAATAAACTATCTGGAATTTATCTATACCCTATACCGGAATAGCAATTCTTCTTTGGTATGCATCAGTTCTATCGGTTAATCTCACCAGAATAGTATCACCCGGTTTAAACTTTCCTGGAGTTCCAGTTTCTAAACTCATGTTTTTGCCTCCTGTAGGTGAAGAGACTAAGACTGCTCCATTTCTAGCACCACCAACATAATTCTGAACTGTTACCCTTTGTACTCCTTCGGGAAGATTTTCCGCAGCTGCAGGATTAGTGATCTTTCTAATGGCATCTATCATTCCCTTAAAAGGGTTGCCGTTCTGTAGTATGGTTTTTTCTACTGGTTGTCCAGATTTAGCTGTTTTGCGCAAACTGCCAACTAACTGTTCTGCTAAAGCTTCTACTGCACCTGGTATTAATAATTCCGTTCCATCATCCTGTACTTCCATCAGTCTGCTTGTGAGAGCTTCTGCATAAACCACATCAATATCACGTACTGGCGTTTTTGGACTATAATCTCCAAGATATTTATCGAGGCTTCTTTCAGATTGGCTAGTTTCAGATGATCCCATATTTTAATTTATTTAAAAAATATAAGACTGAAATATAAGGGAGCGCTATAAATATGTCAAATTGACGTAAATCAGATTTGTGTGTATATCATTGTATGACTCCAGATATGTTATACAACATTAAGTTGAGGGTGGAGGATGGAAAACTAGTAATGTAAAGATTCATAGCCACAAAAACGCGGCCTCCTTTTTCGCGTGCATGAGGTTGTTTTAATTGGGCTAACACTTTTACCCATTCACCCTCAAATCTTCAATATCATCCATCAGTTCTGCAGCTCTAACTGCAATAACATCACCTTCGCGAAGGAATTGTTTCCACTGCTTTGATTGCCCTTTAGTGCCAAAAAGTTTGCCAAAGAATCCTTCTTGAACCTGGAAGCAGCCTTTGCTGTCTCTCTTAAATTTTAAACCATATGGTATTTGAGAAAGAGTGTGTAGCAAAGGAGCAAGCGCTGACTGGGCACGATTTATTTGATCGCTTACGTCAGTTATTCTTGCAATATTTATAACGCCAGACTGACTCGCACTCTTTTTCTTTTCCGCGCTGGCAGTAGGGCCAAAAGGTGAAGCATTTCTAGCACTTGCAAGAGAAGTCTCACTAATTTGCGAAGGTTTTTGCGATGGTGGAGGGGGAGTGCGCAATTGTTTGCTTCTATCTAAATTGTAATTTATAGGATTGTTGTTTGGATCAGCTGGTTGTTTATCAAACGCACTCAAATCCAATGATCCTCTTAGTCCTTGCATAACCTGCCTTACCGCGCTCAAGCGTTCCGTGCCAGCAGTCTCAGTAGACGTGCTTGCTGGCGCAAGGCTTGGAGCTGCAATTGTTTTTTCTTGTTGAATTTTTGCAGGTGAATGGGAAGGAGCAGAAGCAGGAGATACCGACTTTCCACTTACATCAAAAACTTTTAATTGAGGTCGCGATTCATCATCACTAAAATCTATATTAACCGTGTATCCAACGAACATCATATTCCCGGCAAATTTTTCGATTTGGCCTGTTACCCAGCTATGTATAACTTGATCTTCAAACTTATCCATACGTCCGATTTTCTGCAGCCACGTGCGGATTTTTGCAATTTCTGGCGAATTCGGATTTTTAATTAAATTATCAAATATTGCTTTGCGCAAATCCGGATTTTTCGAAAAGAAATTTGTAGCATGAGATACTCCTTCGCCACCGCGAATTGTGTAGTCTCCACTAAATGGAATTTTAGGAGCTTCTTCTTTTTTAGGTTGTTGATCTAATTCCGCTCTTGTAATTTTCTTAGACTCCGTCGGTTGATCCAAATCTTCAGCCGCTACCAACTCGGGCTCACCCAAATTATAAGTAGTGTGTGAATCTTCGTCGGCAGACGCCAATGTAAATTCAGTATGATCAGAAGAAGAGTCTGACCTATTAAAAACGGTATATCCAAAAGTGCCAATAGCAGCAGTTAATGCAAGTAATTGGGCAACTCTGCTTTGAAAAAGTTTTTTTAGTAAGGAAGGACTGGATCTGTTAGGAGCAGGAGTTTCCTCAACCACTTTCGCTCGTTCTGGAGTTGATTGTTGGGATACAGATCTCATCGCTTGTTTAAAATTGGAATAATTAAACTCATCCCCCAAGCTTTCTATTGTGCGAATTCCGGCATGAAAACGAGAAGCTCCAACGGCTATAAGTCTTTCAACCGTTTTATGATTTTTCCATGCCTCATTTTCTTCCGGAGTTAATAGATTGTATTTGCCAGCCGCCTTATTTTTCTCTAACTCGTCAATTTTTTTATTGTGTTCTGCAAAAGGTGTGCTTTTACCTTCCTCACTTGCTGCAATTAATTCTTTCCTAAAGGCATCCCACGATTGCCGCATCTTCGCTGTGAGGTTTCCGGCAGTTGTATAACCAAGAGCTCTCCATGCACTAATTGTAGAGCCGCAGAGTCTATCCACCGGTGCTTTTATGCCAGCCTCTACGGTTTTTTGTACCGCTGGTGTAAGTTCACCAAATCTCGTGCGCCTTAAATCAACATAGGTAAGTAAAAGCTGAACCGTGTTTATAGATGAATCAAAATTTAATCTCTGTGCCAATTTAATAAT
>JBAYHN010000077.1:0-5598 GCA_041666125.1 Candidatus Altimarinota bacterium | reverse complement strand
CGGGGCCTTTTGTTCGGACATCTTAACCTCGGGAATTTTCATTTCAGGAGCTTTAACCTCAGGAGCTTTCGGAGTAACAGGCTTTTGCTCTTGCGGCTTAGGCATCACAGGAAAAGGCGAAGGCCTTTGTTCTCGTTTAGGCTGAACCGGCTCAGGTTTTAACCTGAACGGATCCTGTTTTTGCGGCTCGGTTTTTGGCACAGCCGGTTGCTGTTTTTGCGGCTCAGACTTTTGTGGTTCCTGTTTCGGCTTCGCAGGTTCTTGTCTTGCCGGTTCTTGTTTCTGTTTTTCCGGCTGCTTTTTCTCGCCTGTAAAATCCACCAAAAAAGGATTAATGGATTGCGCCGGTTTTTCTCTCGGTGGCTCTTGTTTCGGCACGGTCGGTTCTCGCTTTGGTAGCTCCGGTTTCGGACCTACCGGCTCTTGTTTAACCGGCTCCTGTTTTGGCATAACCAATCGTCCGATAACTCCACCCCTGCCATCACCATGTCCGGGCATGCCGAATACTTGATTTCTATTTCTGTTGACATTATTTTGATTAGTGTTCTGGCCACCATTGATTTTTGTATCCCTTGGCTTTATTTCATCAATTTTTTGCTTTGTCTCACCCTTGGCCTGCCCCTCTTTTACCTTCTTTGCATACCTAAAACGCTTCTGCCTGTAAGCGTTTTTTTGTGAATTAGAGGGACTTTCCGGGCGTTTTTGCTGATCCGGATTTTGATCTCCAGTAACTCCTCCTTGATTTTGAGTATTATCGGCCATATTTGGATACTATTTATCAATAAATTATACCAAAAAAGCCGCTATTTAGAAAGTCTAAAAGCGGCTTAATCAAAAGGAAAAACAATCCTAACTATCTCCTAAAATGCTCGATATCCGACACCAATAAGAACACTTCCCAAAATATAGTTAACGATGAAATAGCCAACTATCGAAAGAACCAAAGTTATAACAACATCCTGCTGTTTCAATTTGTAATGCTCGAGAAGCATATGATAGGCCACCAAAAGATTCCAAATTCCTGCCAAAAGAACTATCAAATTATAAAATCTGAAAACATCAAGAACTCCGCCAAGCAGCCAAGGTAGAACAGAAATCCAAAATACGATTGAAGCGTAGCCCATTACCCTGAAAATTCCCCAGAAATCACTTTTTGCATGATACATTTTTGAAGCGATTGTATCGACGATAAAAATAAGGCCGACAAAAGATAAAACCGGGATAAGAACAGTCCACAAAAGATAAGATCCGAAAAACGATCCGAATCCGGACGGAGTTCTAATCATCATCAAAATTAAATTGACGACGACTGGGGCCGCGAGCACGATGATTGCCCATTTTGTGGCAGACGCTTTCGCGGCCACTTCTGCCATTTTAGGCTTATTAAACTTTAAAATCTCGATTGCGTCTTTGATCTCGGCAACAATCGGCATGTTTTGCGCACTCATAGGAAAGAGGTTAAATAAACAACACAAGCATAATAGCGTGCAACACGAAAAAAGCAACTACGCAAAATTAAAGTCATAAAAAAACTATTTGCCTCCCTTGCCTGATTCTTTCGCCGGAGCTTGGCCTTTCGCCGGAGCTTGGCCTGGAACCGGAGCTGCGGCTGCCGCAGGAGCGGTACCGTCAGCCGGAGCAGCACCTTCAGCCGCAACTGCACCTTCAGCCGGCTTTGGAGCTTCTTCCTCTTCAGCCTTTGGAGGTACAACTGTGACGACGATATCTTCAGGGCCATTTAAAACTGTTATTCCGGCAGGAATCTCCAAGTCCTTAACACGGACGAAACAGTGGAAATCTACCAATGATTCTATACTTACACGAATTTTTGGAACCAAGGCTCCCGGTAAACATTTAACGCTAATCTGATTTAAGTGCGGAGTTAGCGTTCCGGCCATATCCTTAACAGCCAAAGACAAACCAAAGAATTCAAGCGGAAGTTTGGCGTGTATTTCCTGATCCATTCTAACATTTATGAAATCCACGTGAGAAATTGTATCTTTTATAGGGTCATATTGAACATCATATACAAGAGCATCATGCTTGTCCTTTCCGTCTACTTCAAGCTTAATAACAGTGTTTGTACCGGCAGTTTTATAAACTCTTCTAAAAGTTCCGTAATCGACCTGAAGGGTCTTATTCTTAATTCCTTTTCCATAATATTCGGCAGGAATCAATCTTTCCTTAAGTAGATTTTTTGGCTTAACGCCTTCACTTCTTGTCTGAACTGGTAATACAACTGCGTCCATAAACTATTCGTATCAATAAATAATGCCCGCCTAGTCTAACCAAAAGTGCATTTTTGCGCAATACTTTTTTAAAAATGACCAAATGTGCTACAATGCCGCCACAAAAATAACCTCAAAAACTATGTTTGATAAAGCAAAAAACCTGTATAAACTGCAGAAACAAGCCAGAGATATAAAAGGAAAATTAAAAAATACCCATATCGAGGCTGAGCAAGACGGCGTAATTGTTGTAATTAACGGAGAGCAGGAAGTAATTTCCATAAAAATCAGTGATGAAGCCATGCAAAACAAGAATAGATTGGAATCTTCAATCGAAAAATGCTTTAACAAGGCAATCAAAAAGTCTCAGCAAATTGGCGCAGAACTCATGAAAGATGTCATGGGAGACTTCAATATGCCTCAGATGGGGTAATAAAAATTAAAAATGTACTACAATCGCAAAAAAAAGCTTTATTTGGTAGTGGGGGTCGCCCTGCTGGTTGTTATTTTAGCGGGATATTTGAAATATAAGAGCGACATTTCATCGGCCGTAGATTCAACCAGCCAAACAAAAGTATCATTCTTGATAAAGAAAGGCGAAACGGCAAAAGATATAGGAAAGGATTTAAAAGACAAAGGATTTATAAAAAGTGATTTTTCATTCTATTGGTATATAAAATTGAACAGCCTTGGAGAGAAAATCGTTGCTGGCCGCTTTATGCTAGCCAAATCTATGACGACCAAGGAGATAGCGGCCCACATCACCAATTCAAAAGAAGCTGAATTTATAATAACCATCCAGGAAGGCTTAAGAATAAAAGATATTGATCAAAAATTGGTAGACTTGGAATTGATAAAACCTAGCGAGTTTATCGATGCGGTAAAAAAATTCGATGGTTGGAAATATTATACTTTTTTAGATAAACCAACTTTGGAAAAATTAGATTTGCCACTTGAAGGATATATTTATCCGGATACTTATTTTTTAAGTCCTTCAGATTTCAAGGCTAGTGATTTAATTTATCTGGCATTGGATAATTTTGAGAATAAATTTAAAGATTATCAGCCGCAAATTAAAAAGCACACAGTTAGCGAGATTGTAACAATGGCTTCAATCATAGAAAACGAAGTTTTCGGCAAAGAGAACAGAGAAATCGTGTCCGGCATTCTTTGGAAACGCTTAAACAGCGGTTGGAAATTGGACACGGACGCCACAATTATCTACGTCACCGGAGACAGAAAAATAACTTCCGCAGATTTACAATTGGATTCTCCATATAACACAAGAAAATTCGGCGGCTTACCTCCGGGCCCAATCTGCAATCCTTCCATCGAAAGCATTTTGGCCGCCATGTTCCCAAAAGAAAGTGATTACTGGTTCTATCTCACAACTTTAGACACCGGCGAAGTCATATACGCAAAATCCAATGACGAACAAAACGTCAACAAAGCAAAATACCTTCAGTAAAATTTAAAGTTTAAATTTTCACCATCACCGCAACACGAAAACGAGCGTAATCGTTCTCATTTTCAATACGATCCGCAAAAATGTCCACCTGAGTATTGTAATCATTCCAGTTAGCACCGGCAACCGAGCCGTTAAAAATTCTCTCCGCGTTTAGCATTGTCCATGTATTATCTTCGCCATCTGTGTCATCAATCGGTCTTGGCGGATTTTTCGCGAAACCTGCCATTTGAAGAAGCATATAGCTTTTAAAATCAATTCCAGAAATTCCTTTTTTTTCAAAATTTTCTTTATACCATGCCCATCGTTCTCCAAGAGTTTTACTTACATCATCTCCGTCAAGAATCGCGGGAGCATTAACACCTTCTGTAATTACAACTTTCCAGCCCATAATACGGCCGTATTCAGCATTATCACGAGTGCCTGCTCTGCGAAAAGCATTTTTCGCCCAATCGGAGACACGCGCATTCGCTTGGGCTTTCCCTTTTTCATCAACCATTGGTTTGTTTTTATCCAAAGCCGTTACATATTCTCCGCAGGTACGATTTGGCACAATTTGCAAAACGGGTTTTTGCATTTTGTTAATTGCCTCTTTCTGTTCCTTGGTGAGTTTGGTTCTTACAATTTGTATAACCTCCTCCATTGTTGGAGCTTTTTTGTTCCTTTTAATAAGCTTCTCGGGATTGTATAAACCACCTCTTTTCAAATTTTCCATGGCTTCACGGTATTGTTGCCCAATCTTTACCACCTCATTCAGTTCTTCCACAAACTCAAAATCACTTTCATAGATCGGAAGATTATTCTCGAGCTTTTCATTAATATTTCTCATGCCCTCCTCGGCGCGCTTAAAAACATCCTTGGAAAGCTTAATTTTTTCATTCTTCAGCGCATCTTCAGCATCGTTAATTCGCTCCTGTATTTGCGCGTCTCCTAATTTTTTTGCTGCTTCTGACATAATTTTTGTTTAAATTTTTACCATCACTGCGACACGAAAGCGAGCAGCAGCATAACGACGCTCGGGACTGTAGTCACCGAAGTCCGGCGCACCACCATTCCGAGCCCCGCTAGAAACACGCCCATCTTTTCCAATAATCTCTTCTCTTCCTTCTCCTCTAAGAACAGAGAAGCTTTGCTTGTCGATTGGGGTTCCTTTTTTGATAGACCTGGCCACTAGAAGCATGTATTCATTGTTGGTAGCAAGCTTGGCTCCTTTCTTTGACTGATGGCCAATTTGCCATTCAGCGATTAGTTCTCCAACAGCACCCGGTTTTCCTTCAAGTTCCAATTCCCCTTCCACAAACCCAACTTCCCACCCGGTTATTTTGTCCGTTATTTTTGCGTCTTTCTCATTTTCGGTCCATTCCGATCCCCTATTGTTATATCCGATCTTTTTCGCACTGTTGAGATTCTCCGCAAATCGCTTCCATGTGGTTATGGGTTTAACTAACAACACTGGATTCTTCATTTGGTCGATTACTTCTTTCTGTTCTTTGGTGAGTTTGGCTTGGAGTGTATTAATAGCTTCTTCCATTGTAGGTGCTTTTTTGTCTCCTTCAATTGGTTTTTCAGGATTATACAAATCTCCGCCTTTTAGGCTTTTTATGGCTTCGTTGTATTGTTGCGCAATCTTTATCGCATCCTTTAGTTCTTCTATAAAATCAAAGTCGCTTTCGTATATCGGAAGTCTTTTTTCAAGTTTCTCGTTAATTTTTCTCAGGCCTTCCTCGGCGCGCTTAAAAACATCCTTTGGCAGTTTCACTTTTTTATTCTTGAGCGCATCTTCGGCCTCTTTGAGTCGATCAGAAACTCTATCCGGCTGAATTTCCTCTAATTTTTCAGTGTTCTTATTCATATCTTCGTCTCTGCGTTATATATTATTTCGCCTTTAATTTTCCCTTCAGATTT
>JBAYHN010000076.1:0-5637 GCA_041666125.1 Candidatus Altimarinota bacterium | reverse complement strand
CGGTAAATATGCGAAAAGATGTTTTGTTCATGCCACAAGAATATCAAAAACCAAAACTTTTCACTATTGCGGCCTTATTTACATTTTATTCTAAGCAACAAACAACCATTTGCCGTCTATGTAATCTGCATATGATGTTTCAGGGTCTGGCATATCATCTGCATCCCAAGAAGTTCTATCAATGCCGGTTTTCCCAGCTTCATTCCCATCTCCATGCCTGCCTTTGATGGTGAAACCTATAAGTTGATATGATCCGTTATCACCCGGGACCTTAAATTCCATAACAAGTATTTTCCCTTCCTCGTTAGTAATAATTTTAGAAACCTCAGCTTCTCCCAATTCCAATTTGCAATCCATCGCGAATTGAACCATTGCCTCAACAATCTCCATCTTTGAGAATTCTTTTTCCTCTCTAATAACCGATGCCTTGGAAACTCTTTCTTCCTTAGGAGTTTGCGCAAGCAATCGTTCAACATAAAAACGTTGTTTGGTTGCCCTTGTTACTTGGTCAACTTCATTGCCTAAACCTGCAACTGGAAGCTCTTGTCTATCTGCTGCTGGAGTATCAGTTTCTGCACTTGCAGGTACAACGATGTGCTCATCAATAGAAGACATATCCTTATAATTAAAAGATATCACCTATACTATACCACATATCAAACAATACGCATAGAGAGCCGCACATCACAATTTTAATTGCCCGGCCACCACTTATTCAAATTGCCCGGATATAAATCCACCCAACAACTTGCTCCCGCCAATAACCAGAAAAGCTACTAGCAAATGCCAAGCCGTTTCTTTAAAAATATTCATCTTGTGAACTTTGGCGATGGAATAACTTAAAATCACCAACAAGAATATTCCCCAAATAATAGAAACAACAAAAGCCGAAAATGGTGGCAGCAACAAAATTATTCCCACAAAAGTTAAAGCCACTATTAATCTAACTGTAAAATTTCCAAGGGTGGAAGAAATTATTTCTTTTTTACTCGCGCCTTCCGCTTCTTTATAAATGTGTATGCTAAGCGAATCTGCAATGTTATCTGCTATCGCTATAATTAATAAACCAGCCACTATAGTATTCTTATTGCCTTCTCCGTGAGCTAAACCGGCAATCAAGGCAAGACTTGTTATTATTGCCGCCGTTACGCCCATGCTAAACCGATTTATTATATTTGTTATGTAATTCATTACTGATTTTTATTTTTTGGGATTCTGTATTTTATTTAAATCTTTAAGCACCTCAGCTATGTGTCTTTTTGGATGTACTTCCCCGTAGATTTTTCTAATTTTGCCTTCCGGATCAATCAAAAATGAAGTGCGAATAGTGCCAATATATTGCCTTCCCATAAATTCCTTTTCTCCCCAAACCTCATAACCTATCACAGTTTGTTTTTTGTCGTCGGCAAGAAGCGTAAATGACAGTTTATTTTTCTGGTCAAATTTTGCATGGCTCTTTGTGGTATCGGTGCTTATGCCAAGAACTGCGCAATTTAACTTTTCAAACTGCTTAAAATTGTCGCGCACGGAACAAGCCTCGATTGTACAACCCGGAGAATCGTCTTTTGGGTAAAAATAAAGAAAAACCCACTTTCCGCGGTATTCGCCAAGCCCATGGTACGCGCCATTTTGATCTTTAAGGTTGAATTCTGGGGCCGGCTGGCCAATTGAAAGGCTCATATATAAAGCTTAAAAGCTGATTTAGTATACCATACCCCTCCTGTAATGCCGATTATCACCTATACCATTTGCAGAATCTGGTATAATGCCTAAGGTTTTTAATCATTAACTAACATAATATGGCGAAAGCAAAAGCAAATTCTGCCTTCATGAAGCCTATGAAGGTAAGTGAAGAACTCGCAGAGGTAGTAGGCAAGGGACCTATGCCACGATCCGAAGTGGTAAAAGCACTTTGGGTTTACATCAAGAAGCACAAGCTTCAGGATCCTGCTCACAAGAGAAACATCATTGCTGATGAGAATCTAAAAGCAGTATTTGGCGGAAAGAAAATGGTAGACATGTTCGAAATGACAAAGCTCGTTTCTAAACACCTTTCCTAATACTAAATAGTATAAATTAAAAAGAGGCCTTTCCGAGAGGAAGGGTCTTTTTTTTTAAACCTTGGTTGCCGCTAATTTCTGCCTCATGTAGGCCATTCTTGCGCCTCCTACTCCCGGCTGCATCGAAAAATCAGCCATATCGTAATCGGCCACTGTCTCAAAAAGACGTCCAAATGCCCATGAATCAGGGCCTCTATACTCCATAAGTTTCTTTAAAATTAATTTCCTTAGTACCTTCATGTCCTGTCTTTTAAAATAATTAAAACCTTCGGATACCATTTCGCTCAAAAAGCTAACCATCCTCTCTAATATTCTTAAATCATCTGTCCTCTGTAATTGTTCTGATATTCTTTCTAGAATTATTTTAACTGCTGCTGAATTATTTTCTTCCACTCCCAATTCTCTCAAGAGAGAAGTGGATCTGCCTGGGCTCCCAGGCCTAATAAATCCATCAAGAGCGAGAAGTAGAGCATCTCTAGATACTTCTCGTGTTCTTTCTAAAACATGTGCTGGCTTTTGTGGCGCTGCTTGTGGATTTTGCAGCAAAGCAATAAGTTCATTGCGTAAACCTTCCGGTAGGGTGCCACCGTGCTCAAGTCCATCCTTTAATTCTTGGCCAACTTCTTCCAAATTTCTGTCTGGCCTTTCTTGATCTTCCCTCATACACCTAAATTATACCACAAATATGCCGTAGCACAACTTAGCACACTCGCTTCGCTCGTGTGTATGGAGCGGGTAGCGGGAATCGAACCCGCATCCTTGGTTTGGAAAACCAACGTACTAACCATTGTACTATACCCGCCTAAAGCTATCTGATTTATCAAAAAGCGTAGCTATTCTACCAAAATCTGGCTTTTCTTCAAATCGTAAAACTTTCACCTGGTCCGGCAACAGTTACATCCTTATGGCCTTCTCCTTTGAGAATGTCCCTAAGCATAGTGCTTTGGGACTCTTCGCCATGTACCAGAAAGATCTTTTTAAGGTCGCGAATGTGCTCCACATAATCAATAAGATCGCTGCGGTCTGCGTGAGCAGAAAAGGCATCCATAACAACCACAGTGGCATTTAGCTTATATGGTTCGCCGAAAATCTTAACAATTGGCTGTTTCTCTAGAATTTTGCGGCCAAGTGTTTCGGCGGCCATGTAACCAACTATCAAAATCGTGTTTTTTGGATCTTCGATATTGTTTTTTAGGTGATGCAAAATTCTGCCATGTTCGCACATACCCGCGGCGGAAATAATAATGCACGGCCCACGATATTCATTTAAGGCCTTGGAATCTTCCACGTCGGTAATGTATTTAACAAGCCCGAAACCGAAAGGATTCTTTTGATTATTTAAAAATGTTTCCCATGTATCGCGATCCAAACATTCCGGATGCGATGTAAAAATGCTGGTCAAGTTTACCGCCAGCGGGCTATCCACATAAATCGGAATCGTTGGAATTCGGTTCTCTTTAGCCAAAATATTAAGGTAATAAACAATTTCCTGTGTACGTTCCAATGCAAACGCCGGAACAATAATTTTGCCTCCCTTTGCACAGGCTGCCTTTACAATTTTTTCCAGCTGCTCCGGAACATCCGTAACATTTTTGTGAAAACGATTTCCGTAAGTGCTTTCCATAATCAAAACATCTGCACGCTCTACCTGATATGGATCCCGAAGAAGCGGCAAATTTTTGCGTCCAAGATCTCCTGTAAAAACCACAATCTTTTGTTCTTTTGTTTCAATATCATCAATCACCATAATTACCTGTGCGGATCCAAGAATGTGGCCCGCTTCGCGGAAAGACACAACCAATCCCGGCACAACTTCAAACGGATGATCATAACTCATACCAACGAATTGAGTAAGTGTGTCGCGCGCATCTTGCGCCGTGTAAAGAGGTTGAACTTCCGGCTTCCCCTTCTTTCTAAGCTTTTCATTTAAATAATTTGTTTCATTTTCCTGAATCATTCCGCTGTCCAAGAGCATGTGAGCGCAAAGATCACGAGTTGCATGAGTTGAATAAATAGGGCCTTTAAACCCGGCCTTCATTAAAATCGGCAAATCTCCGCTGTGGTCAATGTGCGCGTGTGACAAAATTACAGCATCGATTTTCTTTGCATCAAAATTTATGGCTTTGTTCTTTGTGTCAGACTCTTCACGTCTGCCTTGGAACATACCAAAATCCAAAAAAATACGTTTACCATTTACCTCAAGCAAATGCTTGCTGCCGGTTACTTCTTTTGCGGCTCCTAAAAATGTTATTTTCATCGTTATATTCTACCACATTTTTAGTTGTCATGTCGAGGCCTATTCGGTAGCACCATCAACTATTTCGTATCTTTTCAATTTTTCAATGAGAGTTGTACGGTTTAGTCCAAGCAATCTTGCAGCCTCTGTCCTGTTCCCTTTACTTGCATCCAATGCTGCAATTATCAACGCCATCTCCATGCCTTTTGCAAAATCAGTGGAGCCACCGTATTTTGCCATAAGCTTTGGTAACTGTGCCAAATTTCCACTTTTTAGCATTTCCACAATTTCAGACAAATGTGCAATCGCTAACTTGGGTGTAACTATGCGCTTTAGGGGAGATTCACTCTCAGGCAGCTCGTAATCTCTAACATTCTTAGGTAAATGACCAAGCTCTATACTGCCTGCATCACCACGCATTACACGAGCGTATTCGATGGCGTTTTCCAATTCCCTAATATTTCCAGGCCAGGGGTACTGTCGCAATTTTGCCAGTGCTCCTCCACTAATTTCAATTGGACCATGGCCATTATTTGCCGCAAAATGGGTTATTAATGCATCCAATTCCTGTAGAGACCTTTCTTTTAAAGGAGGTAATTCAAAATTAAATGCTTCTAATCTATAAAACAAGTCTTCGCGAAATTTCCCTTCTTTCATTGCTTGATTTAAGTCTCTGTTGGTAGCAGCAACTACTCTCACATCTAACGGAATCTCTTTATTGCCACCTACACGCCTTATTTGCCTTTCCTGTAAAACTCTAAGAAGTTTAACTTGTATTGCCGCAGATACCTCCCCTATCTCATCCAAAAAAAGAGTACCTTCGTGTGCTTCTTCAAAAAGTCCTTTTTTACTTCTAACGGCACCAGTAAATGCGCCCTTTTCATGACCAAAAAGTTCACTCTCCGCTAAACCTTCCGGAAGTGCACTGGTATTTACCGCCACAAATGGTTTATCACGTCGCGGGCTTAGTTCATGAGCCAATCGAGCAATCAATTCCTTACCGGTTCCGCTCTTGCCTGTTAAAAGCACGGTCGCGTTTGTGCTGGCTACCATTCTAATTCTTTCGCGCACACCGGCTAGTCCAACAATTTTAACTGCACGCTCACCACCTGGAGCACAACCATCGGGCAGGTGAACAATGTCAGCTTGTGAATCTACTTTTGATGTATCCATGAGGGAGGAGTCTCTCGCTTTTTCGCAAATATGTCAAGGCTAAGGCCGAGTGCCATGCCCAAGCGGGGCTGGCCAAGGCTATGGTAGAGTGTATACATGATTCAATTTAAAAAAGGAGACGAAATTTCGCTAAAAATTGTTGACCTGGCGTTTGGTGGTGTTGGAATT
>JBAYHN010000075.1:0-5678 GCA_041666125.1 Candidatus Altimarinota bacterium | reverse complement strand
CTGCACTATAATCAATCAAACGCTCAGTCTTGCTCTTATTAATTTGGTCATCAATTGTTGCTACGTCAGCTGGATTATTTTCACTGGTAAATATTATTGAACCAGGTCTTTCTTCTTCAGTAAGTATTTCTTTTAGTTCTTCCCGAGTCACAAACATTCTCTCCCTTATCAATAATCGTTCTCCACTAAGCGATGTCGCGACATTGCCTACTTTGCCCTCTCTGTCTAATTCCGCATACTCAGGGGTTAGTCGTGCACATACTATTACCCTTATTTGTTGTTCTTCCGGTGCCATATCTAATGTGGTCTTAAAGGTTAGTAAGGTGATATTAGCAACCTTTTTGGATTTATGCAAGGGGTAGTTTCTTATCTGGAATCTCCAGGAGAATTAGTGATAAAATGGCCGCATGAGCCAGTCAACTTACGAACCGGTCATCGGCATAGAAATTCACGCGCAGAGTTCTACAAAAACCAAGATGTTTTGCGCCTGCAGCAACGACAGTTTTGGCGCACAGCCAAATAGCAATGTTTGCCCGATTTGCATGGGTTTTCCGGGAATGTTGCCCTCTATAAATAAGACGGTGGTGGAAAAGGGGATTTTGGCCGCGCTGGCACTGCATTGCGAAATTCCGCAGTTTTCCAAATTTGATCGCAAGAATTATTTTTACCCTGATTTGCCAAAGGGTTTTCAGATTTCTCAGTATGATAGGCCGGTTTCGCAGAATGGATTTATAGAAATTCCTGTGGAGGGCGCGCAGACCAAGAAAATCCGCATTAACCGCCTGCATTTGGAAGATGATGCCGGTAAATTGGTTCACACGGCAGGTGGAACTCTTTGCGATTACAATCGCAGTGGATGCCCGCTTATGGAAATTGTTTCGGAGCCGGACATGAATTCTGTGGCCGAGGCGAGCGCCTACGCGCAAGAAATTCGCCGCATTTTGCGCTATGTGAATGCCAGCGAGTGCGACATGGAAAAAGGCATGATGCGCTTTGATATCAACGTTTCTCTGCGCAAAAAAGAGGTAAAGGAACTTGGCACAAAGACCGAGGTCAAAAATCTAAATTCTTTCCGCGCGCTGGAAAGTGCGGTTGCATATGAAATTAAAAGGCAGGCCGAAAAGCTAGATGCCGGCGAGCGGATTATTCAAGAGACAATGGGCTGGGACGATGCCACGGGAGAGACGGTTTCCCAGCGCAGTAAAGAAGAGGCGCATGATTATAGATATTTCCCGGAGCCGGATTTGCCGCCGCTGGAAATTTCAGCTAAGGATGTGGAAAAATTGCGTGCGCAGGTGCCGCAATTGCCGGCCGAGCGCAAGCAGAGGTTTATGACCGAATATGGGCTTATTGATGAGGATGCCGGAATTCTTACGGAAGAGCGCGACATGGCGGATTTTTTTGAAGCTGTGGCCAAAACGAGCGGCGATGCCAAAAAAGCCGTGTCGTTTATAAATACTGTTTTGTTAAAGCATTTGAAGGATGAAAAAAAGGAGCTCGCAGACTGCAAAGTTAAGGCGCAAGATTTGGGCAAGTTAATTAAATTGATAAACGACGGCGTGATTTCAAACAACATGGCCAAGACGGATATTTTTGAAGAAATGTATGCGAGTGGTGACGCGCCGGAGCGTATTATCGAAAAGAAGGGACTCAAATTGGTGAGCGACACTGGCGCAATAGAAGAGATTTGCAAAAAGGTTATTGAGGCAAATCCCGGGCCGGTTGCGGACTTTAAAGGTGGCAAAGACGCCGCGCTGGGATTTTTGGTTGGGCAGGTGATGAAAGAAGCCAAAGGGCAGGCAAATCCAAAGATGGTGAATGAAATTTTACGAAAAATCTTATGAGCCTAGATGATAAAGAAGATGCCGAAGAGTTAACTCCCGCAGACGTCGCGGATGCGTGTCGTGAGATTTTAGATCCGATTGATCCAACTGTGTGCGACGAAATTGCAGCCTCGGAAAGCGTGGAGGACGCTTTGTTTAACGCAACATCGGCGCTAATTGGGCTTGCAGGTATGGGAGAGGAGGAAGCCGAAGCCTTTTTGAGAGAAATAGGAGAAGATGGTGAATGAGGTGCTGAGGAGGTTGTGCTAGGGGGCGATAATATATAAAAATAAGTTTAATACTATGCCAAATACTGTGGAAAAAATAATACAATATATGGAGAGAATTAATAAATTATCGTTACCAGTAACTATTTTAATAGCTAGTGTAATCTTGGGAGGTTTTTACTATGCAGGCGAGGTAAGTAAACAACGATCCATAGAGAGACAACAAGAGGTGAAAATTGCTGAAGAAAAAAGGATAGAGGAAGAAAAAGCAAAAGAATTAAAATCTATTGAGGAGGAGAAAATAAAAAAAGCTCAAACGGTAGTATTACAAAAGAAATTGTGCGTATCTCAAGCAGAACAGGCTGCTATGGAACTTTACAAGGATTATTGCACTGCAAATAGTTATTGTACCTACAAAGAGGGAACATATATGGTTCCTCAATATAAGAACGCTTACTCTAAATGCCTACAAAGTTACGGCCTAGAATGATATTTCTACAGGGCGTCCATCATCAAATCCAGCATAATGGTATTGGATCAAGAACTTCTGGGGATAGAGAGGCGTTTAAACGCTACTTAGAAAAACAAATTAAAAAATTGAATATAGGCTTGTTGGCAGAAGAATTTAACGAAGAATGCTTAATAAAATCTGATGCAACAGAATCAACTGTAGGGCATGTCGCTGAGAAATTGAAAATAAAACACAAATTTTGTGATCCAAACAGAGAGGAGAGGGAGAAAAATGGAATCTTATCAGACGGTGAAATAATAAAGAACTTAGGGTTGCCGAAACAACTAGATTCTGAAAACTTAAGAAGATTAGAAGAAGAAAAAAAGAAAGACTTTAAACGGAGGGAACAGTTTTGGTTTGATAAAATAAGTGACAGTCTGCAAAATATAAATGTGATCTTTGTATGTGGAACAGATCATTTGGAAGGACTGCAGTTGCGGTTTAACGAAAATGGCATACAATCAAGGATTTTAGATGATAAATTTTAATCACATTGCACTTTACAAACGAAAAAAGGGGTAAAATACAAATATGAGCGATGTTATACATACACAAACAGTTACTGCGGACTTTGCGAAAACAGATTGGATAGTTCTAAAGCAAACTCCTGATACTGCGCTTATTTTTAAACCAGAGGTGCATCCTGGTGGTGTACGTGGCACACTTGTCAGGTTCAAAAAAGAACGAGGAAAAGATTGGGAAGAACTTTCAGAGGTGGATTTTAGAAAACTAAATCCATTAGAGGGAGTAAAAATAGAATTGGGAACAGACCAGACAAGAAAGTTATGTGAAGAAATTGCTAATATACAACAAATAGCTGCACAGGGTATTAAACCTGGAGTGCAGGAATACACCGTTGCACCTGCGGATAGCGTGGTAGTTATAGATGATGCAAACAAACGTGAAATATTGGAACAGATTCTTACAACAGGTCATTCGGAGGATTTTTGGAATTTGTTAAGAGAGGATGACCCTGAACTTGCAAAACGATTGTGTCTAAGCCATGTGCACGAATTACGAATGGTGGCTTTGCGTGAATTTAGGGAGAGCATATCTACTAAAGGTGTTGGAGAAGAAGCCTATTGGCAGGGTTTCTTCGAGAGAAATAAATGGATATTTGGATATGGATTGAATTACCAGATTCTTAGGCAAGAACAGGGGCAGCCACATTATGGCGGTACTAGGGCGGACGGAACTGGTGGGCAAAGAGGTGACGTGCTTGTTGCAACAGAAGGCGATGTAAGATTCACTGTTTTGGTGGAGATTAAAACACCAGCAACTAATTTGCTTCAAGGTGCTGTAGCTCAACGTAATGGAGCGTGGAGTTTGTCCAAAGAGCTCACTGATGGTGTAACGCAGCTACAATCAAATCTAGGTACATGGGAAACAGCTGGTGCAATAACAGCTGATAATCGTGATAGGTTTGAAGGGAATGGAATTTATACAATAACTCCTAAAGGTATATTATTAATTGGTAGGTTGGATCAAATAGCAGGAGATAGAGACAAGAGGAATACATTTGAAAGATTTAGACGTGGTATACATGGAATTGAGATACTTACATTCGACGAATTATTAAGACGTGCGGAATTTATTTTAGAAGAAGCAATATGAGATTTCCAACAGAAAAACATCTTCAAGAGTTCCAAATGGATAAATTCGGTTATGAATCTTTATCTAAGGTAATACTCAATGAAATATTACTAGAGATGGAACTGCCAAATTGTTTTGGGCTGTATGGTAATTGGGGAAGCGGAAAATCTACAATGCTTCATTTTATAAAGAAACATCTAGAGGGGAATCAAGATGTTAAACCTGTTTATTTTGAACCATGGAAATACGAATATGCGGATCAAAAAGACCTTTTATTTGCTCTACTTAATTGTATAAAAAAAGAATGTGGAATAGATAGCGACACTTGGAAGAAAGTTATGGTTGACGCCCTTGTTATAGGATCTGGATTATTAAGATTCAGTCAAATAGTTGATGTGAAAGATGTATGCAACGATGCAGCACTCTTTGAAGAGAAAATCTTTAAAGAACACGGAACGTGGATCGATAAAGTTGAGGAGTTTAAATCAACTTTTGAAGTAACGCTGGGAAAAGCACTGAAAAAGGCTGGAGCTTCCAAATTATTGATTTTTGTCGATGATCTAGATAGATGTCTCCCTGAAAACGCAGTGAGATTGCTTGAAGGTATAAAAAATTTCCTATCGGTAGAAAATACGCTTTTTGTGTTAGCGATAGATAGAAGGGTGATGAGTGAAATGATAGAGAAAAAATATGGACTGCATCAGGGATATGGAGATGAATATCTTATGAAAATCATCCACTATTACTACGAATTGCCAACTATAGATCTAAATCAAATTGTGATTGAGGTTCTTACTGCATATGGCATAAAATTCACGGAGCGACAAAGTGGATATATATCAGAATTTCTGAAGGGTGAAGCCAAAGAACCGCGTATTGCAAAACATGTCCTTTATCAGTTTGGTATGAATGTATCTATTTCAAAAGCAGCAAGAAAGATGATAGAGAAAGATACTGGAGGCAAACAATTACAATATATGTTCGTTGCGGCGTTTTTACTCATTAGATTCCCCAAAATATTTTCTATTAGTAACGTAAAGGGACTTTTGATAAACATTCGTGATTTTGCTGTGTTGAGTATAGACAATAATTCAGAAAAATATAAAAATATAATAGGAAGAGACGAATCTATAACAGTGAATGATAGAAAGCGACTTGAGACTATAATCCAATACGGGATTAATACAGGTAATGAATCTGACCCAGAAAAATTAATAGATGTTACTATGCTGTACAATGCCATAATGATTTTAAAGAAGATTTGATTGAAGCGAAAGGCTTGATGACCGTACTTGGAAAAAGGAAATGGTTTAAATATTTAGGTGGTATTGTTATGGAAAATGCAGCTAGTGAAATATTTAAACAGCAAATACTTCCTTTAATTTAAAAATTTGGTAAACAATTTTTGCTAATTGGTTAATTATCCATTTCTGATTTAATTCTTCCCCCTTTTTAACGCAAGTATGAGCAATTGCATATGCGAGATACTACTGTGCTTCTTAATTCGTCTCCACAAAATATCTG
>JBAYHN010000074.1:0-5718 GCA_041666125.1 Candidatus Altimarinota bacterium | reverse complement strand
GTGCCGTAAGGAACCCGGTGACAGGTGCTGCATGGTTGTCGTCAGCTCGTGCCTTGAGGTGTTTGGTTCAGTCCATAAACGAGCGCAACCCTCGTCCTGTGTTGTAAATTTCTCAGGAGACTGCCGGCGAGAAGTCGGAGGAAGGTGAGGATGACGTCAAATCAGCATGGCCCTTATACCTAGGGCCACACACGTGCTACAATGGCCAGTACAATGGGAAGCCAACCCGTAAGGGGGAGCAAATCCTTCAAAGCTGGTCTTAGTTCGGATTGAGGTCTGCAACTCGACCTCATGAAGTTGGAATCGCTAGTAACCGCGTATCAGCTATGGCGCGGTGAATATGTTCCTGGGTCTTGTACTCACCGCCCGTCAAGCTATGGAAGGTGGGAGCGCCTAAAGTTTTGCCTCTGGTAGAATCAAGGCGATATCACTGACTGGAGCTAAGTCGTAACAAGGTATCCGTAGGAGAACCTGCGGATGGAATACCTCTTTTAAAGAGAGGAGAAAAATTTGTCTCACTTCGGTGGGGCTGAAATTTTTCCATATTTGATCAGACACTTCGGTGTCAATCAGATAGGTCGATCCCAATTATAATGGTTGGGAAGGGTTTCCCTATTGCGTTTTAATTTCAACAGCAGACTAATAAACAAATACAGGACCACTCCGATTGAGCGGTCTTTTTTGTTTTTTGGCAATATACTTGGCATGCCTTTTCTTTTTAGAAGCATGCTTTTTTGATATACTCTCAGAAGTAATTTTTTAACTTTCCAAACCTTATGGAGCAACAAAGTGCACAGAAACCGCTTTCAACCGGGAAAATAGTAGGACTCGCAATCCTCGGTGTCTTAATTATTATCGTTCTTTGGGTAATGGGAGGTTACAATTCACTCGTTTCGTTGAACGAGAATGCAAAAACGGCACAGGCCGATATGGAAGTACAATACCAAAGACGTTTTGATTTGATTCCAAATTTGGTTAATTCAGTGCAGGGCCTAATGACACAAGAACAAACTGTATTTAAAGATTTGGCTGATGCAAGATCAAGATATTCCGGAGCAGCCGCAGGAAGCCCAGACAAGGTGGCAGCTATGAATGGTGTGGAATCTTCTCTTAGCCGTTTGTTAGTTGTTATGGAAAATTATCCACAACTAAAGAGTTCGGAGGCAGTTATGAAATTGCAGGATCAGTTGGAAGGTACAGAGAATAGAATTTCTGTAGCTCGCAATACTTATAATGGAGTAGTTAATAATTTGAATAAGAATATTCTTTCATTCCCAAGCAATGTGATTGCAGGAATATTTGGCTTTAAAGAAAGAGCAAGATTCGAGGCAACTCCGGCGGCTCAAAATGCCCCAGTTGTTAAATTGAATTAATAATATCTTTTATTTAAGCCATTAATCTAACTTCACCATGACTAAATTAGTACGTTTATTTTCTTCAATTACACTTTTGGTTTTATCGTTTGTATTTGTATCTCAAATTGCACTTGCGGTAACTTTTCCAACTTCCACTGGGGTAGTGAATGATTTTGCCGGACTAATGTCTTATTCCGAAAAAGCTTCTCTAGAAACGACAAT
The DNA here is from genome assembly GCA_041666125.1 of Candidatus Altimarinota bacterium. GTDB lineage: Bacteria > Patescibacteriota > Gracilibacteria > UBA1369 > UM-FILTER-53-11 > JBAYHN01. Next base: position 4,141 of record JBAYHN010000074.1, on the reverse strand, counting down.
CAAAAATTTCGAAGCTCAGACAACGAATGAAATTGTCCTGGTAATAGTAAATGATTTTCAGGGACTCGATCCTTTTACATATTCACAACAACTTTTTGGTAATTGGAAAATTGGAAAGGCTACAAAAGATAATGGGGTTCTTTTGTTGATCGGTCCAAAAGCCGGTTATGTTTTTCCGGAAAGAGGAGAAATCTTTATAAATGTTGGAAAGGGATTGGAAGGAGCGATGCCGGACAGTGTTACCGGATCAATTATTCGCAATGAACTTGTACCTCAATTCCAGGCAAAGAGTTATGCAGCCGGCATTAACAATGCAATTAATGCGATTATGAAGGCCACGCGCGGCGAATACACCGCAGTAGCTGCAGGTGCAACCGGAGCAGTTGGCGCAGCAGGCACTACAACAACATCATCAAATCCACTCGTTTTTGTTGGAATTTTTGTCTTGTTTATTATCGTTGCTATTATTGCCAGCCGTTTCTCCAAAAAAGATGGAAAGGGAGGTAAAGGCAGCGGAACAACCGGATCTGCTTCTACCACAGGAAGTGCGTTTAAAGGCGGATCTTCCACACCTACTTCTCATTTTGGAGGCGGAAAATCTGGAGGAGCTGGTGCAGGCGGCAGCTGGTAAGCTTTGCAATAATTAAATTATGAAGAGATTAACAAGATTATTTTCGCTCGCGTTCATTATTAATTTGCTGTTACTAAATTTGGTTTTTGCAGTGGATTTTCCAAAGGCGACCGGATTTGTGAATGATTATGCAAATATTTTGAGCGCCAGCGAAAAAGCCAATATAGAGCAGATTTTAAAAGGCTTTGAAACGGAAACAAGCAATCAAGTTGTTGTGGCAATCGTGGATTCTTTGCAAGGATTGGATAGATTTACTTATTCACAGCAACTTTTTACTGCTTGGGCGATTGGCCAGAAAAATAGAAATAATGGAATTTTGTTTTTGATTGGACCAAAAGAAGGCGCGCCATTTCCTGCACAGGGAGAGGCTTTTATAAATGTTGGAAATGGGCTTGGTGGAGCCCTGCCGGACAGTTTAACCGGTACTATTTTGCGCAATGAAGTTTTTCCTCTTTTCAAAGCTGGCAAAATGTCAGATGGAATTTTGGCCGGCGTGAATGCAATTATGTCCGCCACAAAAGGGGAATATAAGCCGGATCCAAATGCGACTTCCAAAAATCCTGGAGGCATGGGCGACGGATTGGCTTCATTATTGTTTTTTGGTGGATTTGCGCTTATTAACTATTTCTTTAGCTTCTTGGCCCGCAGCAAGTCTTGGTGGCTTGGCGGAGTGCTTGGAGGAGTTGGCGGCGGTGCTGCGGGAGCGCTGATTTATGGGGGAGGAATGATGATTTTAATAGGTGTGGTGTTTTTTGCAGTTTTTGGATCTTTGTTGGATTTGGTACTTTCTAAGAATTATGAAAAGCGAAAATTAGCCGGCAAGCCGACGGACTTTTGGCACAGCGGAGGAGGTTTTTGGCTTGGAGGTGGTGGATCCGGAGGAGGTGGTTTTGGTGGATTTGGAGGCGGTGGGTCGGGTGGAGGTGGCGCTGGAGGAAGTTGGTAGCCATATATCTTCATAAATATGCCTGGCTGCCCTTACCTTGGGACCGCTTGACTTTTTTGTAAAGTGGCATGATAATTAAACTAACCAGTCTTAATGTCAGGGGAACCGAAATATTCATAGAGAGGTCGATCAGTGAATTAAAAAAGGTCTCCACGGTTAAGAACTCGGAAATTTATTTTTTAATTCGTTGATTAACATGGCAGACTTTGAAGACCAAAAACTAGCTTGTGGCGATTGCAATGGTGAATTTACATTCACAGCATCAGAACAAGCTTTCTACGCAGATAAGGGTTTTTCTGCACCAAAACGTTGCCCAACTTGCCGCGATAAAAAGAAGCAAGAGCGCCGTTCAAATATGAAGTTCACAAAGGTTACATGCGCACAATGTGGCGTAGAGACAGAAGTTCCTTTTGTCCCTCGCAACAACAGGCCAGTCCTTTGCAGAGATTGTTTCGCAAAGAGCAAAACAGTTTAGTTTCAGGTTAAAGTTAACTAAAATTCATCTAAAAACAGGGCTTTCACAAGAGGCCCTGTTTTGGTATACTACCCCCGTGTTTTCGGGGAAACTTAGGGCGGTTAGCTCAGTTGGTTAGAGCGCGACACTGATAATGTCGAGGTCGGAAGTTCAACTCTTCCACCGCCCACCAGGTAAGTGCGAGTTTTGCGGTGCGTAGCGGAATCCCGCCAAAGGCGGGATGAAGCGAAGCAGGCCGTTTCGTAAAAATGTGCTTCCATGCGTAAAGCATGAGAAAGCATTTTTATGAATGAGGCCAGCAAAACCCTCTTGAGAGTAAGTGTCGCCAAACAACGCCTTGGGCCGGCCTCGCTTTAGCTTGCATTCGTTTTCATCAAGCCATTATAATAAAACCTTCTCAATTTAAACTTATTAAATTTATGGACAAACTTTCTGACGCAATTGCGAGACATGACAAAGAATATCTTCGGCAAAAGGACGCCAGGCCAGCCATATTAGTTGCTCATGAAGTGCCATTGACCAGAGAGCTTATAGCCCATGTAGTTAGAACTATATTGCTAAGAGAAGAACCAGAGCCTAGAAATTATTCTGATATTAAGGTGGATTATTTAACTGTTCCAACAAATATACGCGAAGATGGTGATGCTCTCTTTTGGTTTATTGCAAACAACAGACAGAGGATTGCTCTGGCTTTATTTCATGAAGAAGATCACGGAGGATTTCAATACACAGATGATATTCTAGGGAATTTGTCCCAAGCAACTGCGCGTGTTTCTTTAAATGGAGCTGGAAAAACGTTTGAAAAAAGGGGGCCCAACAGCAAACATGAATTGGGTGGAACATTAGACTCTCAGTTTGATGGAGGCATTTTTAATGACGCTCACTTGAGAACTCAAGTTGATGAAATGGATCCTGCTGAGTTGGGAGACCATTGGAAGCATAGTGATTATTTTACGCTGAATGATGAAACAATTGGTGACACGCGACTTGCTTCAGAATCTGAACTGGAAGAATTAGCAGCTTCTGATCTTCACGCTGATTATGATCCGAAAGATATAGACGCCGCACGAGAAGCCAATCAGTCAAGTCAAGCAAGGCTACGTGGCATGTATCATCAAGTTTTTCATAGAACGGCAAATCGCATAGCTGATCAACACGGAGATAAAATTAAAACTGCTATCTTGGATGCGTTAAAAATCAGACCGGGATTAATTCCGCCGGGTTTTTATGATGAACCTAGACAGTCCTCCACAAGGCTTTCTCGGTCAAGACAGTAACATCATCAAATCCCCAAGATTCGTCCCTGTAGCCCCTGTTTTAATTAGCCCACCGGCTCTTTTGAAGAAATTATATGAGTCGTTGTTTTTTAAATGACTTTCCAGCTTAAGGCCTTTTTGGGATGCAGTCTCGAGAGTTGATTCATCTCCTATTGCTCCAGCCACTTCTTCCGGGCAAAAGCCATCCACGCCATCCGTGCCAATAGAAAGCAAAATTTGGCCTTCTTTGAGGTGTTGCAGGCCCGCGAGCACAAATTCCTGGTTTCTGCCTCCACAGCCCGTTCCGGTGCAGGTAACCGTTGTTTCGCCACAGCCAATTAAAAGTGTGCCGCGTTTAGCCTTGGCAATAAACTTTCGGGCTTCTTCACGCGCTTCGCCAGTTATTTCTTTTTTCATCGCAACAACTTTTAGCCCAAGTTTTTTAGCTTTCTCCACAGCTTGATTAAGAGCAGTTTTGTGATCGGCAATTATTTTTACAGAAACCTTTTCGAAATACTTCTCGCCCGGCTTTGGAGTTTCCAACCTTGGATTTTCCATGCCATTTTCCAAATAATTTAAAACATTCTTCGGCGGGCCAATTTGATATTTTTTGAATATTTTCAGCGCGTCTTTAAAAGTGCTTTTGTCCGGAGTTAAAGGGCCGGAAGCAATTGTGCTCAAATCGTTGCCAACCACATCGGAAATAACAAATCCCATTACTGTCGCAGGATAGAGCAGGGAAGCCAAAAAGCCGCCTTTTACCCGTGAGATATGTTTGCGCACCGTGTTCATTTCATTAATTGTCGCACCGGATTTTAGTAGCAGGCGAGTTG
>JBAYHN010000073.1:0-5895 GCA_041666125.1 Candidatus Altimarinota bacterium | reverse complement strand
AGGTTGTACATCCTAGAATCATTCATCGTGCGGAGCAGAATTCTTCCTTGCTTTTGTTCGCGAAAGATTTGCTTCACGAGTAGTTTTCCGACACCTCTTCCTTGGTGGAATGGCGTTAGGGCGCATTCATCGAGATAAAAGAAATCACCACGTAGCGATTGACGCAGATCGGGTGCGTCAAGATACTTGTCGAGATCTGAACCAGCAGAAACTTGGTAACCCCAGGCGAAACCGATGACCCCATCATCTGATTGAGCAACAGTACAGATTGGATTTGGGTTCTTCATCTCACGATAGAAGTCCGAGACAACCTTGCTTATCGGCCAATATTCGACCACGAGTACGCTCAGCGACTGTTCTGTACACTTAGGACATGTGCTGAGGGTCGGCGTACTTGCAAATACACTTTCGCATAGTGGACAGAGATACCCTTCATTCCAAGGTTCCCCGCCAAATGATTGTTGATAAACCGAGGCGATCGCTCCAACCATTTGCGGTTGCTCGAACGGATTGATCTTGATAATTTTCATTCCTTCTCTCCTTTTTAAAGAACTGAATTTGCCGTTTTGTTATAGGTAGGCAAACAAAGACCCCCTCCAATCAAGGAGGGGGTTAGCTTCATGTTATTTCCTTTGAAATATAATTAAGACAACCCTCTCCCAGTTTGGATAGAGTTGTGATGATGGAGACGACTAATGATAGTTTTATAGCCGCCTTCTTTTCCATTTAGCCATTTGGAAACGCGAGCAACAGTGGTTGAGCTAAGGCCGGTTTTCTCTTCGATTACAGCATAGGGTATTTTTTGAGTAAGCATTTCTGCCGCTCGGAGTCTCTTTCCAAATTCTTCGATCTCTCCTTCGGTCATAAGGTCACGCAAAAACCGCTTGGCTTCGTCAGGTGTTTTGAGAGCCAAGATCGCTTGAAGTAAAGTCTTATTTTGGTTGCTATTCCAATCCATATGGGTACTTTAGCAAAGTATAGTGGTTTAGTCAAGTAAAGTAAAGTGTCTCTAAATAATGCTGCCAGCCACTATTTTCCCCTCTTTACCGAATAAAATTTTTGGCTTTTTGATATAATAAATGACATATAATAGGCAACGCTGATTTAAAAAACCAAGCGCTTGCTTTTTATACCTTTTATTAAATTAATTTTAAAAAATATGGAGGAAAATAAAAACTTGAATAGTGTTTCTCAACCGGAAACGGAATCTTCACTGGTTCAGCCCAAGCCCAAGAAAAAAATCCTCCTGATAGAATTGGTCATCGCAATAATTGCTGTCGCGGTTATCGCTCTCATTCTCTCCGCCAAGAAATTGGAACCTCAAAATATTACAAGCTCCAATCCTTCATCAAATTCAAGTTCGCCGATTATTTATCAGCTGGCATTGGCTGACGTGCCTTTTGTCAGGCAAACAATTGATACTAAACCGGAGATTGCCCAAAACTTTTCTTTATCTGAAATAAAAAACATTCAGGATATGGAGAAAGCCTACGGATTTACTTTTAGCTCGGATGAATTGGCCAAACTGGAACAAAATAAATTTGTCATTAAAAACTTATTGGATACCAATTTGCCCGGCGCAAATGGTTTATCAGTTTATGACAATAATCGCGAATTTGTTGCTTTATATCAAAAGATTGGAGGAGATTTTGATTATAAAAATAGGACGCAAGCCAACGCCGTTTTTATTTCTTCCGATGTAATGATGAATCTTTTTTCAATTCTTTCAGCCGATCTTTTAAAAGAAACGGAAAATAATTATCTTTATGACCAAACTTTGTCCATAACCAAAGTTATGTATGATCAAGCTTCCGAACGTTTGACGAAGGCAACTTCTGCTGATGAACAAAAACAGTGGACCAAGGTGCGAAATTATTTTGCCGTTCCATATGTATTGCTTTCGAATTCAGTAAAACCGATGACTGCCCGCGACTATTGGAATTCAAGCTACGCTGAAAAAGGTATGAGCGTTGAAGCCGCGCAATCGGCGTATCAGTCAAAAGACAAAGATGCCGACAGCTATCAAAAAGATGAAAGTTTTGTAAAAGGGCTTAATCTCGGAACTGACAATGAAAAAGCCGTGCTTGCCGACTTGAAGCAGGCTTATGATGCCAGTGAGAGCAAAGGCATCCCGGCGATTTTTGAGGAGGAATTTAACGCGTTGCCGCCTAAAATTCAAGTCAAGATTCCGTTCACATTATTTAAACCGCGAGGCACATACACAAGCAGTTCCTTGCGCCGACAATATTTTAGGGCGGTCCAATGGTATCAGCAAATTCCTTTCCTTCTCGCCAGCAAGGATTTAACCAATTATGCCGTAGACATTGGCGAACTTGTGAATGGCAGCGCCGATGTTCAAAAGCAATATAAATCTTTTTCATCGCTGATTGCGTTTATTGTCGGAGAAAGCGACGATCTTGATGTCAGTGATTACGCGGCGGCGGTAAGCGATCTTGGATCCGCAAAAGCTCATGATACGGAAGCCGTAACCGGCTATTTGGTCAAAAGAAAGCCGGAATCTAAAATTAAAGCCATGCCTGTAAATATTGATCCGGATGCGGGCGTGACTGTGGCGGACGAAATAAAAGCTTTGAGAGGTATGCGTTTCATGAGCGCCAAATTTATTCCCGATTCTTATTGGACAAGCAGACTGACCCAAGGCGATGAAGAACCCGAGATTAATGGAAAAAAATTGCCCGGCATGGCCTCGTCTCTTGAAGTTATGTCCATACTCGGATCTCCTTACGCTATTTCACACCTTAAAGATCTTCCTTATTATGCCGAAAGCAAGCAGGCAGTAGACGCCAGACTTGCAGAATTAAAATCGGAAGCAAAAGGCTGGAGCGACAGTTATTGGCAGAGCAATTTATACACCAGCACGCTTTGGTCTGTTTCTGGAATGTTTAACTGGCTGGATAGCAACCGTTCTACATTGCCACAATTTATGCAATCTTCGCTTTGGAATGCCAAAACTCTTTTGACGGGCTCAGCTTTCTGGACTGAACTTCGACATACTTCGCTTCTTTACGCTAAACAATCTTTTGCCGAAAAAGGCGCGGGTGGAAGCGATTCATGCGATCTTCGCAAAGTTCCCGAACCGCCCAAAGGTTATGTGGAACCGCAGGCGGAGGCGTATGATCGTTTATATTACACAGCCAAGCGTCTTTTGGGAGAATATAAAGCGAGAGAATTTAAATTGCAAAATTTGCCTAAATTGGAAAATTATATTCAACTCTTAAACACGGTGCGCGAATATACCAAATTGGAATTGGAAAATAATATATTTAATGAGGAAGTTATTACAAAAACAAGACATTCATCCGATGACAATAAAGATTGCGTTGAATATTTTATTTCTCTAGGTTCGGCTGTAAAAAGGAGCGACAAGTCATATTTAAATCCAGATAGCCGGTGGGAGGAGCTTCGAAAAAAAATGATAGATCAAATGGCCAGCGTTTTGCCCATTCCGGTTGAAGGTCCAATTTTACAAATTAAGGATAAGAGAACCGCAGTTGTGGCGGATATTCATACGGATAAAGATGGAAATGTTTTGGAAGAGGGAACTGGCGTGCCTAGAATAATTTTTGTCGCCGTAAAAGACGCAAACGGCCCTCGTTTGACTATCGGCTTTACTTATTCGCAATACGAAACAATAACAGGCGGAGACAGGCTGACCGACGAAGCGTGGCAATCAAATTTCTACACCGACGCCGGAGGCGATTACTCAATCACATACAAGCCAAAAAATACTTGGCCTACTATCAACTTATGGTTCCGGGAACTTTTAGGAAACAAATAGTTCTTGGAATTATATTCGTGGGTTTAATTGCCGCGCTCTGCTTTATTATTTTTATTGTGGACGAATCAACAGACAATCTGCCAGTTTATTCGGTAACCGGAAACGCTTTGGATTTAGCCGTGCTTGATGGAATAGTTTTGGCCGGCAAAAATATTTCCAATGAAGGCGGAGGCATTACTAAAGCTGTAGTTGTTCCGCACCATCTTGTGGCTTCGAAGTCTATTGCTCTTGGAATAAAAGCGCTGACTGCTTCTTCGCCGCGATTAGTCATAGTCATTTCCCCGGATCATTTTTCGCGTTGTCCAAAATTGATATGCGCGACAAAGGGAAGCTATAAAACATATTTTGGCGATGTTTTTACTTCAAAAGAAGAAGTAATAGGGTTAGAAAAATCTGATCTTGTGGCAGACTCAAATTTGTTTGGAGATGAGCATGGTATCTTTAACATTATGCCTTTTATCAAATATTACCTTCCAGAAGCGCAAGTTGTTTCTATGGTTATATCGCAAAATGGAAGAGGAACGGAGCAAGAACGGTCAGAAATCCTTGAACTGCTAAAACCACTTTTGACCAAGAAAGATACTGCTTTGGTGATTAGCAGCGATTTTTCACATTACCTAGCTTTGACAGAATCCAATGAAATGGATAAAAAAACACAAAATTCTTTCTGTTCCGGCAACAGCCAAGAAATTTTGGCTCTGCAAAATCCAAGTCAAAACGATTGTCCGCTGTGTTTATGGATTTTAGAGCAAGAGGCAAAAAAGTTAGGATTCTGGAATCCTCGCATTGTCGCCCACACTAATTCAGCGGATTTATTGCGCGATACTTCAGTCAAGGAAACTACAAGTCACTTCACGATTATTTTCTCGGATGATCCTTTGTCCGGTAATTGCCTAATAACGGCGCCTATTTTGCACGAGCTAGAAAATATAATAAATTAGGTAGATTTTTTGGCACGATTTTGGTATATTAGAACTGACCTCAATAATAATGTTTAGCCATAAGGCTCAAATTTCGTGCGAAAATTTCAAATTATGACGAGCGATAGTAACCTCTCGTGAGGAGGAATTTGAAATTTGTAGCCGAAATTTGGGACTTAGGGCAAACAAGCTTCTTTGTTTTTTTTAGTATTAATTTTAGCGGTTATTATTGAGATCAGTTCTAAACCGTGATAACAAAGACCAAAAGCGTGGGCGGGGTGGTAATAAACAAGAAAACTGGCAAAGTTTTGGTGGTGAGCCAAAACGGCAATAGTTGGTCTTTGCCAAAAGGCAAGTTTGAACCCGGAGAGAAGGACGGTGTTGAAGTTGCAAAAAGGGAAATCAAAGAAGAGAGCGGTGTAACTGAACTTACTTTTGTAAAAGAACTGCCGGTTTACGAAAGATTTATGCTCGGCTTCAATCCCAAAGAAGAAGATAAAAGCCATTTAAAAGAAATTCACATGTTTCTTTTTGAGACAAATCAGGATGAATTAAAACCGGAAGATCCGGACAATCCGGAAGCCCGGTGGATTGAAAAGTTAGAAGTTTCCAAATTGCTGACTCATCCCAAAGACAAAGAGTTTTTTGAAAAAGTACTTAAAGAGATTTAAAATTTAGGAATTAAACGTTTAATTCTTAATTCTCCCTTTTTTAAAGGGAGCACTTGTTCTGATAAGGAGGGATTTTAAAATCCTCCGGCTCATAAGAATGAGTCCTCCTTCTTACAGAAGCTGTCCACTCATTTGATTTTTTATTTCATTATCATTCATAAAAAATCTCAATGAGTCTTGCGAAGTGAAGACTTTCACTTCTCACCTTTAGGAAAGGAGGAATTAAATGCCAAACGCATAAGTCCTAAGATTAATAATTTAAGTTTAAAATAATGGGCGATTAGCTCACCTGGCTAGAGCGCGTCGTTGACGTCGACGAGGTAACAGGTTCGATCCCTGTATCGCCCACAAATTGAGTCTCCGAAATTTTGGGGTGGAGGAGTTTTTTATGACTTTCCGCCAGAACACCCTGCCCTCTGGGCAGGGATGAATGGCGGCGGTAGATGTATAATGTAATGCATGACGCGGACAAATATCGAAGCCAAAGACGGAAACTGGTATTGGT
>JBAYHN010000072.1:0-6040 GCA_041666125.1 Candidatus Altimarinota bacterium | reverse complement strand
TTGAATAAATGAAAAAGATCACGGCTAAAACCTGAAATAATCCTAGCTCCTGAGCCATTCTTTTACAGCAGTATCGATTGTATTGAAAAAGTGATCTGCTTGTCTTCTCGATAAAGTTGCCAGATGTCCAGAAGCCCTTACTTGAGCACTAGCTGGATCAACAAGAAAATCCAAAAAGCGTTTTAGGTAGTCTGGTTCAAGTAAATACATGTTAACCAGTTCGACTATATCCTCTCTAGATTCGTACACAAATGGTTTATTTTGATTCTTATATTTTGGCTGGTTGCCCTTCATATGAAATCCACCACGACCTTTTGATCTTGAGTCAAAAGTAAGACGGTAAAGGCTGTTAAAATCATCACTTATTTCTGATAAGAAGCCAATAATGAAATGGCTCAATTCGTGGTTAAATTTATATACAATTCCATCTTCGCCAGTAAATCTTTCATGTTCAAATATCATTGTTTGACGTTCCTGTTCTTCAATATCTAGAACCCCAAGGGTTAACTGAAAACCTCCAGCACCATCAACAATTTTGCACCTCGGCGTACTCGGATCTATAACAATATTCTCAACTTTCAGCATTCCCGATGCCAAAACTTTTTCATAAACCATTCCCAACCTTCCACCATCAATAGCTCCGTGCTTATTCAATAAGCTAGCTTTATATCCAGATGGATCTTCGCTAGCAAAAGCTGGCGTTAACCTTGTGCTTTCAGTATCATATTCTATAGCCATACGGTGTATTTAAATCTATATATTATACCATATATTGCACGGGCAGCAAACACCCCACCCATGAATCCCCTCCTCTCCAAACAAATCGAAACCCTCGAACTTGAACTATTACAGCCAGAAATTCGCAAATCCGGAAAAAGATTTGATGAACTGCTCGCTGATGATTTTGTGGAGTTCGGCATGGCAGGCAAAATATTTAACAAAGAGTATTTCGTAAAAACTGTGCCAACATTAAAAAGTGAAGAACATGAAAAATATGAGGCCACCGACTTTGAAGCCAAAGAAATCGCTCCAAATACAGTTCTTTTGACCTATAAAGCATCCGTCGAAAATCTAAAAACCGGCGTAAAATTCTGGACTCTGCGCTGTTCACTTTGGCAAAAGCGCGGAGACAGTTGGCAAATCATCTTTCATCAGGGGACGATAGTAAAGGAATAAGCCCACTTAACCTTGCTTCCAAATTGAATATTGGAGTAACCTGATGTCTTTTAACTAATCAAAACAATTTATGGTATTATCCGAAAATCCTCATCTTGCAGAACTGTTACGACAACACGACGTTGAAATTCTGAAAAGCGTTGTATCCGCTTCGGGTCCGTGCCATACAAACAGGATTGGGATAGGCGATATTCATCCAAGAGGAACGGTAGTTGGCTGGGGCTGGAAAGGTAATAAGCTCATGATAATAGTGTATGACGAATCAAAAGATGGACAACCGGATGCTTTGACTTTGGTGGAAGAACACGGAGAAATTGTTCCATGTTAAAGCTTACTTTATCTCCATCCCAAAACACTTTCTCATAACCATCTGATTCACCAAAAACGTCACCCTAAACAACGATGTGCGGATTACCCCACTTCTGCTTGCGGCGCTTTCACTAAGGCTAATCATTGAAGTATCGGGCATAATGATCCTTCTTTCTTCTCCACCGGCAACGCATAAATTTGAAATTGCGGGCGAGCGCGAACTGTTCACGGAAGAAATTAGGCATTCCTTTAAACCATCCCATCCCACAAAATCCAAGGAAATTCCGTACCTTCTAATCATTTCCCTGTTGCGACGAACAATGTCCTCAAGTTGCTGCCTAAGTTCCGGCTGCGCCTTTGGCGTTAAATTAGACAACCTCTCCCTATCTTGCACAACAACGTACCTTTCATCCTTCCTATCCCTATGCACACTTGTTGGCAGAGAATGTTCCGGAAAGTGCCTCATCATGAGCTCCGCATCGCGAGCGACCACACCCGGCGGTGACAAATATGGCCTAGCCAGTGGCCTTGGAATTTTTAAAACTTGCCCACCATTGTATCTATGCACACGGTGTTCTGCGCCACTGCCGACAATTCCTCCAATTTCCGCAGGATCAATATCTGGAAAATTAGATAAGTATCTTTGTTCAAAACTAGTGAGTGCCATATCCGGCGCTGAATTGTACCACAAAATTACGAGTAAAAAACCGGTACAAAATTTAGGATACCTCAAACCTGTGATAAAATGGCCTCTTACAAATAATCCAATAAGATATGGATCTACAAAGTGCACTTTCAGACAGAGGATTGGTAAAACCACAAACGGTTGAAGTACCAGAAACGTGGAAAAGATGCGAAATTCACGGCGTAGATGTACAACGGCTACCAACTTCTTTGGAACATGATTTATCTGAAAATTCTGGCGTTCGTCTGCATCATTATGGAGTGACTGCAGTAACACTTGTTATAGAGCCAAGCAAAGACACTACCGCCACTCCAACATTTTCTCGCACTTTACAGTCGATACTAACCGCATACCCTGGCTGTGAAATCTTGTGGTTCTAATAAAAAAATGGGTGGAAGGCAAAGGAAAATCATTTAAAAATGGCGCATGGTCGGCGCGCGAGTTTTATTTTGACTGCCCTGATGTGTTTATTGATTTTGTAGTGGAGATTATGCACAAATCGGTGGTTGAGGAGTGAGATTCATAGTATTTTAATGATGCACAATGAAAACCGCCTTTATAATTCACGGCGCAAACGGAAGCCCAAAAGAAAACTGGTTTCCTTGGCTTAAAAAAGAATTGGGGAAATGCGGATACAAAGTTTTTGCTCCAAAATTTCCGCTCGGCAAAAATCAGAATTTAAAAAGTTGGCTTGGCGTTTTTAAAAAATATGAAAAATATTTAGCTCCGGATTCTGTTGTGATTGGCCACAGCATGAGTGTGCCGTTTTTGCTTAGCATAATGGAAAAACATGCAATCGACGCAGCTTTTTTGGTAGCCGGATTTGCAAGCCTTCCAGAAAATAAATTTGATGAAATTTGCGAAACTTTTGCCAATAAAAAGTTTGATTGGCGGGCAATTCTAAAAAACTGCCGCAAGTTTGCGGTCTTTCATTCAAACAATGATCCATATGTGAAAATTAAAAAAGCGCGCGAATTGGCAAAGAAGTTAAAGACAAAAGTAATTATGGTAAAAAACGCCGGGCATTTTAATGCAGCTTCCGGATATCTGACTTTCGAGTTACTGCTAAAGCGAATACTACTTAACGCACATTGACAATCTTCTGTTATATGTGATTTAATAGGCACTCATATCATAATTAAATAATTTTATGGATGTTCAAGCTTTTGAGCAAAGATTGGTGCAATTAGAAAAATCAACTTCCGGTTTTCCAGTAGATTACTTTGCACATGCCAAAGGAGATGGTGCTCCAATGCAACCATCGGACTTGTTAGACTTAATGAATGGCACAGTTCAACGCATTGCAGCAGTTAATCATGACGAAAAAGCACTTGCAAAAGATAGTCAGCGCCCACTTTCGGAAGTAAAAGAAACCGAAAATCGTCGAACAAAAATGGACATAGCCGCATGTGTAAGAACGATTAGATACCAATTTGGTAGATATCATCAAATAAATTCTTAATTGAAATTTTATGCCGTTAAAATCACGCAACATAGACGCAGAAGGACCTAACAGAACGGGTTTGGACAGAATAGTTACGCCTGATCAGTTAAAAGCACCTTTACAAGAAGAAACTGCAAGATTCCGCGAATTTGTAGCAACAAGCGCTAAAACTAGCGAAGCTGTCCGATATTGGCTAGAAAAAAATAGTGGAAAACAACATAGAGCAGAATTAGCACGACTCCTAAGGGGAAAAGTTAACGGCGTAACAACAAAAGAATCATAAATATTTATATGCATTGCAAAAAGACCCCAGCATTTAATGCGAGGGGCCTTTTTCTTTTGTTTTTATTTTGATTTATTGTCCAGTTGAAGCGGAAGACTGGGAACTCTTCCATTCTTCTATGGTGTCATTCCAATCCTGACCAACGCTCTGTAGAGATTGAATCAAGCTCATTGCATCTTCCGGAGCGCTTATTGCAAGACTCCAAGCTTCCTTGTAAGTTGCGTTTGCATTGGCAATGATTGCATCCAAAGCAGCCATTAACTCAACATTGTTTTTTGTGGCCTTAGCAACCTTAGCACGCTCCTTAACAGCGGCCTTTAGCCCTGATTCAACCTGCTTTAAGCCCTTCAATACCTGTCCAATCATTTGAACCTGGCCCTGCATTTCATTAAATTGATCTCTCATGTCATTTAATTCCTCTTGGCGTTCATACCACCAAGAATCCGGATCATTTGGCACTTCTGAAGCCGCAGTGGCAACACTTGTTTCTATTTGCTTAATCAATGTCTCGGCCTGAGACACATAATCCGCAAATGCCACCAAGGCCTCTTTTCTATCTTCAACATTTGCATATCGCTTTGCAGCAGCCGAATATGTTTTCTTTGCCTTATTTAACTCGCTCTTCATTTTCATCAATTCTTTGCTCCATTGTTTTAATTCTTTGGTTGCACTTTCCACCTGTTCAACCTTTTGCATTTTTTCATTCACTCCCTGCCTAACTTCATTTAAAGTCTCCCAGAATGTGCGATCCAAATCGTTAAAATCCGTGCTCGCACTGTTATATGCATCCATATCTTTTGCATCCAATGCGGCTTTCATTGCACCAAGTGCAGTAGTACACATTTGATCATAAATACCCTTCACGGTTGTATATTCCTCCTGAGAAACTGTCATTTTTTTTCCTGCCCTTGCCATTTCCTTTTCCAAATTTTTCAATTCACGAGCTTTGTCCTTTTCACATCTCGCTTTTTTATCTTTCTCATAATCCCTTGTATTATCTACCAACTGACGAGCTTGGTTTGCAACGTTATTAAGCTCATTCATCGTATCGTATGCATCTCTAAAATAATCATTTAGATTAGTTTCTATGTCACGAATGGCATCACGAGAATCTTCTGTACATGCACCGGCAAGTAGCAGGTCCGCCTTAACAAACTCCGCATCTATTTGAGAAATGAGAGTTGTTACGGCAGTAAGATCAATCGTCGCACCTTTTGCATTTCTCTGAATATCTTTGAATTGACGATCAATATTACTTTTTTTCTCCTTTTTGCGATCTTGAATATTTTTAGATGACTGTGCGCAATCTTTCAATAAACGAAAAACTGTCATTTCGTCGTTTATGCTGTTCTGCAAATCATTACATGTGCTATTTACATTATTCCAAAAATCCTGAGTGCCAACCTCTAGCTGGCGAGCTTGAATACAACTTGTAAACTGGCTAAGTAAGCCATCTACAGTCGTGGTATTCACCGTTTTTGAGAGTTTTTTAATTTCTGTAAGTTCACGAGTGTAATCCTTTATATTTTGAGTGCGCTCTTGAATGTACCTGTTATGATTTGCAGTATCATCCTGTGCAACCAAAACGCCTGCAAATCCGGAATTTGCCTGCACAAAGCCAACAAACCCGGCAACGATTACCAAAGAGACGACCATAAAGGCCAATGCCTTATAAGAGATTCTGTGTGTTTTCCCCATATATTTGTTTTTGTTAAAGAATATTTTATTTATTAATTAATTTAACCGCTCGTGCTTGCCAATACGGCGCCAACAACAGCAAACGTGATCAACAATGCAGCACAAGCGACAACCAAGATTCGCTCTTTGCGTGAAAAGTGATGTGAATAAGCCATATATTTGTTTTTGTTATTTAGTTTAGGCTACTTACATTATATAACAATTATAGCCTTAAGTCAAATGTGATGCGGTGGGCCAGGCACAGCTGGAATTTAGGTGTTTACCCCTTTAAAAAGAAGTTTTTTTGGAGTATAATTATTAGAAAACTAAAAACAAAAATAAATGAAGAAGTGGTTTATTTTAAAGATTTCACTAATTTTATTGGGCAGTTGCGGACTGCTGATTTTGGCTTACTGGGCAGTAATTCAGAGTGGCATCACTACAAAAAGAGTTAATGTTTTGCCAC
>JBAYHN010000071.1:0-6107 GCA_041666125.1 Candidatus Altimarinota bacterium | reverse complement strand
CTTCATCTATTGCGCACATAACGCTCCCTGTCTGGCGACCTTCCTGAAAAATAACTTTTGCACGCCAATCCGCTGCCCTTTCGATAACTACATCAAAAATCTTCCCCACAGGATTGCTTAAAAAATCACAGTCTCCAGCACAAGCAACAAGAGAGGTATTTACTTCGTGCACCTTGTTCTCCTCATCCTGATAGGTATTGATTTGAAACTCTACCACCGTCCACCCCCCATTCTGTGTGGCCTGCTCCCCAATCGCATACCTGCCCATCCAGTCCGGCTGAAGGGAAACGTATAGAATTCCGCGCCAGTTTTGGTCTTGAACCGGTTTGTCCGGTGTAATGATTGTATTGCCCGCGGCAACGTCCGTGCGCATGTTCGCCTTCGTGTTGTCGGAAAGCTGCAGCTGATCGATTTCACCCGCATTTGCCTGCGTAATACGGTGCACTGTGTATGTTTCCGGGTGCGCATATGCGAACTGCAAACCTTGAACTGTCGCGATGCTGGAAAGCCCTGCAACGTCCTTAAATAATTGCGCTTCCAAATATGAAGCCTGCTGGCCCCACATTAACCTGAATGTTTTTCTGTGATTGTCGTATGCGCCACGGTTGGAATAGTCGGCAATGTATGCGGACGCATCCAGCGACAATCCTTTAAAATCAAATGTTGTGGGCACGCCTCCAACTTCACTCAGAATGCGGGATTGGGTAACGACCGCGCGGATGAATTGCAGATTTGCGCCATAATCCAAAGACTTTTTCAAAACATCCATATCTTCTTTAACACGCTTTGCATATTCGCGCGCCAAAGCGGTGTTTCCTTCCAATAAAATGTGTGAATTGCGATTTTCATTGTTTAAATCATCAAGCAAAATATCCGCCTGTGTTTGCGAAAAAGCTGTAAAAATTCCCTCATTATTTCCCGCCACGGAAAACTTTTCGTCCGTGTATACCTGCGCGTCTTTTACCAAATATTCAAATTTTAAAACCAGTGTTTCGCCAATGCTCACAACCGGTTTTGAGCCATCAACTCCGTCATACCGTGCCGCATTAGTTTGAAAAAATGGAATAATATCAACCAGTGACGAAGGAGTCGCGTGCACGCCACCGTGCTGTTCAATAACGGCTTTGTCCACGTCCGTCGCGCCTTCATACGACAAATTTATGCGCGCATTATTTACTTCGCTGGCCGCAAACGTGCGGGACATTACGACCTCGTCATTTGCGTCGCGTTTAAGTGAGATTTTCACTTTAACTTTATATGTTTCCGGCAAAACAGAAAACTTTTCCACCGGTATTTGAATATTTTGATTGGCCGCGCTGGCAACCGCATATGGAAGGGTTATTGGCAGAATATCAAAATTCTTTTTTGGCGATGTTTTTTCCGAAAGATTCTGGTCAATTTGCTGGCCGGTTGCGTTTGCAATGTCTTGTTTATATTTTCCCAGCGGACTTAAATTGCCTTGATATTGAAAAAACGAATTCCAGAAATTTTCCGCGTTAAACCCGGCGGTGTCCGCGAGGATTGTCCGCGTCGTCCGCGCATATGGCTTCACAATCGCATCAATCGGAATCCATTGTTTTTTTGGCAGATTCTGTAAAGCATTTCGCACATCCTGCGTATTTGCCGCACTATTAAAATTCATTGCGTTTTCCATATTCGCGCCACGTTCATCATATTCATAAAATGCCTGAACATGCGTCCACTCAAGCGCCAAAAATCTTTCCTGCGAAAAATCAGCATCTTTAAATGGAATATTATTTAGCAAGTCCGTTAGCACATGCACCGGAACGCCGTTATTGGCCAGTGCTATGTATGCCGTTTTAGTCTGATCAACTCCAAGCAAATTTTGCAATTGCGCAACTGTAAATATTGCCGCACTTTTGCGATATCTGGCCGGAATTCCGGCTGCGCGAAGCAGTGCAATGGTGAGAGAACTTGCATCAATGTCATTACAAATAAGTTCCGCAAGACAGCCCTCGCTTCCCTTCTTAGCGCCATAATATGGCTCATACGTAACGGAATTGCGCACAAAATTAACTATTTCAACGGGATTATTTTTTAATTTCATGGCAAGCTCGCGAATCTCGGGAGTTATTTTTATTTCTTTGTCGTCAGATTTCACATCTTCCAGAACAGGCAAAACGTTCTCCTCAACCGCCTGCGCTTCTTCAATTGTCACAAGTTTTAAAAGTTCGTTTGATAATTTCTGCTTTGGCTGTGGAATTATTTTCGCATTCTCAAGTTTTGTAACTTTTTCCGGATCGGGACTGAATTGAAACTTTGCAGGATTTTTTGGAAGTTTGGCTTCCGGTATTTTTTTATCAACATTTTCAACTGTGTCTTGTTCATCTCCCACTCCAAACCATTCGCTAAATAAACTTTTCTCGCCGGTTGCGCCCTCGTTTATGGCTTTTAACTGCGATTCCATCGTTTTAAAATACTTCTTTTGCTTCGCACTGCTCACACCAATATAATCCAGCCTGGCTTTTTCCCCGCTAATAAATTCATCAAGATTTTTAACGGTCTCCGCCTTTTTTGTCGCGTCCCCTTTTCCGGTTTTAAATTCATTCACCTCCCTCATCAGCGAAGTATATTTGCTCGGGTTATGATTTGGATCCTGAATTCCCGCGCCACGCGCAAACATTGCAAACGAAAATACAAAAATACCGGTGGCAATTATGCATACCAACCGTTGGTTGTTTTTTATGAGCCCATAAATATTCATACTTATTGGGTTAAATGCTAGTTTTATGATCTATTCTATCCTCTTCTGACTCCTGCAAGTCAACCATTGGACAGCCCCGCTTGGCCGCATTTGCTTAATGACGGCACCCGGCCTTAGCCTTGGGCATGGCGCCCGCCTTGGCTCGCCCTAGCTTGTCAGCCTCCGCTGAAAGATTCCACTTTTCTTTACAGGTTAATAAAAGCACTATATCCGCATTAACACAAGAGCCCCACCTCACCCAACTGATTAGGCACACCCCTATCTGTAAATTTGTCAAAAGGTCGTCATTCATAAATTCCTGACAACGGATAATGCTGATTGTATTCACATATATTTCCGAAACAGGACAATTATGTCCTTTTACAGAAACGAAATCGCCTTCTTACTTTTGAGAAATAATGTCCCGTTTTTATAGGCACTCTTTTTTCAGCTTTCTACTGATTTTATTATTGAGGAGTTTTTTCTTCGTCTTATTCTCCGCGTCTGCGAAGTGCGAGTCCTGCGGCAAGCAAAGCTAGATTGAACCAATTTCCTGTTTTTTGAGGTGCGTCCGGATCGGTTCCCATAATCCAAACTGCACCTGCCTCGTCGTTTGTCATTTACTAATGACACTATTTTTGTACAGTTAGCAGGGACAGATTAGAATTAATGACAAGCATCCTTGACAGAATACGCCGGATAAGTTTAGAGTAAGATGCTTAACAGTCTACGTTTTATGATTTATTCATTTTTTAGACGCGGTGCCGCCTCTTTGGTATTCACGGTATTTTTTGTTACCACCATATTGGCACCTATCGCGCAAGCGGCAGAAGTAAAAGATTCGGGCTCAGCCACGGTACAGCTGCAAGCTCCGGTATTAGATGCTCCTACACAAACGACACAGACATCGCCGGTGCAAGATCTGGTGCCTGCGCAAGTAGCACCTGCGCAAAATGTCGCGCCTGTGCCGGAAACACCACTGCCAACTCCGCAAGCGGCGGTTCAAGGTGCTACCTCTCAACCGCAAGACGAGTCTTCAAAAGAAACTAAAAGAGGAAAGCTTCCCATTCAAATTAATAATGCAAGCGGCGCGGCCAACTATTCTTTTCCGCTGGATATCCCAAGCGGGCGCGGTGGCATGCAGCCCTCTCTTAACCTTTCATATAATTCCGACAGTCGCGATAATATGAATTTTTTTGGCGCCGGATGGAGTCTTGATATTGGCTCTGTTGCGCGAACTACACGCAAAGGCAGCGACCATCTTTATATTGAAAATGACTTTACATTGGATATTTTTGGTAATCAAAAGCGCCTAAAACCGGTCGCGCTTAGCGACGGGAAACACGGAATTTATGGCGCGGAAATAGAAAGTGATTTTGAAAAGATAGAATTTCTCGCGGACGATTCTTGGCTGGTAACAGACAAAAACGGCACGACCTTTGTTTTTGGAAAAGTGGCTACTATGCGCCAAAACGATCCTGCCGACGCGACTCATATTTATAAATGGATGATCTCTGAGGTTCGTGATCCAAACGATAATTTTATTCGATTTTCTTATATAAAAGATGCAGGGCAAATTATTCCGGATAAAATTTTCTACACCGGCTCCGGCGTGGCCGATGGCATTTTTGAAATTGATTTTATCCGCGAACAGCGACCGGATGTTTTTTCGGGTTATTCAACTCAATTCCAAGTGACTAATAATTTTCGTATTTCCGAAATTAACATAAAAGTGAGCGGAGTTGTTCGAAAGAGATATAGTTTTTCATACAACGCGGGAGGAAATGGTTCTCGTACTCTTTTACAATCAATAACAAAAACAGGAATTGATTCAACTGGCGCCTCACTAACTTTGCCTCCAGATCAATTTACCTATAACCAAAAGCAGAAAAATTGGACAGAGACGCCTTCGTGGAGATTGCCGGTTGCCTTTGAAGATCCGACGGCGAATGATCCCGATAAAGGTTTTCGCTTTGCGGAAGTGAATGGCGACGGATTGCCGGATATAGTTATGAGAATAACAGATGTTATTAATAAAGTTTATTTAAATTCCGGAAGCGGCTGGCAGGTTGATCCAAATTGGCAATTGCCGGTTAATACTGTGCAAAACGGAGGCGATAGCGGAACCCGCTTGGCAGATGTTAACGGAGACGGATTAACGGATATAATCGCGCTTCAAAATCAGCCAACTCCACTAATTTATATTAACAATAAAACGAGCTGGCAACCGAATCCAGATTGGCATTTTCCTTCCCCGATAATATTTAATTCCGACTCTTACTCCTGGGTTCAGCTGGAAGACGTTAATGCAGACGGACTAGTAGACGCAATATTCCAAACTATTCAGAATCCGGCGCAGGGTCCAACGGTATATATAAATAATGGAAATGGGAATTGGACACTTGATCCGAATTGGATTTTTCCAGTAAGTCGTTTTTATGTTAACGGATCGCCCGATATCGATATGGGAGTTCGTTTTGCAGATATTAACGGCGATGGCTTGGTTGATGTTATTCAAGCGCGAGACCAGAGCCAATCCCCTGATTTAAATACTATTCACATAAACACCGGACGAGGATGGAGTCTAAGCAACAGAAGACTTCCGTTTATGATTGTTAATGAAGCGGGCTGGGATATGGGGATTAGATTTGTTGACGTAAATGGAGACGGGCTTGCGGATCTTTTAAGAGGCTATTCTATTGATCCAGGGGGTATAGATGCAAGAGAAATTTATTTAAATAATGGCAATGATTGGATTTTAGATCAAAACTGGCAACTGCCGATTCATTTTGATGGTATTAATAACGGATGGGGAAAAGGATTTGGAGTTCAGATTATTGATGCTAACGGCGACGGGCTTTCGGATTTTTTAATTAGCAGATTTGATCCAAATGTAGCAATTTGGAATAAGGCGTATATAAATACGTCAAACAATAATGCTCAACTGGGTGACGTTCTTACGCAGGTTACGGAAAAAGAAGGCGGCACCACAAATGTTACATACACTCCTTCAACAAGTTATAAAGATCAACAAGGCGTTTTGTTAAATAAAGTGCCATTTGTACTTCATACCGTTTCCGGAATTGATAGAAACGATAATCTGGGCACCGTTTCCACGGAAACATATTCCTACGAGGGCGGTTCTTTTTACGTAGACGCTGCGGATATTCGCAAAAATACTTTTGCGGGTTTTGCGCATGTTAAGAATACATCCGGAACCGGAGACATAACTTCCAGTAATTTCTTTGTTGATAATTATTCTTTGATGGGAAGGATGTATCGCCAGGATTCTTTTGAACAAGATGGGAGGCAACTTGGCGGCACATTTTCCAACTTCTCACATTCCGATATTGGCAATGGCCGCTATCTTGTGCAGCTTGATTCGCAGGTGGCCAAGGCGCTG
>JBAYHN010000070.1:0-6378 GCA_041666125.1 Candidatus Altimarinota bacterium | reverse complement strand
GATGTCCACTTTGCGGCCCGAGATCCAATGGGAGTGAAGCCGCTCTATAAATCGAGAGACGCTGGTTTGACCTACTATGCCTCAGAAATGAAAGCCCTATCCGGAACTGCCAGCGATATTGAAGAAATACTTCCCAGCCATTATGAATTCGGTGAAAAAACTGGTCAGTATTTCGAGTTCAAACATCATGATCTTCAGATGACTGATACGGAAATGATCGAGCGTTTCAAGGATCTCTTTGACAAAGCAGTTGCGAAACGCGTACAGACGGATCTTCCGGTTGCAATGATATTCAGTGGCGGTCTCGATAGTGCCGCTGTCTTGGCTTATGCGTTGCGCCACCACTCGAACATCACAGCTATTACGATGGGTTTTGAAGGTTCAGCCGATCTCGAAGCTGCAAAACGGTTTTGTAAAGAGCGTGGAATAAAACAGGTTATTCGACTTCTTGATATCGAAAAACTTAAAACAGACCTTGCGCATATCATCTACTACGCCGAAACCATCGAGCCCGTTGATATCATTGACGGGGTACTTATGTCGAATGCTTACAAGGCTGCGGGAGAACTAGATTTCAAGATTATTCTTACCGGAGATGGTAGTGACGAATATTTAGCGGGTTATGACCTTTTTAAGCAATCACCTGCTCCAGAAAAGTTAATGGAATATCGACTCGGGAATCTCTACCGTACCGATCTTCAGCGTCTCGACCGCTGCACCATGCGTTACCGTCTTGAAGCTCGTTCTCCATTCATGGATAAAGCACTTGTTCAATTTGGGTTTAACGTTCCAATGAGGATGAAGATAAAAGGCGATATAGAAAAATGGATATTGCGAGAAGCATGCCGCGACGTTCTGCCTGATTATCTTAGGATGCGACGGAAGGTAAGAACGCCGCATGGCACTGGGCTTTTTTATCGCCTTAAAGAATATACGGCAAGTCTGAATGTCGAAGTCGCGCCAAAAATAATGAAGCGTCTTCACATAGAGAATACTGAGTCCGATACGAAGTATACAGTGTCCAAATATTTGGAATTCGGATATCCGCTACCAAAAAAACGATTTAAGCAGCCTGGCCTTGACTTCCACAAAGACGGATTTTTCATATTCGAACATCTGAGCGAAACCCATTCTGATCCGTCGAATTTGCCAGAAGTGCCTGTTGTGAGTTGATTCAATTGATTCACATGTGATGGGCCTCATGCGCATTTTCACTAGTAAATCGCAATTCACGTACAGATAGAAAAAAGTGAAGAATAGGAGTTTTGGCTCGCACAATTCACCCCTTTAATTCCCCTCTTGTGCTCGCCAAAACAAAAATTCAATTTTTTTCTTAGGAAAGCTGTTTTCTTTCAGAAAACAAAAGAAAATGTATACATCATATAACAGCGTGTATACGACTACGGTTCCCCTATCGGTGAACCCTTCGCCCATATCGCTAAGGCGACATCGCATACACGCGTACGTTAGGCTCAATTCAAAAAAGGATTATTTATTGATGAGCCCCGCCAAAAAGTATTTAATATAGAAGCAATTTATCAACATTATGAAAATTGGTTTAATCTCTGATATACACGAAGACATAAAACGCCTTAAAGAAGCGTTCGCAATTTTAGATAAAGAAAAATGTAGTCAGATTGTTTGTCTTGGGGATTTCACTGGTTATAGCGTTCCTTACTATGGATTCCTATGGTCCAGAAATGCCCACGAAGTTATTGAAATGCTCAAAAAGAAATGCGATCTTACCGTAGTTGGCAATCACGATCTATTTTCAATCAGGAAGTTGCCTAAGAATAAAGCAGGCTTTCCATATCCTAAAAATTGGTATTCGCTTGATTATAAAACAAGACAAAAACTTTCCAAAGACAGAGTTTATCTTTATGAGTACAACGAACTGCCTGCCTTATTAACCAAAGAAGATGAAAATTTTATTCGGCAACTTCCTGAATATGTTGTAAAAAAATATGGTGATTTGAAAATCCTTTTTTCGCATTATGCTTTTCCTGATTTGGTCGGAACAACAACATTTGAGCCAAAAACAGCAAAAGATGTCAAAAATCATTTCGCATTTATGGAAAAGCAAGGTTGTACATTGGGCATTTCTGGACACGACCACAAAGAGGGCATGATGCTCTTTACGGAAAATGAAGTTCGTGAAATCCCCTTTAATAAAACCTTTAAACTAACAAACAATCTGACTTGGCTTCATGGGCCAGGCGTAGTAAATGGTAGTTTTGCGAACGGCGTTTTAGTCTTCGATACTGATAAAATGGAGTTTAAAGCAGTACCATTGAAATCGAAGAAGCATGTAGCGCCAGAGTGGAGAAAATTGTAATTTTGGCGGAGCTCAATTTTGGTAAATCCTTTTTTGAACTCAAGGGGACGCTGCGCTTTCGCTCCCACTGGTCGCTCACCCGCGCTTAACACAGCGTATGCGGTTCGAGGCTCGGCTCGCCCCTCTCCCATATTTTTGCTCCCGTTGGTCGCAAAAACATCGCATACACGCGTACGTTAGCTGAAATATGCCTAAACTTGTTTGCACTTTAAAAATAAAATTGCTATTTTTAGCACCTTTAACCAATTAATATGCCGCCAACAACAGAATCTACCTCAACACACCCATATGAAGATGGTCTGCCAATAGCTTTTATTTATCAAGAACCAAAGCACCCCCCTTCTTTTCAATTAAGAATTGACTGCGAGGAAGGAGAATATAATTGCTGTACGAGCGACTGGGAACAGATAAAAGGAGAAATAAGAAGTGTACGTGATAGTCTTGTTTTTTTAGACGAATCAGGTTTAGATGGTATGAAATTTGGTCTTAAAGGTGACAGGGAAAAATGCAGACCATTTTCAGAAGAAGAAAAGAAAGAAGCTTTGGCAGCATAATCATAAACTTTCAAGGAAAATTCATCACATAACAGCGCATATGCAGCTCGCTCTTTTTTTCGTGCAGCTAATGCACGCACTCAAGAGCTCGCCCAAATTGACTGTTCTCTTGTGAGATGTACACCTTGCGGCGTAAAATTATACTGTATCGCGAACTGCGCAACTTCGCCAACGCGCGAACGTTGTGCTACAACGAACGGCAAATATATCCATTAATTAATCAATCTTTATGGAAATAGGACCTCAAACCAAAGTTACATGGCCATTACTTCTCGGAATAATAGTTTTTGCAGTACTAGCTACTGTGATCAAAAGATATTTCTCTATACAGAATGATACCCTTTGGTATGCGGGAGTTGGTGCAGTCGCAATATTAATCGTTATTGTAATTAAGAAGATAAAAAAATAAATATGAACTTTATGAAAAACATTACAAAAAGAATGATCTTATGGACCATTGTAATAGTGCTTATATTGATGATACCTCTGGCGATGCAGTTCACCAATGAAGTGCAATGGAATGAAGCCGTTGCTTATAGCGTAATACTGTTGGTCTCTTTAGGTTTTTATGAACTTGCAAGATGGCTACGGACGCGCAACAAAATGTATCGCGTCGCTTTTGGCGTTGGTCTTGCCGGAATTCTCCTTCTGGGCTGGGTAAGTGGTGCTGTTGGCATTATCGGGAGCGAGAACCAACCCGTCAACTTGATGTATTGGGCAGTACCTACCATCGGACTGATCGGCTCACTTATTTCACGTTTTAAACCGAGAGGTATGGCGCTTACATTGTCTGCGACGGCAACCGTTCAAATGCTCATTCCCCTATTCGCGCTCTTTGTCTGGCCGGCCAAGGCCTCCTGGGGAGGAGCTGGAGTTATCGGCGTATTAATTTTCAATTCCATTTTCGCCATGATGTTTGTGGTTTCGGCGTTGCTGTTTCGACGTGCAAATACCAACTAAAAAAGGCAACACGATTGGAATTATAGTGCGATTTTGCTTTGCGAGTATAATAAAACCAATGGCGCTTTCTTCCCTCATTGATCAATTTCTGGCTCACTGTGAAATCGAAAAGAATCAGTCGCTTAAAACTGTGGCAAATTACAGCCATTATTTGCGCAGGTTTTTGGATTTCGCCAAAGATATTCCGCCTGAAAAAATTGATTTACCGCTTGTGCAAAATTACAGGCTGCATTTGAACAGGATGCAAACCGAAGGCGAGAATAAAAATGTTCGCAGTCACCAAACTTTATCCCGAAAAACGCAGAACTATCACATAATCGCCCTGCGGGCATTCTTGAAATATCTGATTAAAAATGATTATGAGACCATGCCGCCGGAAAAAATTGAGCTCGCGAAAATTCCGGAACGTACTGTTGAATTTTTGAGCCAAGAGGAAATTGAAAATCTTTTTGCCGCGGTTGCAGATCCAAAAAATAAATCCGTACTGCGAGACACTGCAATACTGGAAACGCTTTATTCCACCGGCCTGCGCGTGAGCGAACTCGCAAATTTAAATCGCGCTCAAGTTGATTTAACTCGCCGCGAATTTATGGTCCGAGGAAAAGGCAAAAAACCGCGCATTGTATTTTTGTCCGACAGATCTGTGCGCTGCATCGAAGCATATTTAAAAAGCCGAGAGGACGCATTCGAACCACTTTTTATAAATGCCGGCCGCTCAAATTCCGCGCAAGACATCACGAAAGGCGAACACCGCAGACTTTCTACAGTTTCCATTGAATCGCTCGTTCGCAAATATGCAATGCTCGCCGGAATCACAAAAAAAGTCAGTCCGCACACGCTCCGCCACAGTTTTGCCACTACCCTGCTCCAAAACGGCGCAGACATTCGCGCAGTGCAAGAAATGCTTGGCCATGCCTCGATTACAACAACTCAAATCTATACCCATCTTACAAACACCCGCCTTCGAGAAATTCATGAAAAATTCCACAAATAGAGCCAATGTCTCATATCTTATAAGTTGCCAACTTAGGGCATAAATGGTATAATTGTACGATGTATTTATAAAATAATACAAATATGGACTTATTGTTTTTTCAGCATAAATCAATAAATTTAAAATTCGTATTTAAAGGTGGAGAAACCCCAGGAGGAGCAGAAAAACACGAGGAACCAAGGTTACCTCACCAACCATTGTTTCCGGCAGAACATGCACAAAAAATGGAAGAAGGTTGGGATTGGGTTAGAAGAGGTGATAAAGCCAACGATCCGTTACAGATTAGCCCCGAGACAGTAATAGGCGCAAAAGCAACACAACAAGCACAATCAATGACGGAGAAGGTTATACCAAAACTGGAAGCCGCCGGAGAGTGGGCTAAATATGGCGATAAGGGCGCACCACCACCTGAAGGACATACATATGCGGAAGATTGGACAAAAGAGAAAGCGGAGACATCATCTGCCGTGGCTACAAATAAAGAAGAACCTAAATCAGTAAAAAAAGCTTCAAAGGCACCTAAGAAAAAACCAAAAGCTTAATATTTTTCCAGATTACCATCGCCATTTGACGCGACATGAAAAATATGAGATAATATACTAAGGTTTAATCATTAACAAAAACAAATATGAAAATAATGCACAATAATAATTATGATGGCACGTTGCCAGCGAGGCTTGTGTATGAAGGCCCTGAGACAAAATCTTCCCTCCCTATGATAGAAAAAAAAGATGATCTAAGCGTAGGAGCAGAGGTAGTGGTGAAACCGGCAGACGGTCAAAAAAAGGTGGATTCAGCTGTGGCCGGGCTATCTAAATTAGAACCACAATTGCCAGTTAATAATTTTGCAGCCGGTTCAACATTGGAAACTAGTCCAACTGCTCAGCTTACGGAAGCACAGATAGCTGAAGCAAAGGCAAGAATGATGAAAGAAGGTACTGATGCCCAAGCATCGAGCCTTTAGTTCTTCATTCAACTAAAAATCGAAAGCAATCAATCACAGACTCGAGTATAATGTTTCTGTGATTGTTTTCGATGGAGTCACAAAACGTTTCGGCAAACGCACGGTCTTGGAAGATATAAATCTTCAAATTAAGCCCGGCGAGTTTATTTCTGTGGTCGGGCCATCAGGTGCCGGCAAAACGACTTTAATAAAGCTTATTTTGGGCGTTGAGCAGCCTTCCGAAGGCGTGGTTTTTGTGAATAATCAGAATATTGGTGGAATTGATGGTGATGATTTGCAGCATTATCGCAGGAATATCGGTTCGGTTTTTCAGGATTACAAACTTTTGCCGGGCAAAACGGTTTTTGAAAATGTTTCTTTTGCGCTTGAATCTTGCGGCCACAGCCTTCCGGAGATAATGGAACTTGTCCCTCAGTCACTTGAAGCGCTTAGTTTAAGCCATTTGCAGGACCAATACCCTCACGAACTTTCCGGTGGAGAAGCGCAGCGCGTTGCACTTGCCCGCGCGATAGTTCACAAGCCAAAACTTATTCTTGCAGACGAGCCAACCGGCAATCTGGATTTTGAAAAT
>JBAYHN010000069.1:0-6727 GCA_041666125.1 Candidatus Altimarinota bacterium | reverse complement strand
TTAAAGAGTTTTCCTCTGTAGGTGTCGCGGACGTTGCGCGTTTTTTTGCACGCCATTCTTTTATTGCGCGAATTAGTGGCCGCATGTTAAGCAGAATCCCAACCGCAATTACGCCAAAAATAATCCACACAAAATAGTTAGTCTCTTTTTTAGGTTCGGCCTCCGGAGGCTTTACGTCTGCTATTTTTTTGATTTCATAATTCCCGCTTTCGCGTTTTTGAGCCTGAAGCGAAACTTGTGATCCCGGAGTCAGGACAGTTTCTGCAATTTTTGGATCCAATACATCCGATGAAAGATTTACTTCTTTTGTTTCTCCATTTTGCATTGTTAATTTTAGTAAGTTCTCATAAGGTCCTCCTCCGGCAACAAAGCCCAAAACCGTTCCGGAAATATTTTGGAAAATAGGATTTGGCTGGCCGGGAGTTGGCTCATCTACCCATTGCCACTCGGAGTTTTCGGCTGCTGCAAGGGCGGAACTGGCAAGTTTAGTGGGTTGCAAGTCCACTTGTGCGGCCGTTTGCACGAGTGCGTAGGAATATGCTTTTTTGGAATTTGTATATGAAACGGAATCAATAACTTTACCTTCAAAGTCTGCAAGAAAAATTTCGTCGCTGCCATTATTTAAAGAGATTTTAGTTTCTGTTTTTTGAAATATCACATATGAGTTTTGCGGAATTGCGAGCGTGTCTGGAATTAAATATGGCGAAGCTTTTTTTGCAGCATCAAAAATCTGCCAATTGCCAAGATTTATAGTTTCTGTGCCGCTATTGAAAATTTCTATCCATTCACCGTTTTCGTCGCTGGCATCCGGGGCGGGGATCAGCTCGGTAATGCGTATTGCATCCGACAAATCGCCATTTTGAAAAGTTTCTTTTGTGGATTTTTTGGCTGTAGTCGCAGTTTTTGTAGTTACATCTTCCATATTCCCAAAAACCAAATATCCGTGAACTTCGATTGTGGAATCTTGAAAATTTTCCGGTAATGTCTGTGTCAGGAGAGGCAGAAAATTAACTGCCGAAGACTTAGTCTTTTTGTTTGAGTTTGCAGTTGCGGAGACATTTGTCTTGCTTGAGCTTGCAGTGGCAGGTGCATCAATAACTTGCACTTGAGTTTGAGCCTTGCCTTGCGCGCCTTGCTGATCGCTCACAATTAAAGTAACCGTGTAATTGCCCGGTTTATCATATTTATGTAACCCGGGATTGGCAGAAATTTCACTTGTGCCATCGCCCAAATCCCACGAAAAAGTTAATTTATCTCCATCCGGATCCGAAGAAGCGCGCCCATCAAAATTTATTGTTGTAGATTTGTTTGCAACCAGCTCTCCGCTTTGAATTTGAATTATCGCCTGTGGAGGATTGTTTGTTTTTGGTGAGACAGTTGGTTGTTGAGGGGTAGGTGAAGATGTTTTAACCGGCACGGGTACAACTGGTGCAGTTATCACGGGCGCAGGCAAAATCGGTTGCACAACCACTGTTGCGGGCAAAGTATTTTGAATCTCCGCGGCCGCAGGTAGTCCCAATGAATTTTTTAATACAAATCGCCAATTTCCCGCATCAACCCTTTCCAAAGAAGAATTATTTTCGGGCTTGGCATCCAAAATCTGAGGATATGTAAACTGTTCTACAAAATTCCCATCTTTGTCTTTTAATCCTATTAATTCGCCGGCTTCTTTTAAATTTCCCCAGCTGGAATCCAGGATTGTACCTGTAAAATTGGAATACTTTGCCTGAAACTTATCCGCTTTGCTCGCAATAATCGCATATTCGCCTGCATCTATAATAAAATCTCCAGTTACAGCTGTTAGCCCATGATTTGTATTCTCTTCAAAAAACTTCCAGCCCGTTAAGTCCACCGACGCATCGCTTTTATTAAAAATCTCCACCCATTCTATTTCTGCCGGTTCAAAAACGCCAATTTCTGTTATTGAAACTGCAGGCGTTGTGCTTTGTCCAAAGGCATATTGTGGAATTTGCGCCGCGACCAAAATCAATATAAAAAAACCACGAAAAATCTTTTGCATGTCGCGATGCTAGCAAAACATTATTAAATTTTTCTAAACTTTTTATGAAAAATTTATTACACCAGACAACAAGCGAATCCTTATTTTGGCTCATGAATGCTCCCTGTCATGGAAATGAATGGCCAAAATAAGAGATAAGCGTAGTTGTCCTTTTCTATCAAAGCTCCATAAGTCTCAGAGCTTCTTCTCTTGTAAGTGATATGTGCCATATTACTTCGCCACGGTGATCCGGATCTTTTGGCACATGCCTTGAATGATCGCTTAAAATTGCAGCATGTGGAGCATGAGAAGCATTTAATTTATCTCTATTCACAACTTGAACGCGAACACCAATCATTGTGCCGTGCGGAGCGATTATGCTTTGACCTCTTCTTAATTGTTGAACAGCCTGTGTTCTTTGCATATTTTCTCCAAGCAAAAAGCCGCGCGCAGTTATTTTCTCACTAACGGCTGTGATTTGTTCTGCGCCGCCAAATGCAGATTGTAATCCCAATAATGCCGGACGATGAATTCTAGGCATTTCCGGTGTAAAAAGCATACCTGGAGATTCTTTTTCTTTCGGGAGTAGCAATTTTTGCCCATCGTCACCCAAAAAATCAATTTTAAATCCTGCGGTTGAAACTCCAAGATCTACTAAGTAATTATGCAGTTCTAGCCTAACTGCTCTTATTACATCATCCGGTCTTGCACCTCTAAGCTCTTCCATGTGGGAATGAATAGTTCCCATAGCATGGTATTTGTGATGACCGCGATCTAGCATTACTCCAAAATCATCACCAACTTCTTGATTTAATATTTCTCGCATTGTGCCAATAACTGTTTTGGCCCTATCTACATTTGTTGCGCCTTCTGCAAAATCTAACTGTTCAATATGCATATGACAGTAATCTCCCACATATTCCGATTGTTAGTCAAGCCAACTTTCCCCATTTCCCACAGGTTACTCACCTTAAACAGCCTGATTGCCTGATCTGCATAAAAACGCTATCATATATGCGTTAATTTAATATTCAACTTGAGGTTAAGATGCAAGTCTCTTCCAACTAAACTGATTAAATGATACTCAAACTGGAAATCCAAAAAATCCATTCGCTTACAGGTAAGAAAGTGGACAAGGCGCCGCTCGGCGTTTAATTTATTCCGGTTTTTTTTCATCAGTATAAGGAAGCAACCTCGAGGATAACTATCCAAAATTTTATGTATGCAACTTTTACGGACTATATACCTTATGCTCTCGCAGTTGTTGGTCTAATTCTTGGTGTTGCGATTGGGTTTATGTATCGCAAATACCGCGTTGATGCCCGCAATCGTGAAGCAATAGAAAGAACAGATCACAAAATTCGCGAAGCGGAATCTCATGCAAAAGAAGTTTTGCTGGATGCCAGGAACGCCGCTTACAAAATTCAGGAGGAAGCCAAACAGGAAGAGCGTGCAAAGCGTGGTCAGCTGGAAAAATTGAGCGAACGCCTTGTTGGTAAAGAAGAAGCGCTCGACAAGAAAATGGAAATGACAGAGAAGCTCCGCGAGGATTTGGAGCAACGTGCTCAGGCTGTAAAGCAACTCAAACAGGAGATTGGTGAGATTTATCAGTTGCAAAAAGAACAGTTGGAAAAGGTAGCTAATCTTTCCAAGGAAGAAGCCAAACAGATTCTTTTCCAGAAGGTGGAAGAAGAGGCGAAGGGAGAAATTGTAGAACGCCTACAAAAGCTTGAAACAGAAGAAAAGAAGATGGCCAAAGATAAGGCAAAATCGATTATTGCCGATGCAATTCAAAGATATGCGTCCGAAGTTGCTGTGGAATCTACGGCGACAATTGTGCCGCTTCCAAGCGATGATATGAAAGGCCGCATTATTGGTAAAGAAGGCCGCAACATAAACACTTTTGAGCAGGTAACAGGTGTTGATGTAATCGTGGACGATACTCCTGGATCAATTGTTATTTCCGGTTTTGATTTGATGCGCAGATATATCGCAAAAATTTCTCTTGAGAGACTTATTTCCGATGGCCGCATTCATCCGGGTCGCATAGAAGAAATTGTAGAGAAAGTTAAAGGTGAAGTTAATGAATTAATCCGTGAACTTGGCGAAAAAGCCGCATACGAATGCGGAGTTGTTGGCCTTTCCCCAAATTTGCTCAAATTGCTCGGACGTTTGAAGTTCCGCAGCAGCGGTGGGCAAAATGTATTAAAGCATTCAATCGAAGTTTCTTTCTTGGCCGGAGCTCTTGCTTCGGAAATCGGTGCAGATGCAAATCTTTGCCGCAAGGCGGGTTTGTTGCACGACATTGGAAAAGCTGTTGATCACGAAATTAGCGGTCACCATTCCGCAATCGGCCGCGATATTCTAAAGAAATTTGGAGTTCCGGAAGATGTTATTCACTGCGTAGAATCTCATCATGGAGATCCTGAACCAAGAACTGTTGAGGCTCTGGTTGTAGAGGCTGCGAATTCAATTTCGCGCTCACGCCCGGGTGCAAACAAAGAAAATCTAGACACTTTCATTAAGCGCATGGAAGAAATGGAAAACATTGTGCGCAGTTTTGATGGTGTTGCGAAGGCATTTGCAGTTCAGGCCGGCAACGAAGTTCGCGTGATTGTGAATCCGCAAAAAATCGACGACTTGGCTATGCTCAAGCTGTCACACTCAATCGCAAAAAAGATCGAAACTGATTTAAAGTATCCGGGTCAGGTAAAAGTCAGCGTGATGCGAGAAGTGCGCGGCGAGGCAATTGCGAATTAGTTGCGCAAAACCAGAGGTTATTGGTGTTTATCCGTTTTGTCCGCACCTTAAATAGAATTCAGCGCATTTTTGGTAAGTTTCCATCCGGAAATGCGTCTCATCTCCTTGACTGCCTGTGAAGAAATATTTTGGAGGGGTATTAATTATTTGGAGTGTGTGTGCTAGGCATGCCCTTACTTGTTCACATGTTCCATCACAGTGACATAGAACTTTTTCGCCCTTTCTTACTTCTCTTGGCCTATCGCCATATTCT
This sequence comes from Candidatus Altimarinota bacterium, assembly GCA_041666125.1. GTDB lineage: Bacteria > Patescibacteriota > Gracilibacteria > UBA1369 > UM-FILTER-53-11 > JBAYHN01. The sequence goes on along the minus strand of JBAYHN010000069.1, from coordinate 1,715 downwards.
CCCGTTGGTGGCAATCTGTAGATTTCTGCTTTAAATTTGCCACTTATTGTCGATTCTCTTTCCACAGTAAGCATTAATTCTTTCTCTGATTCTGGTGACTGTGCCATAAAAATATTATTAAAGGCCACTATGCTAATCTATTTTAGCCTTTTGTCAACCCCTTTTATAACCTGTTCTTGACTGCCTAAACCCAGTTCAGGTTATACTAGCACTCGTTAATGTACACTGCTAATTAATTTAATTTATCCTTTAATTTATCCACTCTATGGCACACGACAAGAAACTCGAAGATCTTCTAAATAAACTGCGTCCGATGGATGACCGCATTTTGGTTGAACCTGTGGAAGCCGAACTCGCAACATCTTTTGGGCTAGTTCTTCCAGACACAGCCTCCAAAGAAAAGCCACAGAAAGGAAAGGTGATTGCGGTAGGTCCTGGCAAAATGACAGATGAAGGCAAAAGACTTCCTATGACAATAAAGGCCGGAGACATCATCCTTTATACAAAATATGGCCCAACTGAGGTCAAACTTGAGGGCAAGGAAATTTTCTTCCTTCAGGAGTCGGATGTTTTGGCAATTATTTCCTAATTAATAATCCCTAATCTAAATTAAATATGGCTAAGCAAATTATTTTCTCGGATGAAGCGCGCGCAAAACTTTTGGAAGGCGTTAAAAAACTTGCGGATGCGGTGCGTGTAACAATGGGGCCAAAAGGCCAGAACGTTGTTTTGGATAAAAAATATGGAGCGCCGGTAATTACAAATGATGGCGTTACAATCGCAAAAGAAATTGATTTGGCAGATCCGTTTGAAAATATGGGCGCGCAACTTGTAAAAGAAGCGGCCACAAAAACAAACGATGTTGCCGGTGATGGAACAACAACTGCGACGGTTTTGGCTCATGCAATTATTGCAGAGGGCTTGCGAAACGTTGCTGCAGGCGCAAATCCAATGGTAATGAAACTTGGAATCGAACGCGCTGTGGACATGATCGTTGCCGAGCTCGATAAAATGAAAAAGGAAATTACCACTCGCGAAGAGCGTGCGCAGGTTGCCACAATTTCCGCGCAGGACGAAAAAGTTGGTGATTTGATTGCAGACGCCATAGAAAAAGTTGGGCCAAATGGAGTTATTACAGTTGAGGAATCACAGACTCTTGGCATGGAAATTGAACACGCGGAGGGAATGCAATTCGACAGCGGATATATTTCCCAATACATGGTGACGGATCCGGCCAGAATGGAAGCCGTTTGGGAAGATCCAAAAATCCTTATTACAGACAAGAAAATCGCTTCTGTGCAGGATGTTTTGCCATTACTAGAAAAGCTTGCTCAGACAGGCAAAAAAGAACTTGTGATTATTGCAGAAGATGTGGAAGGCGAGGCGCTTGCGACTTTTGTTTTAAATAAACTTCGCGGAACATTTATGGTTTTGGCCATCAAAGCTCCGGCTTTTGGTGATCGCAGAAAAGAAATGTTAAAAGATCTTGCTGCGCTAACCGGCGGTAAAGTTATTACGGATGAATTGGGATTAAAACTGGAAAATGCGACGATTGAAGATTTGGGAGAAGCTCGCAAAATTATTGCCACAAAGGACACATGCACAATTATTCAGGGCAAAGGCAAAAAAGAAGATATCGATGCGAGAATGGATGAGCTCGAAGTGCTTATAGATAAGACAACTTCGACATTTGATAAAGAAAAATTGATCGAACG
>JBAYHN010000068.1:0-6960 GCA_041666125.1 Candidatus Altimarinota bacterium | reverse complement strand
GCTTTCTTTGCGCGTGTCTTTTTAGCCGGTTTTACTTCTTCCTTTGCGGCTTCAGCTACTTCTTCTTTTGCAACTTGCTCAGTTAAAGTTTCTCCAATTGGAGCTTCCCATTTGCCCTCTTTAACTTCCGCTGCCTTTACTCCGGATGAACGCTCAATAATTTCAACAGGAATTTCTTTTTCTTTATATGCTTCTGGTTTCTTCTTTTTATCTTCTTTGTGTAATCTGGCCTTTTCTTGCAAATCTGCAGAATGCTTTCTTTGAGCCACGAACTTATCTACACGTCCGGCAGTATCAATCAATTTTTGCTGACCGGTATAAAAAGGGTGGCACTTGGAACAAAGTTCAGTTTTAAGTGAATTCTTTGTAGATCCGGTAATTATTACATTGCCGCATGAACATTTAATTTCTGCTGCATCAAAATATTTTGGGTGGATGTCTGCTTTCATAATTATTTTTTCTTATGGAATTTTGATAGAACAGTCTGAATCATATCCAGATAGCCATCAACCCTCTCCCATCGGGATTGGCGACGCTTACTATAAGAGAATACAAGGAATATTGCAAGGATAATTATCAAGAAAAGGGCTGTAATCAGGAGCCAAGGTAGGAAAACAGGTGTAACTAGGACCGTAAAGACCTTCTCCTTTGACTCATTTTTGTCGTCTGTAACCTTAACAGCTATCTTGCGGAACCCCATGGAAGTGAACTTGGTTTTTAGGACAGGCCCCTCAATTTTCTGCTCTCCGATTTGCCACTCACTTTTAACTACCTTCCCATCCGGATCAACGGATGTAGTTGTTTCAAATTCTATGGATGTATTTGGTGGAACAAAAATAGGTAATGACTTTCCGCTATTAGACGTAACGTTTATTACCGGGCCAAGATTTGTGTCGTTGATGTCCTGTGCCTTTAAAACACCATCGTTATCGGCATCAGGGTCCTGCCCGTCCGGAATGCCATCTTTATCAAAGTCGCGGCCTTTTAACGCATCCAGCGGCCAGCCATCTTCTTTATCATTTATTCCATCTCCGTCGGTATCTGCAAGTTTTGGATTGGTACCATTTTTAATTTCATCAACATCGGATACACCGTCATTGTCATCATCTAAATCCGCATTGTCGCCAATGCCGTCTTTGTCCGTATCTACGCTCTCTGTAGGATCAAGAGGGAAGGCATCCTGTTCATCCAAAACGCCGTCATTGTCATCGTCAGTATCTTTATTATTGCCTATTCTATCGCCATCGGAATCCAAACACTCGGCCCTGTCTAACGGAAAAGAATCTTTGTCATCCAGGCATCCATCATTATCATCATCCGGATCGGCGGAATTGGAAATTCCATCACGATCTGTATCCGCCAAAACAGTAATTGTTCTTTCTACAGTATTGTTTGCAAGGTTATCATCCGGGTTTTCAAATGGAACCAATACAATTTTTATTTTATGATCACCGAGCTCTTTTGGCTTCCAGTCAACAAAAACGGCATCGTCTTTGCTGCCAAGAACAGAAACCGGCTGATCTCCGGCAATTTCTTCTTTTTCATCAAAAAATCTTACAACTCCACGCAAATCTTTTTGGCTGGCATTTGTAACGGTTGCATAAATTCTCACGGATTTGCCTTCCAAAACAACATTGGTCGAAAAACTCACATTGCCGGGAGCAAGAACAAGGTCATTTGCGGCTGCAAAAGCGACATTTGTCACAAACAAACACGCAACAACCAAAACGCTGCAATTTATTAACTTTTTCACGTGCTAAATTATACCACACGCCGAAGCTAAATCTTATAAAAGCGACATCTGTTTTTTGCCAGATTCTTTTTCCTTTTCTTTAGCAGGTTTTGCTGCTGCTTTTTTATCTCCAGCTACTTCTGCAGCAGGGGAAACCGGTTCTTCTATTTGATGAATTATCAAGGAAACAGATGCAAGGAAGTCGCCTTTATCCATTCTCATAAGGTAAACACCTTGTGTGGCGCGACCTTGAGAAGGAATATCTTGCAAATTAAGTCTTATTATCTGCCCAACTTTAGAAACCATTATGAGGTCGGCATTTGCTTTATCGCTAAATATTTTAGCGCCAACTATTTTTCCTGTTTTTGGAGTAACGCGTGCTGTTTTTACTCCGCTTCCGCCACGTCCTTGTAAGCGATAATTAGTGATCTTTGTGCATTTTCCCAATCCATTTTCCATTACAATCAATGCTTCCGCTTCCGCTGCATTTTTTACAATATCCATCTCTACACAAAAGTCTTTTGGTTGAAGTTTAATTCCACGGACGCCCATGCTTGGACGGCCCATTGGTCTGCAATCTTCTTGATCAAAACGAATGCTCTTACCAAGTGAAGTAGCAATGAAAACTTGATCTCCTTTGTTTACTTCTTTTACCCATTCCAAAGAATCACCATCACGCAATTTTATTGCAATAAGTCCGCTGCGTCGTACATTTTCAAAGTCTTTTACAGGAGTCTTTTTTGCAGTTCCTTCGCGAGTTGCCATGAACAAATATTGCCCCGTGAATTTTTCCGAAACATTCAACATGGAAGAAACAAATTCGTTTTCTTGTAATTGCAAAAGATTAACAATTGCCTGGCCTTTTGAAGTACGTGAAGCCTGAGGAATTTCGTAAACTGGCAATTTAAACACACGACCTTTATTTGTGAAGAACAAAATTTCTTCGTGGTTCTTTGTGTGGCAAATTATCTTAATTTCATCATCTTCTTTTGTGGACATGCCCATGACACCTTTTCCTCCTCTGTGTTGAGTTCTAAACGTGCTCGGAGGCAAACGCTTGATGTAATTTTCGCGAGTTAAAGCCACAACCATAGGTTCATTTGGAATTGTGTCTTTTGCGGAGAATTCACCGATTTGGTGAGCAACAATCTTGGTTTTTCTTTCGTCGCCAAACTTATTCTTAATTTCAGCAAGTTCTTCTTTCATTATTTTAAGAACCTTTTTAGGATCTGCAAGAATGCTCTCTAAATTGCTGATGAGATCGAGTTTTTCCTTTAATTCATCCGTTATTTTCTTAGCTTCCAAGCCCGCCAAAGTTTGCAATCTCATTTCCAAAATTGCACTTGCCTGTAAATCACTCAGCTTGAATTTCTTCATTAAAGCATCGTGGGCTTCTTCCTTTGTTTTTGATTCCTTAATTGTTTTAATTACCGCATCGATGTGGTCTAGCGCCTTTTTTAAACCTTCCAAAATGTGGGCGCGTTCTTTTGCAACTTTTAATTCATAAGCCGTGCGGCGAGTAATAACTACTTTTCTGTGATCAATGAAATAATCCAAGACCTGCTTTAGATTTAGTAAGCGTGGCTGGATGCCGTCAACAAGAGCAATCATGTTCATGTTGAACGTAGTCTGCATGTCGGTATATTTGAAAAGCTGATTTAGGATTTTTTTAGGATAAGCATCTTTTTTTAGCTCGATCATAATCTCAATTCCTTCTCGGTTTGATTGGTCACGAATGTCTGAGATTCCAACGATTTTCTTTTCGCGAACCAAGTCTGCCATTTTTGCAACGAGCATCGATTTGTTTACCTGATAAGGAATTTCGGTAACAACGATATCGAAACGGCCACTTTTCCTTTCCACAATTTCCGCTTTTGCTCGAATAACAACACCACCACGGCCATTTACGTACATCGCTTGAATTGCATTTTTACCGTAAATAATTCCGGCGGTAGGGAAGTCGGGACCTTTTATAAATTCCATCAAATCTTCAATTGTAGCTTCCGGATGATCTGCTTCATGAATAACCGCATCAATTGTCTCGTTTAGATTATGAGGCGGAATGGAAGTAGCCATACCAACAGCAATTCCAGAAACTCCATTCAAAAGAAGTTGTGGGATTTTTGAAGGCATTACTGCGGGTTCCTTGCGAGTGCCATCGTAGTTGTCTCTAAATTCAACAGTCTGTTTATCAATATCATTAAGAATTTCATCTGTAATTTTTTCCATTTTCGCCTCCGTATAACGCATGGCAGCTGCGGAATCTCCATCAATCGAACCAAAGTTACCTTGGCCATTTACCAGTGGATAACGCATGGCAAAGTCCTGAGCCATACGAACCATGGAATCGTAAACTGCAGAATCTCCATGTGGATGATATTTACCCAAAACGTCACCGACTACGGCTGCGGATTTTCGGTATCTTGCAGACGCGCTAAGCCCAAGTTCGTGCATGGCATAAAGAATTCTGCGGTGCACCGGTTTTAATCCATCTCTTACGTCCGGTAATGCACGAGAAACGATAACGCTCATCGCATAATCCAAATAACTTTCTTCCATTTCACGGCTAACATCACGAGAAGGGTATCCGCCCAGAAGTGGCACTTCCTCAGGAGTTCCCGGGGGTGGTGGCGGAGTATTTTCTGTTTGTGGTTTTTCTGCAGCTTCTTCCTTTTCAATTTCCTCAACTTCTTTTTTCATTTCCTCGGAAGGATGAACTTCCAATTCCTTTTCTTTTACTTCGGTTTTTCTTGATTCGGGTTTTAAGATTTTTTTAATTTCCGGCTTTTCAGCTTTTTTCGGTGCGGATTTTATTTCCTTCTTCACAGGCTTTGCAGCGACTTTCTTAATCTCTTTTTTTGGAGATGATTTTTTAGAGACTTTAGATTTTTTTGCCATGGTGATTAATAATTAGTTTTAGTGGCAACGCTGACCGAAACAGCTCGCTTACTGTGAAATCAAATCGCATATGTCATTCACAGCCATCATGTATAGCGCACTCGCTTCGCTCGTGCGTAACCTAAAAGAATCTATATTTTTTTCGGGAAAAATGCCATCCCTTTTCGTTTTCAAGTGAATAAAAATGAAATGAGGGCTTGACAGGCTTTCGGTATGTATTACGGTTCATCTTTGGGGTTTATACTCTTCCGGCGTTTTTATCATCATAGGGCTTCTCATCTTTAGCTTTTTCTGGTATAATTTATTGATTTAAATATGCCTGACCAAACTCAATCCGGTGTACAGGTTCAACCTAATGCAGTGCAAACGCCCGCGGAAAATCCTGCTGTTTCTCAGCAAAACGGGCAAGCTGCAGTTGTTGCTGCGCCAGTAGGAACTCAGCCAGTTGCTGCTATACAGCAACCTCAGGTGGCACAGCCACAGCCAGTTTCACAACCTGCAACAGTGCTGCCAACTGCAGTTCCAACAGGTATTCCAGTTGGGGCTCCTACTGCGGAAGCCAAACCGGCAGAAGCAAAGAAGGGATTTTTGCAGTCACTAAAAGATCAGTGGGCGGGCCATGTAGAAAAAAACAAGGCTCAAGCAGAAAAATCAAAAGCGGGAGAAGTTGCCGGACAAGCAATTAGCGAAACTGTTGTGTCCGGCGAAAAAATTACACCTCAAGAGCGTGAAGAAATTTTGCAGGCAGAAAAGGTTTTCCAGGAGGGACTTGCCAGCATTCGCGATTTAATTTCGCCATCTTCAATGCATGTTGAATTCGATAAAATAAAGATTTCCGGCATGTATGCAAAGACGCTGGTGATTTTTTCTTATCCTCGTTACATGGACACAAACTGGATGAGTCCTCTAATTAATTTTGATGGGACGATGGATATATCTCAATTTGTGTATCCGATAGATCCCGGCGCGATTATGAAAACGCTGCGCAGAAAAGTGGCACAGATGCAGTCTTCCATTCGCATGGATGCGGAGAAGGGAAATGTTCGCGATCCTGGAATCGAAACAGCTTTGCAAGATGCGGAACAGCTACGTACGGAATTGCAAAGAGGCCAGGAAAAATTCTTCCAATTTGGAATGTACATAACCGTTTACGCAAAAACTTTAAAAGGCCTGGCTAAAATTGTAAAACAAATAGAAAGTTTGCTAGGCGGTAAATTAATTCTTTCTCGTGGTACGGAATTACAAACAGAGCAAGCATTAACATCAACTTTACCTCTATGCTTGGATGAACTCGATGTTGTTCGAAATATGAACACATCTCCGCTTTCTTCCACGTTCCCATTCACATCATCCACACTCACCGGCAATGATGGTATTTTGTATGGCCTTAATCGCCACAATGACAGTTTGATTATTTTTGACAGATTTTCACTCGAAAATGCGAATTCGGTGGTGTTTGCAAAATCCGGTGCGGGAAAATCATATGCTGTTAAGCTCGAGGTTTTGCGCAGTCTGATGATGAACACAGACGTTATAATTGTTGATCCTGAAAATGAATATGAAAATTTAGCGCGAACGGTTGGCGGAACATATTTGCGCGTTTCTTTGACTTCGGACAGACGTATAAATCCTTTTGATTTGCCGAAACCACTCGCGGATGAAGATGTTCAGCCTGGAGATTTATTGCGCTCGAATATTATAAGTTTGCATGGGCTTTTAAAAATCATGCTTGGAGATATAACTCCAAATGAGGAATCGCTCTTGGATAAAGCGCTTAATGATGTTTATGCGGTTAAGGGAATTACAATGGATTTGGTAGACCCTTCCGACAAAACTCCTCCGACAATGGAAGACCTTGAGGCTGTTTTAAGCTCAATGGAAGGCGCAACTTCGCTCACACAGCGTGTGCAGAAATTTACGACAGGAACTTATGGTGGAATTTTTAATAAGCCTACAAACGTGGATTTGAGTGGAGGACTTATGGTGTTTTCTATTCGCGATTTGGAAGATTCTCTTCGCCCAATCGCAATGTACATAATTTTGAATTACATTTGGACGCGCGTTCGTACGGAAATGAAAAAGAGAATTTTGGTGGTTGATGAGGCTTGGTCAATTATGCAGCACGACGACAGCGCCAAGTTTTTGTTTGGACTCGTAAAGCGCGCCAGAAAATATTATTTGGGTGTTACTACAATTACTCAGGATGTGGATGACTTCGTTGGCAGTCCTTTTGGTAAGCCAATTATTACAAACTCTTCCATGCAGCTTTTGCTTAAACAGGCGCCGTCTTCAATTGAATCACTTACAAAGATTTTCAATTTGACCGAGGG
>JBAYHN010000067.1:0-7139 GCA_041666125.1 Candidatus Altimarinota bacterium | reverse complement strand
TCTAGATCGTGCGGCTCAACTGCGGCGAGTCTAATTTGCGTTTCGCCGAGAGTGCGAGCTGCAGCCATAATGGCGTTCTCGGTGGCTGTAACACTAAATTCCGGCATAACCACAACATGTGCTCGCGGCTTTCCTTCAAAAATAATCTCGTCCGGGCTTTCTTCTATTTGCTTTACTCCCATCTTTGAGAGAACGTCCGCGTGGGTGTCTATTGGGCGCGCGCCCAAAACACAACCGCCGGGATAAGGCAAAACCGCGCGCCCAGTCCTAGCGAGTAGCGGCCCAACCAGCAAAACAGAAGCTCTCATCTTGCAGCAAAGTTCACTTGCCGGTTTTTTGCGTGAAAGTGTTTTAGTCTGAATTCTAACCACGTGGTTTTTAAACGTTACTTCACTTCCAAGCGACTCCAAAATCTTTAGCATAGTGTGAGTATCGGCAATGTCCGGCACGTTTTTTATAACGCACGGCTGATCTGTTAAAAGCGTTGCGGCCAAGATCGGCAGCGCAGCATTTTTGGAACCACCAACCTTTACTTCTCCGTTAAGTTTTTTCCCTCCATTTATTACAAAACTCGACATATTGTGGAGGTATTATAGCAGATAAAATTACTTACTTTCTTTTTGCTTGGCTGCAGTCGCCATTTGGTGAGCAACGTGTAATATTCGCTCCCATTCTGGCGGTCTATACGATTTATTGTAAAGGTATCTTGGTGCTTCTCCGACTTCGCATTCGGCTAATTCGGACGCAGACAACATTCGCTTTGCACCGGCAAATTTATTCATCCCGTAGCGAGAATATTCTCTATATTGGTCTACTTGCATATTTTCCGGATACATATTCGCCGGCAAAACCACAAGGTGAGGAAAACGTGCAACTAAAGGGGTGGCCATTGACTCTACTTCGCCCGGGCCCATGTGTGCCACTACAATGCATGCTCGCATCAAAAGATCTTCATTCTCATCGCACCACCTATCAATATTCCCGCTTGGCCATTTCAAGCAGTGATAGTTAAATCCTTCGACTGGTGTCCCCAGTATTTTTTTAAAAGTTTCTTCCGGCGTGTGATCATGACAAATAAAAACAACTTCCGGCAATTCTCTGTTTCTTTCACGTGATTCAGCGAGCGCAGGTTCGGTAGCATTCTTTCTTACAGCCGCATTTTCAAGATCTAATTTTGCAAAAACTCGATCGCTACTCCCACTTAAACTGAATTTTATACATCCAGTTGTAGCTCTTGGTTCTTCCATCATTTTTGTGAGCATTTTTAGGCCATGCGCAGACCCAATATCAGACGAAGATTCCTCTGGCAAAGAACCTTCGAGCACCTTGCCCTGCTCTATCCGCAGTGAAAATTCTCCTTTTCCTTCATAATCATTTATAACGACAACTGTTTTATCTTTTATATATACGGTGACCGGGCCCTTGGAATGCCTGAGCGCATTACGAATCATTTCGCCAAGCATTAAATATAATTTTTCCGGTGCAATATTCACTTCAATATCCGCAACTTCATCTCCAAGCGCTTGCATACAAACCCTGTCTCCAGAAAAACGATTAAAATTCGCAACAGTGCCACTAACGGCTTTTGCCAAATTAATAGACTCTTTCTCTTTAGAAATTTCCGCAAAAACTCGTGTAACATATATGCTTAAATCCACCAATTCTTCCACTAAACCGGCCGGCACCTGTGCCATAGATTTAACCTCATCTATTAAATTGGGTAAATAATTTTTAAATTCATGTAAAAGATGTCCGGTTATTTCCCCATTGTCATACAAATTGCACTCTTTAAATTCAGCCGCCTCAGGAACAGCTGCCAAAAAATCGCCATATTTTCGCCACATACAAGAAACTTTAGAAACAACCTGGTCTATAAACATTCCCATGTGAGATACCCTCCTTAATTGATCTTTCATCGAACGTAAAACCTTTATTATTTCGGGGTCATTTGGCAAAGGCGGCAACTTTCCATCCATCATTCTTCTTAAATTGAGTTCCAAAACTTCGCGCCCTGCTGAACCTTTGTTGGCTTCGCGAAAAGATCCTTTATCTAATAAAGGCAAACCGGGAACGCTTTCGGAGAGTCGTTTTTTTGTTTCATCCATAAATGTTCCGGAAACAATTGCAGTTGGCGGAGCAGGCTTTTTCCTTTCCATCAAAGATGAAATCAACACGTCGCCGTTATTGCTACCATCTTCAGAAACGTGTAAATCGGCCAAAACCATTGCAACTTGAGAAGCAGTTTCACCCTGCATGGCCTCTATTTCTTCTATAATGCGGAGCGCCTCACGGGCCCCTTCTGCAAAATGCACCTCAACCGAGTCCCCAAAAACATCTTTAACTACACTACCAATTTGATCTCTCCATTCTGGGACATTATCCATTATCACCACGTGTTTCTTGGGAGATGCTTGATCAAGAGTCATGTTATTGCTTAAAGGGGAGTATTAAACCATTTACCGACTCGTGCGTCAACATTCTAAATAGTCTATAATGAGCGCATGCAAAATATCAGATTTGTTGCCGCAAAAGCTCGTGAAGTTTCACAGCGCTTAGGTTTACTTTCCACGGAGGCAAAAAATGAAATTCTTTTTAAAATTGCGGATGCAATAGAAGAAAACTCTCCCGCCATTTTAAAAGCCAACGCAAAAGATATTTCCGCAGGCAAAAGAAATAGCCTTTCTGAGGGATTGCTTGATCGCCTCCTTTTAACAAAAGACCGAATTTTGGCTATCGCCGCAGACGTTCGCAAAGTCGCAGGGCTGGAAGATTTTGTTGGAAAAATTATTGAATCGCGACAATTAAAAAATGAACTTTATTTAAAACGCGTGCGAGTTCCGCTTGGCGTTGTTGGAATTATTTATGAATCTCGCCCAAATGTGACAGTGGACGCCGCAACGCTCTGCCTAAAAAGCGGGAACGCAGTGATTTTAAAAGGTGGATCGGATGCGATAAATTCCAACCGCGCACTTGTAAAAATTATTCAAAATGTCTTAAAGGAAGTTTCTTTCTTGGAACCTCCTGCTCGGCTTCAGGATGCGGTCCAGCTAGTGGACACGGCCGACCGAAATGTACTAAAAGAACTTTTGACACTGCGTGATTTTATAGATGTGGTTATTCCGCGCGGCGGAAGAAATTTAATTAATTTTGTCGTTGAAAATTCGCGAATTCCAATTATAGAAACCGGCGCTTCGGTTGTTCACACTTATGTTCATGCCGACGCCGAAATTAAAAAAGCTGTAAAAATTATTTTGAATGCAAAATTGCGTCGCGTTTCCATTTGTAATACGACCGATTGCCTTTTAATTCATCAAAGTATTGCTGCGCCGCTACTAAAAGAATTCGTTGCCGAACTTTCCAAGAATCCATATTGTGCAAGCCATCTTGAACTGCGTGCAGATAAAAAAAGCTTTGATATTTTGCGCAAACTTTCTGCGCCTCAAAACTTCAAATTAACAATAAAAAAAGCCCAAGAAAAAGATTATTCCACGGAATTTTTAGATTATATTTTGGCGGTAAAAACGGTAAAAAGCCTAGACGAAGCCATCGATCACATTTCAATTCACAGCCTAAAACATTCGGAGGCAATAATCACAGAAGATGAAGCCGCAGCACAGAAATTCCTAAAAACAGTTGATGCCGCATGCGTTTATTGGAACGCCTCAACTCAGTTTTCCGATGGCGGGCAATTTGGACTTGGCGCCGAAATTGGCATATCCACACAAAAACTCCACGTTCGCGGGCCATTTGCTTTGGAAGGCTTAACAAGCTATAAATGGGTTGTACAAGGCTCTGGGCAAATAAGGACCTAAGGAATATATGAGCAATGTCGTCAAAAAATCAGATGTGCAGAAGATGTATCCGCAGAGGGATACTTTTTCTCATAAAGGCGAAAATGGCCGAATTTTGATTATTGGCGGTTCTATAAATTATTTTGGTGCGCCGATTTTGGCTGCGCTTGGCGCTTTGGGCAGCGGCGCGGATTTGGTTTATCTTCTTGTGCCGGAATGTAATTTTGAAGTTAGCCGAAGTTTTTATCCCGATTTTATTGTTCGCAAATATGCAGGAGATTTTATTAATGAAAAAACTGTGGCTGCGGCCGAAGAACTTTTCGAAAAAGTTGATTGTATTTTAATGGGACCCGGAGTTAGCGAAGGGCCGGAAAGCCTTGATGCAATAACAAAAATCGCGCAAATGGCGCCGTGCCCGGTTGTGCTCGACGCAGAGGCAATTCCAGCCATTGCAAAGCTTGGGCTTGCGCAAGGTTCACCGCAAGAAACAGAAGAACGCGCAGAAAAATTCACAATAACTCCTCATCGCGGGGAAATGGACCTTATCACAGAAGGCCAGTTGCCGGACAATCTTTCTGAAATGATAAAAATTGTTAATGATTTTTCGCGAAAATGGGGCGTGACGATTTTATTGAAAGGTCACACAGATATGATTGCTGCACCAAACAGACAAATTATTTTGAATGAAACCGGCAATCCCGGGATGACCGTTGGCGGAACCGGAGACGTTTTGGCCGGAATCGTTGCGTCGCTAATTGCTCAGCAAATTCCGGCATACGAAGCATGCCAATGTGCCGCATTTTTAAACGGCATCGCGGGTGATAATTTAGTAAGACAAAAAGGCTTTAACTTCTCTGGAACAGATTTAGCTCTCGAATTGCCATATAGTATTTACAGCATCCTTGGCCGATAAAAATCATAATTATGATTAAGAAAAATTTTGACGGGCATGCCTTTTATGAATTCGAAATATTTCAAAAGTTTGGTGATCGCGTTATCAGCGCGGTTCTTACAAAAGATTTCGATATTGACGATAAAGGTTATATACAAAGGGCTTTTGGCTGGTCGCATTTGCCCGTTGCCTTCAAACAACAGCTGAGCGGTACTGATTCTCACATATTAAAAAGTGTAAAAATTCCTGAGGATTTATTTGGCGACGGGTTTATTACGCAGGAAAAGAATTTGCCGATAATGACTCGCGCTGCAGATTGCGGAAACATTGTAATTTTTGATCCATGCAAGAATGTAATTGCGAATATTCATGCCGGCTGGCGAGGTTTGGCTGGCAAAATAATTCACAGCGTCATTGGAAAAATGCGCGAAAGATTTGAGTGCAAAAGCGAGAATTTAATCGCAGCAATTAGCCCTATGATTGGACCATGTTGTTATAAATTTTCGCACCCCGAAGAGCTACCGAATTTTATGCATCGCCACCTGTCAGAAGAGAATATTCTGGATTTGTGGGCGGCAACGGAGGGCCAACTTTGTGAAGCTGGAATTATGGAAGAAAACATTGAAAACCCACGCGTTTGCACATTTTGTAACCCGGAAGAGTTTTATTCATATCGTCGAAACAAATCCATAGAGAAACGTTTCGGCACTTTAATTATGCTAAAATAAATGCGCTTATGAATATTGGAATTATTGGATGTGGCCACATGGGAACTTCAATCGCAAATGCTCTACTAAATAAAAAAGTAGGAAATATTTTTGCTTCAAGTAAAACATTTTCGCGCAAGGCACCAAATGCCGCAACAAAAAATTTTAAATGGGTAGTAGACAATGTAGACATAGTAGACAATTGCGAATTAATCTGTCTGGCAGTGCGTCCGGGCGACATTAAAGAAGTTCTAACTTCTATAAAAAAGAACCTCAAAAATAAGATTTTAATTTCGATTGCGGCTGGAATTTCCTTAAAAAAACTTTCGGCGTGGTCCGGCGGACATAAAAAAATTGTGCGAGTGATGCCAAATTTGCCTGCACAGATTGGAGAAGGCATGTCTGTATGGAAATCCGCATCTAAACTTTCCGGCGCAGATAAAAAGCTCGTGGAAGATTTTTTAAATTCATTTGGAAAATCTTTAGAAGTGGATGATGAAAAGCTAATTGATATTGCAACTGCGGTTTCCGGTGGAGGTCCTGCATACACCGCTGCTTTTTTGGAATGCATGGCAGCAGCATGCGAAAAAATCGGTTTTACAAAAGATGCCGCGCGCGAGTTGGCTTTGCAGACTGTAATTGGTTCCGCAAATTATATTAAAAAGACAGGCGCAGAATTTTCATTATTAAAAAAGATTGTTCAAACAAAAGGCGGCACAACAGAAGCCGGATTTAAAGTTTTAAAGAAAAAGAAGTGGCAAGGCACACTTAAAAACGCGTTTTTTGCGGGTTATAAACGAGCTCAGAAATTAAAATAACAGATTAAAACCACCTCCTGACTTCTTTCGCCGTTACGCGCAGCTTTTTCATAATTTCCTTTCTCTTTTTGAGCGTTCGTGGAAGTTGCGCGATTAAATGCCAAGCGGATTTAAATAAAAACTGCTCGCGAAGTAAAATCCAGCCGCCCATTAAAAATTCTTTAAATAGAATGTGCGGCAAATCGCGCAATGCGTGAGAAAAGAGTTCGTTTTTTACGCGCATTAATCTTTCGTTCTTGTAAGAATAAAAGCGCTGAAAGCGAGAAAGCGCACCGCGATTTGCCGCAACCTTCAAACTACTATCGCGACTCAAAACCCCGGTTCCACGGCCATGATAAGCCAACGCCGCAGGTTCATAAAAACATTTCCATCCGGCCAATTTTAACCTCCACGAAACATCCACATCCTCTTTGTACATAAAAAAATCACTGTCAAAAGCCTCACCAAAAACTTTTATATCTTCCAGCGCACTGCGACGATAAAGCGGTGCAGCACCGGTAATCCCAAAAACTTCTTCCGCCTTATCATACTGTCCGCGGTCCTCTTCCCCTTGTCCTCTATCCACGCACCTGCGATTTTTAAACATCAAAAGCCCAGCGCTATCAATCAAATGCGTTTTTTCATGTTTTGCAAAATCATATTTGCGCAATTTTCCAATAATCGCCCCAATTTTCGCATCTTCATTTAACCGCTTAACCAACACATTTAAATAATCAGGCTCAAAAACAATGTCCGGATTTAAAACCATCACAAATTCCCCGCGCGAAACTTCCAACGCTTTATTCGCACCGCCCGCATAACCGGAATTTTTATTATTTACAACAACCCTCACATTCGGAAAATTCTCCAAAACAAATTTAACAGAATCATCCGTGGAAGCATTATCCAAAACAATCACTTCCTTATCTTTGCAATCTAACTTATTTACGGA
>JBAYHN010000066.1:0-7215 GCA_041666125.1 Candidatus Altimarinota bacterium | reverse complement strand
ACAAGTCGAGCAGGTGCGAAAGCAGGCGAAAGTGATCCGATGCCACTACGTGGGTAGGGTATCGCTCAACGGATAAAAGTTACGCCGGGGATAACAGGCTGATTTTGCCCAAGAGTTCATATCGACGGCAAAGTTTGGCACCTCGATGTCGGCTCGTCGCATCCTGGGGCTGGAGAAGGTCCCAAGGGTATGGCTGTTCGCCATTTAAAGCGGTACGCGAGCTGGGTTCAGAACGTCGTGAGACAGTTTGGCCTCTATCCTCCATGATCGTAGGAAATTTGCAGGAAGCTGCCCGTAGTACGAGAGGACCCGGGTGGACGAACCTCTAGTAAATCTGTTGTCGTGTCAACGGCATAGCAGAGTAGCTATGTTCGGAAGGGATAACCGCTGAAAGCATCTAAGTGGGAAGCCCCTCCTAAGATAAGATTTCCCCATTAGCCTGCACCAAGAAAAGGTGCTTAATAGGTTTTCAGGTGTAAGCCCCGTGAGGGGTTGAGCCGAGAAATACTAACAGGCGATCGGCTTATTCCAGGCTACGCTTTTAACTAGCAATTTACTGGAAAAAGGATAAAACAATGTGATATTTGAATATTTATTGCAAAAAAAGAGTTTATGTTTTCATAAAGAAGGCATTACTCTGGTGTGTTTTCCGAACTGGTTCCACCCGTTCCCATCCCGAACACGGAAGTTAAGCAGTTCAGGGCCGATGATAGTTGTCATTAGACTGCAAAAGTAGGTCCACGCCAGAGTAATGCTTTTTTTGTATCCTTTTTTCGCAACGGCATGCCAAAATAGCCATTCGCGACACTTAGTAATAAAAAATATTCTAAGTGTTTTTTAATGTCCCAAATCCGAGTCGGTTTGAATATTCAGAGCGGAAACATCAGTGGTTAACTTTTCGTTGCGAGCTGTAATCGGATTATGAATCTGATAAAATAGTGCGATAAGCTCCGAAGTTGTGAGCGGAGCTACTTTTAGTCCACAATTTTCCAGTCCGGTTGCGGCAGTGCTAACTCTTTGATTTAGATTCTTTTTAAGACTCTCAAATTCCTGATGTCTGCGCATGATTGAGGTTATTGAATCTGCAGGATGCATTCGCACCCAGAATTGTTCAATAAAGCTTGGCTTAACTGCCCTCGGCGGATTTGCGGGGATTACCACATAAAATTCCTTTTCCATAATATCTGCATATTCAATAAGTTTATGCACATAATCGATATATTCGTACGTCTGTTTCTGTAGCAAAACATTTTGCTGCTTTTCGGCAATTCCCTTTAATTTATCTATATAAGTGTCCAGATCCAGTTTTCGCGAACGAATTAATATTTGAACCGGAAATTCCAACATATTCAAAAATGCCTGATACGAATAAATAATCGCATTTTGTTCCTCTTCGGATTTTAAATTGAAGTTCATGCTGGAAACTTTCAAAACCGCTCGTAGTCCGCCATTCTTAAGCACGACTGTATTGTCGCGGATTTCCGCTATTCTTAAATGTAATTGAGCGGCGGCTTTTGGATTTTGGCTGCCTGCGCGCACGCCCTCCGAGTTTTTTGAAAATGGATTAAACATTCTATTTATTGTTTAGGTGTTTGTTGAAAGTTTTGTTCAGGAGTTGGATCCTGTGGCAATTCATGAGATTTGAACTTTGTCGCTTGAGCATCGACGATGTTAGATACCTCTTCAAGCTTTTTTCTGCGTTCCAGCTCTGTAACAACTTTTTCTTTTGTTTTTATGATTTCATGACGATTTACATCTGCCAACACAGAAAGTACCGTATCGCCATGCATTTTTTGCCACACCCTAACTTGAGGATTTAGTTTGTATTCCGCAAACGCAAGGATCATTTTTTCAAATGGCAAGTCGTGGTATCTAAAAAATGCAAAAGCTCCGGTAACGAGTGCAACAAGCACAACCGGAGGTAGCCATATTTCAATCAAATATTGTTTGCTCAAGATCATGTATAGCGAATAACACAACCCGGCGCCCAGTCCAACAATGACCAATTGGCGGAGAGTTAGAAATCCAACTATTTTGTCAGGACGTAAAACATCCTGTGGAACCTTAAATTGCATCATAATATTATACCACTCCGATCATATTTTTGCTAGAGTATGCGCCAGTGGACCAACAGATGACCAAAATTAGGAATTTCTGCATTATTGCCCATATAGACCATGGAAAATCGACTCTTGCAGATAGACTTTTGCAGGTTACAGGTACGATTTCTGATCGCGAGATGAAGCATGCCCAGATACTTGATTCCATGGATTTGGAGCAGGAGAAGGGAATTACCATTAAACTTGCTCCGGTTAGGATGGATTGGGTTTACGAAGGTGAGAATTATATTCTAAATCTGATAGATACTCCCGGACACGTGGATTTCAGCTATGAGGTTTCTCGCAGTTTGGCGGCCGTGGAAGGGGCAATTCTTGTGGTGGATGCAACCCAGGGTATTCAAGCCCAAACTCTTGCCAATACTTTTTTGGCTTTTGAAAATAAACTAAAAATTATCCCGGTTATAAATAAAATTGATTTACCGGCTGCGGACGTGCAACGCGTTTCGGAAGAATTGAAAAATGTGCTTGGAATTGATCCGGCCGATATAATTACAATCTCTGCGAAGTCGGGACTTAATGTTGAACAAGTGCTCGAAGCCATAGTTAAGCGAATTCCTGCGCCTAAGCAAATGAACGATCTTGATGAAACGAAAGGTCTGATTTTTGATTCGGTTTATGATTCTTATAAAGGGGTTGTGGAATATACTCGTGTTTTTCAGGGCGAAATAAAACGTGGAGATAAAGTTAAACATCTTCACACCAGGCAGGAAAAAGAAGTGCTGGAAGTTGGCTATTTTAAGCCGAAATATAAGGCTTGTGATGTGCTGAAGTGTGGTGAAATTGGTTATGTTATTACAGGAGTTAAAACGGTTGCCGATGCGCGAGTTGGTGATACGATTTGGAGAGGTGCGGACGAAAATCCACAACCTTTGCCCGGATACAAAAAAGTAACTCCATATGTTTATGCCGGAGTTTTTCCAACGGATGGTGATGATTTTCCGCTGCTTCGTGATGCACTCATGAAATTGGCACTAAATGATTCTTCTTTGCAGTTTGAACCGGAAAATTCCGCTGCCCTTGGACATGGCTTTAGATGCGGGTTTCTGGGGCTTTTGCATATGGAAATAATTCAAGAAAGGCTTGAGCGCGAATATCATTTGGCACTTATTGCCACTTCGCCCAGCGTGTCTTATGAAATTGTGAAGACCAATGGGGAAGTTATTACAATCGCAAATCCAACAGAATTGCCGGAGCGAAATTTTTATACGGAAATTCGCGAGCCGTGGATGAAAATTGAAATAATTACACCTAGAGATTACATTGGCGCGGTAATGAAAATATGCGAAGAGAGAAGGGGAATACAGAAAAATATAATTTATTTGGAGAGTGTGCGCGCAATTTTAACTTTCGAAATGCCGCTTTCTCAAATTATTATGGATTTCTATGATCAGCTAAAAAGCGTTACTTCCGGTTATGCTTCAATGAATTATGAATTTATAGGCTATCGTGCCGAGGATTTGGTGAAAGTGGATGTTTTGCTTGCAGGAGATAAAGTTGATGCACTTGCTTCGATTGCCCACAGAGATGACGCTTATCGCGTTGGCTGTACTTTTACAAAAAAACTCAAAGAAATTATTCCACGTGAGAATTTTGAAATAACAATTCAGGCGACAATTGGATTTAAAGTTATCGCTCGCGAGACAATATCTGCTATGAAGAAAAACGTGATTGCGAAGCTCTATGGTGGCGACCGCACCCGTAAAGATAAACTTTTGAAAAAGCAAAAAGCCGGTAAAAAACGCATGAAGCTGATGGGGAAAGTTGCACTTCCACAAGAAGCGTTTCTCGCTCTTCTTAAAAAATGATAAAATTGTACAAGAACCTTTATAAATTATTTAACTAAATTTTTATGGAATGCTGCTCGTCTAAACCAAAGAAAATAATTTGCGTGGCTGTCGTTGTTGTATTCGCCCTTTTGGCTGTTGGTGCCGCAAAATACAGTTTTCTTAAGAGAGAAATTCAGAAAATTGATCCGAATTCATATCAATTGGTGCAAATTGCAGGAACGCAGTCATATATTGGCCATTTAAAGTTTTCCGGTCACGGAAAGGATGCCGTGCTCTCGGATGTTTATTATGTTCAGCAAACTCCTGCCGCTACAGACACAAAGAACGCTGCAACCGATCCTGGATTTGCACTGCGAAAACTTGGTGGCGAAATCCATGGTCCAGAAGACATTATGCATTTGAATTGGCAGAATGTTCTTTTCTGGGAAAATCTAAAGGCCGATTCCAAGGTAGTACAGGGAATAGCCCAAGATAAGGCTTCTCGCGGAGTAAAATAGGTAACAAATTAGAACTTTATGGATATTGTATTAAAAAGTTTGGCTTCAGCTGTAGTTACAGCAATTATTTTAGTAATTGCAAAGTTTTCCGGACCAAAATTGGCGGGAGCAATTGCAGGCATTCCAATTGTTTTTGTAATATCCTATGTTTTATTGACCATGAATAATAAGGGTCTGTCGCGCCAATTTCTTATTGGCGGAATTTATGGGGCAATAGCCGCGATTTTTTTTAGCGTAGTTCTAATATGGTTAAATTCTCAGTTTCTAAAAACGTACTGGCTAAACCTTGGGATTGCCTACATAGCCTGTTTCTTCTTAGCACTTGCGATGGTTTATTTTACGGCCAAATAATACGGTTCCTAAGTTCTAACCTTTAAAGTTTGGATTTAAGAGTGCTAATTCTTTGGACGTAAGTTTTCTATATTCTTTTGGTTGCATCTCTTCGCTGAGCACAAAGCCGCCAATTCGGATTCTTTTTAGCTTTTCTATGTGAAGAACAGCATTTTGGCACATTCGGCGAATTTGTCTGTTTCTACCTTCTTTTAATATAATTCTAAGGATGTGCGGACCTTGCTCAGTTATATTTGCCGGCTGCGTTTCGCGACCTTCAATAAAAAAAGTCGTATTTAAAATTTTCATTGCCTCGGGCGTGATTTTTTGGCGAACTTTAACGACATATTCTTTTTCTTTTTGGAATTTAGGATGGGTCATTTCGTAGGCAAATCTGCCGTCATTTGTAAGAATTAGAAGGCCGGAAGTTAGCTTATCCAAGCGACCAACAGGGAACACGCGTTCGGGAATATCTTTTATTAATTCTGTAATTTTTGGCTCTTCCTCTCCACTAATACTGCAAACATATCCTGCAGGTTTATTCAAAACATAATAAACAAAGTTTTGTTCGCGCATTTTAAGATTGTCCGGCAAAGTAACCTTGTCTTTCTCAGGATCAATTTTTATTCCCATCTCGGTCACAGTTTTGCCATTAACCTTAATAAGGCCCTGTTTTATGTATTCCTCACATTTTCTTCTTGAGGCAACGCCGCAATCCGCGAGATGTTTGTGTAATCTTACAAGCATAGTATTATTATACACATAATGATAAACCAAGAACTTTCTGAGATATTTTCCAAAACTGCTGAAATTTTAGAGTTTTTGGGTGATCCCAAGGATAAATTTAGGATACGCGCATATCAGAATGCTTCAATAGCAATTTTGGACGTGTCGGAAAGCCTGGAAAAGATGGCGTATGAGAAGCGACTTAGCGAAATTCCAGGTGTGGGGCCGGGGATAGCGGCTAAAATTGAAGAATATATTAAAAAAGGCAAGATTGGGGAGTTTGATTTGCTCAAAAAGGCCATACCGAAGGGTTTTTTCGAACTTTTGGCAATTCCATCACTTGGTCCCAAGAAGGTTAAGGCGCTTTACCAGGATTTGGGGATTAAAGATGCAGAAGATTTGAAAAAGGCGATAAGCGAGGGCAAAGTGCAGACACTACCGGGATTTGGAGATAGGAGTGCGGAAAAAATGCTCGAAGGGATAGAGATGAAGGAGCACGTTGCGGGTAGAAAGCCTATTGGCGAAGTTTTTTTGACTGTGAATGAAATAGTCGAGGGACTAAAAAAATGCAAAGAGATTTCGCGCATTACACCAGCCGGTTCTTTTCGTCGTTGCGAAGAGACGGTTGGGGACATTGATATTCTGGCGACCGGAAAAGATTTTAAAAAAATCATGGCGCATTTTGAATCGTTGCCATTTGTGGAGCACGTGCTTGCGAAAGGGGATACGAAAACTTCCATTATTACAAAAGGCGGACTGCAAGTTGATTTAAGAGTTGTGGAAGAAAATCAATTTGGAAGTGCGCTGCAATATTTTACCGGCTCCAAATTGCACAATATCCATTTGAGAACTTTTGCAAAAAGTAGGGGATTTAAATTGTCCGAATATGGCTTCTTTAAGGGTGAAAAGCTGGTTGCCAGCAAAACGGAAGAGGAATGCTACGCCGCGCTTGGAATGGAATATATTCCGCCGGAACTTCGCACAGACAGCGGTGAAATAGAAGCGGCATTTAAACATAAATTACCAAAACATTTAATTGAGTTAAAAAATATTCGCGGAGATTTGCATGCTCACTCAACTTGGTCCGATGGTGCAAGCTCAATTCGCGAAATGGCAGAGGCCGCGCACGAAAAGGGTTATGAATATATTGCAATCACCGACCATTCACCAAGCTTAACGATTGCCGGTGGTCTTAAATTGGATCGGCTTAAGCAAAAAAAACGCGAAATCGACGAATTAAATGAAAAGATGCCAATAAAAATTCTGTTTGGAACCGAAGTTGATATTTTGGCGGACGGCAGCATTGATTATCCCGACGAAGTTTTGAAAACTTTCGACATCGTGGTCGCCTCAATCCATTCGCGTTTTCAAAATGACAACACCGAGAGAATTTTAAAAGCCATGGAAAATCCATATGTTCAAATAATCGGACACGTAAGCGGTAGAATGATAGGCCAGCGAAATGCGTATGCAATTGATTATGAGAAATTATTTAAAAAAGCAGCCGAAACCGGAACTGTTTTTGAAATAAATTCGCAATATTTAAGGTTGGATTTGCAAGACATTTATATCCGTGAAGCAAAGCGTTGGAAATGTAAGTTTTCCATTGATACGGATGCACATTCTGCAGCAGGGCTTGGATTAATGGAACTTGGAGTTAAGTGGGCGCGAAGGGGATGGGCCGAGGAAGAAGACATCGTTAACACGCTGCCTCTCGCCAAACTTAAAAAGGCTCTAAAATAAATTAAAGAAATT
>JBAYHN010000065.1:0-7402 GCA_041666125.1 Candidatus Altimarinota bacterium | reverse complement strand
TTTGCCAAAAGCCGTGTTCATTCCGGTTTTTGTGATTATTGCACGACCTGTGCCGTGAGCTACCTGTGTGCCCATGGCAATATTTTTATTTTTCCCGGTGTCTTTTTTTACCGGAACCGATTCGCCCGTCAAAATCGATTCATCAATCCTAACTTCATTTTCTTCAAAAAGTTCGCCGTCCGCGCCAATCTTATCTCCCTCATTCAAAATCACGACGTCTCCGGGTACAAGAAATTTTCCATCTATCATAACCTCCTTGCCATCGCGCAAAACGCGCGCACGCGGCGCAAGTAGTTTGCGTAGAGCCTCTATAGCTTTCTCTGCCTTAAATTCCTGGGCAAATCCAATAGCAGCATTCAGTACAACTATAATGATGATTATTAGCGCATCTATGCCTTCACCAATAAAATAAGCAAAACCGGCTGCGCAAATAAGAATAATTATTAAAATATCCTTAAACTGCTTTAAAAACTGAATTATCAGCGGCGTACGCCTTTTTTCTTGCAGTATATTTAGTCCAAATTTCTCGAGGCCAAGAGCCGCTTCCGCAGACGTTAATCCATTTATTTTAAGCGTTTTTTTCTCCATGCGGTAATTTTAGCATGATTGCCGGTAGTGAGCACTTCCGGCACCTTTAACCCCTTAAATTCGCGCGGCTTTGTATAATGCGGATATTCTTTTTTGCCATCCAGGGCTTCTGTAAAAGAATCTTCCTTTGCCGAGTCCTTATTGCCCAGCGCGCCCGGTGCAAGCCTCATTATGGCGTCAATAACGACCATTGCCGGCAGTTCGCCGCCCGTTAATACATAGTTTCCAATCGAAATTTCCTCATCAATGCAGAGTTTCTTTATCCTTTCATCAATTCCTTCGTACCTGCCACAAAGCAAAATAAGCCCCTTTTTCTTAGAAAGCCTCTTTGCCATCTTATAATCAAACATTTTGCCCGTCGGAGACATATAAATGACTGGTGCACCACGATTCTTCTTCTTCACGGCGGTAATGCAGTCATAAATAGGCTGCGCCGTCATAAGCATTCCTGCGCCGCCGCCATATGGCGAAGAGTCCACTTTTTTGTGCTTGTCCTTACTGTAGCACCTAATGTCGTGGAAATTAATCTTGATGGTTTTCTTTAATATCTCACGCTTAACTATGCTGTCTTCAAGGTAAGAATCCAGCAAATGCGGAAAGATAGTAAGAACATCGAATCTTAACGTTTTTGCCATTGTGGTGCTCTTCTTGCACGTTTTAGACCGTACTTCTTTCTTTCTTTTACTCTCGAGTCTCGAGTCAAGAAGCCGATAGGTTTAAGAAGTGATCTGTATTCAACGTTATATGCAAGGAGTGCTTTAGAAATGCCATGCCTAATAGCTTCGGCCTGAGAATGAATGCCTCCACCTTGTACTTTCACTGTAATATCGAAAGTCTTTAGCTGGTTTGTAACTCGGAGAGGGGAGAGAATTTTGTCTTGATCTGTAAATACTGGGAAATAATTTTCGAATGTTCTTTCATTAACAGTAATAATGCCTGTGCCTTTCTCTATCAAACGTACAGAGGCTTCCGAAGTCTTACGTTGGCCATCTGCGTAATAATAAGTGCCAATCACTTTCTTAACTTTTGCCTCCTTTGCAGCCGCTACTTTTTTTACCGGAGCGTCCATTCGTTCTTCTGCGGAGATTTCTATTACTTTCTTTGGCTTAGCAGCAGCTTTTGGAGCTTTTTTTACTTTTACTGCTGGAGCTTTCTTTGTTGCGGCGGCTGTTTTTTTCGTAGTAGTTTTAGGCATAGATAATTTTAAAGTTCAATGATTTGAGGATTTTGAGCGATAAGTGTGTGAGTTGCTTCTGGGAAAACGTGGAACTTTCTCATTAAGTGTTTGCGAGTTTTGTTGCGTGGCAACATGCCATATACCGCGTCTGTGAGCACTTTTTCCGGTTTTGTATCAAGAAGTTGTCTTGCTGTTCTGGATTTAATTCCACCCGGATATTGAGTATGCCAGTAATACATCTTGTCATCCATTTTTTTACCGGTCAATTTGATGTGTTTGGCGTTAATTACAACAACGTAATCGCCGCAATCAATTTGAGGAGTAAAAAGTGGCTTATCTTTACCGCGAAGTAAATTCGCAATCTTTGTTGCCACGTCGCCGAGTAGCTTGCCTTTAACATCCATCAGAAACCACTTCTTTTTAAGATGCTTTTCTTCCGGAATCGATGTTTTTTGATTTGCAGTTAGATTCATATAAGTTCAATTAATACAATTTTTGCGTTGTCACCTTTGCGGCAACCTACGCATGTAATGCGTGTAAAACCAGATTTGCGGCCAGCATACTTGACCTTTAAGTCATCAAAGATTTTTACGAGTTCATCTTGTTTTGAATATGGTGCGCATAGAGCAGGCAATAAGCGGATGAATTCACGTTTTTCTTTATTCTGTAGGAAATTCATTACTCTGCCGAATCTTGCAGCAAGCACTTTTGCAGGGTTTGGAGTTGTCTTTAGTTTTCCGTGTAATACCAGAGACAGCACCAAATTTTTAATAAGAGATTCCCTGTGTGATTTTTTAAGTCCTAGTTTTTTAACTTTTTTTAAATGTCTCATAAAAGTGTTTAAATTTCTTAGCCCTCTATAAGTTTAAGCCCACGAGGTTCTAGGGCTGCTTGTACTTCGGTCAATGCCTTTTTACCGAAACCGCGAAGATTGGTCAACTTGCTTTCTGTACATTTTGTTAGCATTTCAATTGAACCGATCTCGCCATTAATCAAAGCATTTAGCGTTCTTGGAGAAAGTCCCAAAATTTCAATTGGAGTATATGACTCCTGAGTTGGCTTCTTGGATTCTTCTTCTTTTGCCTTGGCTGTGATTTTTGTCACATCCGTCATGAAATCCGGCTCAACAGCAACTTCTGCTGCATTGAATAAGCCGAAGTATGATTTTAGAACATTAGAAGAGAATTTAAGAGCATCTTCTGGAGAAATTGCTCCGTTTGTCATGATTTCCAGAGTCAACTTATCTAGATTTGTAAGTGAGCCAACACGAGTAGGCTCAACATCATATCTAACTTTCTTAACAGGAGAGAAGAAAGCATCAATCCAAATCATATTTGCAGTCGTCTCATCTTTTTCCATTTGAGCGATGGATTTGTAACCAACGCCTTTTTCGATGCGAATTTCCATATTAAGCTTGCCACCTTTGTCTAGAGTTGTGATGTATAGCTCTGGATTTAAAACTTCAACATCGCTTGGGAATTCAATATTCTTTGCCAAAATAACACCTTCTTTGTTTGCTTTAAGTACAGCCACCGATACTTCCTTGGAAGTTTTCTTAAGCTGAAGCTGTTTAAGGTTAAGAATGATATCCAATACAGTATCTTTTACGCCTTTAACAGTGGCATATTCGTAACTTACTCCATCTATTCTTACTCCAGAAGGAGCAGCGCCTGGTATAGAGGACAGCAAAACTCTCCTGAAAGCATTTCCCACAGTCATGCCATATCCAGTAGGAAGCGGGCTCACCGTAAACACTGCGTGAGAGTCGGAAATCCTCTGAATCTTGATTTTTGGGATTCCAATTTCTTCTTGTATCTGATGCATAAAAATGTGGAAAAAAAATAAGTAAGATCTACGCCCGGACTTTAACGGGAATAGAATTCAATAATCATTTGTGGGACAATAGCTTGCTCCAAATCTTCTTTGGCAGGCTTATTTATCACTTGGCCCTGAAGCTTGATTGGATCGGTCTTGATCCATTTTGGTTGAATTGCCTTTTTCTTTGCAAAGCTTGCAAAGAGGGGATTTGTTTTGGATTTTTCCCTGACTTCGAAAATGTCACCGGCTTTAAGTTGAGCAGACGGAACGCTTACTCTCTTACCATTCAAATTGAACATTCTGTGTGTAACAAATTGACGGGCCTGTCTTCTTGTTGAAGCAAATCCCGATCTAAAAATGACGTTGTCGAATCTTGTTTCGAACTGACGAATAAGTTCTGCGCCGGACTCTTCTTTACTGGCAATTGCATTTTTGTAATAACGTTGAATTTGCTTTTCGGAAATTCCAAAAATGCGGCGAGCCTTCTGTTTTTCACGCAACTGCTTGGAATAATCAGATGGTTTGCCCTGTCTGTCTTGTCCATGCATGCCAGGTGGATAATTTCTGCGTAAAGTTGCACATTTGTGCTTGTCGCAGAGTTTCATCCCTTCTCTTCTGCATAGGCGGCATATTGGTCCTAAATAACGACCCATAGTGATTTGTAATTAAATAGTTAGTAGAGTGATTTTTATTATATTCTTCGAGCTTTTCTTGCTCTGCATCCATTGTGAGCAGTTGCAGTGCGATCGGAGATAGACTCAATTGAAAGTCCACTTGCTGCAACAGCGCGGAGAGCCTGATCACGTCCAGTTCCAGTGCCTCTTGTGGAAATGTGTACGCGTTCAACGCCAAGTAATTTTGCTTTATTTAAAGCTGTTTCTACCGCTACGGATGCGGCGTATGGAGTGGCTTTTCTAGTCCCTTTAAATCCACAAGCACCGGATGAAGCCCAGCATATAACGTCACCATTGATTTCAGTAACCGTAACTATTGTATTGTTATAACTTGCTTGAATATTTACGTTTGCTTCTAGCACAGTCTTTTTCTTGCCCTTCTTTTTCTTAACGGCTTTGATTTTCTTATCACCCTCTACTTCTTTTGCGCCTTCTGCTGCAACTGGAGTAGCTACCTTTTCCGGTTCAGTTTTTTTCTGTTCTTCGGCCATTTTATTGTTAAATTAATTATTATTTGGTTACTTGTTTCTTGTTTGCAACTGTCATACGTCTGCCTTTTCTTGTTCTGGCATTCGTTTTTGTGCGCTGTCCGCGTACTGGCAACCTCCTGCGGTGTCTTGCACCTCTGTAGCAGCCAATTTCTTGTAAACGTTTGATGTCCAACTGCATTTTTCGTCTCAAATCACCTTCGGCCGGAATCTTTGCAATGCACTCGCGAATTTTATTTAAATCGATTTCAGTTAAATCTTTTACTCTTGTATCGAAACTTATATTGATGCTCTTTAGCATCTTTCGTGACAGGCTTTTGCCGATGCCATAAACCAATGTAAGTCCGGCTTCTATTCTTTTTTGGTCTGGGATGTTAACTCCTGCAATACGTGCCATGTTGTGAGATTTTAGAATTTAGAATAAAAATGCCATGCCACTTTAGCATAGCGGTAAATTACCCTTGTCTTTGTTTGTGCTTGGCAGTGACGCAAATAACGCGCACCTTTCCCTTGCGGCGTATAACTTTGCATTTATCACAGATTGGCTTTACTGATGCTCTGACTTTCATAAATTATTTGTAGCGATAAGTTATACGTCCTTTAGTTATATCGTAAGGCTCAAGTTCAACTTTTACCCGGTCTCCCGGAATAATTCGAATGTAGTTCATCCTCATCTTCCCTGATATGTATCCGCGAATAATGAAATTCTCAGGATAATTTGGGTCGGTGATCTTAATTGTGAATTGTGCTCCCGGAAGAATCTCCGTAACAACACCATCTACTTCAATTTTGTTGCCCTTAGGCATAATTTATATCGAAATACTATTTTCTAAGAAAGCAAAGTGGATATTAACCAAAAGCTTCTCAGGAAGCAAGCTAAAAGCTAGAATCTATTGCGGGTAAACGCTGTTTATGTTGCCGCTATACTTTGTCAAAACTTCACAACCTGATGCGTTTATGACAACGGTGTGCTCAATTTGGCAGGCGGGTAGTCCATCGCGCGTAATAACCGTCCAGTCGTCCTTTAAAGTGTCAGCAAACCGCTTTCCCATTGCGATGATTGGTTCAATTGCGAGAGTCATGCCTGGCACCAGCATTACGCCTTTGCCCTTTGTGCCAAAATTTGGAATTTCCGGAGATTCATGGAGGTTTACTCCTACTCCGTGTCCGGTATATTCGCGAACTATGCTGTAGCCACGGCTTTCGACTAGGTTTTGAATTGCAAAGCCTATGTCGCCGACGTAGTTGCCCGGTTTTATTACCGAAATTGCTTTTTCTAACGCCAGCTGAGTCGTTTTTACAAAATCTACTACTTTTGGATCTACTTTTCCGATCATCACAGCAACGGCGGCGTCGGTATGCATTCCTTTGTGAATTATTCCGCAATCTATACTAATGATGTCTCCATCATCAAGCGTGCGTTTGCCTGGAATTCCATGAACAACTTCTTCGTTAATGGCTGTGCAGATCGAAGCAGGGAAGCCGTGGTAGCCTTTAAAAGAGGGATCTACACCAAAGCGAGCCATTGCAGCCTCAGCTTTTATATTAAGGTCTGCGGTGCTTATTCCGGGACGCGCAGCAAGCGCCAATTCATGAAGAATTTCAGCAAGAATTTTGCCTCCTTCACGCATTGCGGCAATCTGTTCAGGGGTTTTGTGATTAACCATGGTATATAAGGTGGATTTCTTTATTTAACTTCTAAAGATGGAGCTACTGCAGCCGGAGTTACGGTTGCATCTGGGGCCTTTGTCTCGTCGACTTTCTTTTCCTCTTCCACCGGTTTTTGAGTTTCTTTGGCAGTTTCCTCCGTTTTCTTGTCTACTGTTGTTTCTGTAGTTTTTTCTTCAGGCTTTTTCTCTGTGACTGCCGTTGGAGCTATAAAACTTACAGATTTGAAGATTTTCTCGTTTGTTCCGTCGCCAACATCTCCTTGGAAAACAAAAACGTTTGATCCGGCTGTCATGACGTAATAAATAAAATCTACTCCAGCACTCATCATTCCTCCGGTTGTAGTGAAAATTAGTTTTTTTGCACTTGTTCCACTGGCAAGAGCCACAATGCCTTCTTCTTTTAATTTAATATCCACGCCTGCTTTGAGTTCAGCTGTAACCTCGTCGAGAGTCTTTGTTTTTACCAACATATTTGTGCGTGGTGTAGTTGGATTTGCAGTAGTATCATAAATTGCCAATCCTCCTGTGATTTCTTCAACTTTATAATTTAAAGGATATTCAAATGAAAGGTTGTATTTTGCGCTTGTGTAAGTTAAAGGTTTTGCCTGTTCGGTAGCGTCGGTAGCAATATCTTCATAAACCGTGCAAGCGCTTAGTGTTCCGGTTAAAGCTATAACCATAATTGCCGGGAGTATAAATTTTTTCATATTAATGGGGTAAAAAAATAAATAGTTATTTAATTGATTTTAAGTTTTTGGAATAATTCGCGAGTTACATCTTCTATTGGAGCATCACCTTTTAAGGAAATCATATTGCCCTTTGTTTTCCATCCTTCTATTACGGGCAGTGTTTCTTTGTAGAAAATATCCAAGCGTGTTTTTATGCTTGCCGCGTTGTCGTCTGCGCGAGTGGTTAGTTCGCCGCCACATTTCTCACATGAGGTGCCCTTGTAAAATGCAGGGTAAACTTCTTTGCATTTGGAGCAGA
>JBAYHN010000064.1:0-7654 GCA_041666125.1 Candidatus Altimarinota bacterium | reverse complement strand
CCCTTCTAATCTGTTTTTTTGATGTCCATATAATAAAATACAGAAAATTTGCCAAGAATGCTATAATGTGCCCCGGTTTTATGAATGAAATTCTTATTCAGGTTTTGGCCGTAATAATTGGTTATATTGTTGTGGTTTTGCTTGTTTCCGCTTTTGTGAACATTAGAAGGCGTGGGTTTGAAAGTAGGCAGAAATATATAGTGCTTGCCATAAGGGTGCCAAAGACAAGTGAAGTTGGCCCAATTGTTGCCGAGCAGATTTTTGCGACTCTTCATGGTTTTTATCATAAACTTTCACTTTGGAATATTTTGCGTGGAAGGATTCAGCAAAAAGTGAGTTTCGAAATTGCCAATGTTGGTCAGCAAATAAAATTTTATGTTTGTTTCCCGGCTAGGCTTTTGAATTTAATCGAAGGGCAAATCTATGCGCAATATCCGAATGCCGAGATTGAAGAAGTTCCGGACTATGCAGGCAAAATTCTTGAATCTAAATATGCCGCCGGCACAGAGCTTTCTTTTGAAGATCCTGTGATTTTTCCAATTAAAAGATATTCGCAGTTCGAAGATAAATTAACGCGTTTGCCGGTTGATCCTCTTGCCAGTATTACTGCCACAATTTCCAAATTAAATCATGCGCAGGATATTGCGGCTCTGCAAATTATTGTGCGCCCGCTAAGCCAGGAAATTAGAATGAAATTTATTAAGTGTTTGAGAATTATAAAGAAGGGTGTTTTTGGAAATATCGAAACATTTAAAAAAGCTTATATAAGGCTTTTTACCACTCGAAATTGGACTCAAAAGTTTTTGCTCGCGCCGATTTATTTGTGGTTTTGGTTTCGAGGAATAACTTCCGGCATGAAAAATGCTTCGCTAATTGCTTTTAGCGGAGAGGCGAGTTCTTCCGGTGATGATTTGCGCGAAGAAATGTCCAGCCGTCACGAAAAAGAAACGGACATAGATGCTTCCATGGATAAAATCTCCAAGCTTCTTTTTGAATCTACTATTAGGATTATTTATGCTCCGCATAAGGCTGCCAAGGCTTCGGCGGCGGTTAAAGTGCGCGAGATTGCAGGTTCTTTTAAGCAGTTTAATATTCCGCATTTGAATGGATTTAAAACTAAAGAGATTGAGGTTGGAGAAGGTGTTGCGCGCGAATTTGCCCAAAGGGCCATGAATGGCAGAATGATTTTTAATAATGAGGAATTGGCGACGCTTTACCATTTGCCGCATATGTCTGTGGCAACGCCGAATATTGCGTGGGTGCGTTCCAAAAAGCTCGAGCCGCCGGCTGATTTACCAAATCCTGTGCTTTGTAAGGAGGATGTGGGATTTAATATGCTTGGTCGCACAAATTTCCGCGGTGGCAGCAATGAATTTGGAATAAAACTTTTGGATCGTCGCCGTCACATTTATGTAATTGGTAAAACCGGTATGGGTAAATCCACGCTTTTGGAGAATATGATTTTTTCGGATATTCAAAATGGAAGGGGAGTTGCGGTTGTTGATCCTCACGGAGATTTGGCGGATCGCGTTTTGGATTTTGTGCCTTCACATCGCACAAACGACGTGATTTTGTTTGATCCTTCTGATCGCGATTTTCCGGTGGCTTTTAATATGCTGGAAAATATTGATCCAACATATAACACAATTGTGGCGTCCGGGCTTATTGGGATTTTTAAGAAAATTTATGCCGAGAGCTGGGGTCCGCGCCTTGAGCACATTTTGCGAAATACGATTTTGGCGCTTTTGGAATATCCGAATACGACAATGCTTGGGATTACGCGCATTTTGCAAGACGCGCAGTTCCGCGCAAGGGTTGTTAAAAAGATTCAGGACCCGATTGTTAAAAGTTTTTGGGTTAATGAGTTTGAGAAAATGGAGCCGAGAATGCGAGTGGAAGCCATTTCGCCGATTTTGAATAAAGTCGGCCAGTTTTTATCCAGCCCTATAATCAGAAATATTCTTGGCCAGCCAAAGAGCTCCATAAATCTGCGTTTTGCGATGGATAACAAGAAAATTGTGATTGTTAATCTTTCCAAAGGCAAGATTGGTGAAGACAATTCGTCGCTGCTTGGAGCCATGATGATTACAAAATTCCAGCTTGATGCTATGAGCCGCGCAGACGTTGCGGAAAAGGATCGCCAGGATTTTTATCTATATGTTGATGAGTTCCAAAACTTTGCCACGGAATCTTTTGCGACAATTTTGTCCGAGGCTCGCAAATATCGCCTAAATCTTACAATGGCAAACCAATATATTGCCCAGATGCCGGACGAGGTGCGTGATGCGGTGTTTGGTAACGTTGGTACGCTTGTATCTTTCCAGGTCGGTTTTGACGACGCAGAGGCGATTGCAGGCCAGTTTGGCGGGGAAGAGGACATGATTAACGACTTAGTGGCTCTGCCGGTGGGAAGCACCTATTTGAGGCTCCTTGTGGATGGTATGCCTACTCCTGTATTTTCTATGGGGACTTTCCGTTCACCTACGCTTGAAGTGGAAAAAGATCGTAGAGCAAAAATTCTAAAATTCTGCCGTGAGCGCTACAGCGAAAAGCGCGAAGTGGTGGAGGATAAGATTCGTCGCTGGAGCGAAGGCCAAACCCAAAAAGAGGACGAATCAAAATAGTTGTATAATATAAAAAACTTATGCTCAAACATTTTATTGTAAGATGGTACCATCAATGGAAAGAGTTACTGGCAGACACTAAATTTAAGGCGTCACTTTTTGCTGCTGCCGGTATTTTGTTGATTGCATATTATGTTAATTACAGGGCGGCACTTTATACCAATAGTATTCCGGTTCTTTCGGTTGGCGATTTGATTTTGGATAATATTCCAACGATTGATCTTAGTTTTATGTTTACGTTTGGGATTTATGCCGTGGCCTTGGTAGTTGTGCTATATCCACTAATTTTTAAGCCGGAAATTTTGCCTTTTACTGCAAAAACAGTGGCGGCATTCATACTAATAAGGGCATTTTTTATCAGCCTTACGCATCTTGGTGCTCCTGCAAATTTCTTTCAATTGCCTCAGCTCGATGATCAGCCAGGTATGTTCAAATTGTTCTACATGAATGATTTGTTTTTCTCCGGCCATACGGGTTTTCCGTTCCTTGCCGCACTTCTTTTTTGGGAAAATAAGATTCTTAGGTTTTCCATGATTGCGATGTCTGTTGCTCAATCTTTTACAGTTCTTTTTATGCACGTCCATTATTCAATAGATGTGTTTTCCGCTTTTTTCATCACTTATTCAATCTTTGCGGTGAGCGACAAGATTTTTAATAACCTAAATCTTTCGTTTAAGAGGATTGTAGATAATATAGAGAAAAAGCTAGGCATTAAGCCGCGCTCCGTACAATAAGAAGTGGAGCAATTATTTCTTCAGCACTTCTATTCCTGGCAATTTTTTGCCTTCCAGAAATTCCAGCATTGCGCCTCCGCCTGTGGAAACGAATGTGAATTTTTTGGCTGGAATGTTGCAGCGCTTGATTGAATCTATTGTGTCTCCACCGCCAAGATACGTTTTCGCTTTTACCTTTGTCATTATATTTAAAATTGATTTTGTGCCGGAAGCAAAAGGTGTGAATTCATAAAGTCCCATTGGTCCGTTCATAATCACCGTTTTGGACTTTTTGATTATTTCGATATATTTTGCGCGAGTCTTTGGTCCAATATCCAAAATTTTCATATTTCCCTCGACGTCTTCTATTGGCAGGCAAATGGTTTTTGCATATTGAGTAACGACGTCGGCTACAACCACATCTTCCGGTATAAGGATTTTTTGCCCAGCTTTTTCGGCCTTTAATAATAGGTTACGCGCAACATCGAGTTTTTCGGGTTCATATAGGGATTTCCCGATATCGTGGCCTTCTGCCGCCAAAAAAGTGTTGGCAAGTGCGCCACCGATCAATATATATTTTGCTTTCCCAAAATAATTTTTTAGCAGGCCGATCTTTGTATCAACTTTCGCGCCTCCAACTATTAAAGTTAGAGGTTTTGAGAATTTTTTAAGTAGGGGAGTAAGATTCTTCATTTCTTTTTCCACAAGAAGTCCCGCATAAGCAGGCAAATATCTCGCGATGCCAGCCGTGGAGGAATGTTTGCGATGGCATGCGGCAAAAGCATCATTTACAAAGATATCACCGAGTTCTGCGAGTTCCTTTGTAAAATGCGCCTCGCAGGCTTCTTCTTCCGGATGGAAGCGAATATTTTCAAGCAAGAAAATATCGCCATCTTCCATTTTTTTAACTTCTGCCTCAACGGATTTCCCTACGCAGTTGTGTAGCTTTTCAACCTTTTTGCCGAGCAATTTAGAAAGCCTGGTTGCAACCGCATCAAGCTTTAAACTGTCCACAACGCGGCCTTCCGGTCTTCCAAGATGAGTTATAACAATAATCCTCGCTTTTTTCTTCATCAAAAATTTAATTGTCGGTAATGTCTCGCGAATTCTGGTGTCGTCCGTCACTCCGCTTTTATCTATCGGAACATTAAAATCAACACGAAGAAGAACGCGCCTGCCTTTGATGTTTGGTAAGTTTTTCAAAGTGCGAATCATATGGCCCCACTATACCATTTTTTTCGACAATTCAAACATTTCAATAAGGCTCTTCGCGCATTCCCACCCCTTATTCTCTTCATTAGCCGAAGATCTGTCTATCGCTTGTTTGTTAGTCTCGCACATCAGCACGCCGAACATTATTGGCAGCTTGTTTTCGATGGAAACTTTTTGGATTCCATAAGTGGTTCCTTGGCATACAGCTTCGTAGTGATATGTATCTCCTTTTAATACGCAGCCCAGTGCAATTATTCCATCAATTTTTTTTGTATCCGCCAATTTTTGTGCAGTTAATGGAATTTCAAATGCGCCCGGAACTTCATAAACTTCAAATTCGTTTTCTTTTACGCCAAAATCTTTTAATCCTTTTTTTGCGCCGTTTAAAAGCCCGTCGCTTATATCTTTATTGAATTGTGAGACTATTATTGCGATTTTCATTTCTTCGAAAAGTTATATAAATACCGCGCGATCAAATCAATTTCTATATTTACAGTGTCGCCAGTTTTTAGTCCGCCAAGATTTGTGTTTTTAATTGTATATGGGATTAATGCCACGGCAAAGCTTTTACCGCTTACTTTGGCCACGGTTAGGCTTGCGCCATTTATTGTGATTGAGCCTTTTTCTGCAATAAATTTCTTTAGATTTTTTGGAATTTTAAAATTTAAATATAGATTTTCGCCGGATTTTTTTATGCCGAGAAGTTTTGATGTCGAATCGATGTGTCCGGTTACAAAATGTCCGTCAAAGCTGGAATTTGCTTTAATGCTGGGCTCAAGATTTAGGTGTGTGTTTTTGGTGAGATTACCCAAGTTAGTTTTTATTAAAGTTTCTTCGATAACGTCCGCTTCAAATCCGCTTTTTTTTGATTTTGCCACAGTTAAGCATGCGCCGTTAACACAAATGCTGTCGCCATTTTTAAATTTGATTTTTTTGCATGCCACAAAAATCCTCGCTTGTTTGCCCGAGAATTTTATGTTTTCAAGCGTTCCGAGTTCTTGAATTATTCCTGTGAACATGTGTCTTTTGTATATGGCCGTTAGTCTTGATTGTCAAGCAGTCCCAAGGAGATGCTGGCCAAATTATTATTTTAATCTAAGCCATCTTTTTAATCGAGTCCAAACACCTTGCTGTTGAGCTTGTGGCTCTAACATATCTCCAACATCTGCCAGTCTAGTAAGGGCCTCTGATGATCCACCTGGTGGTGGTGTGGCTAGTGGGCTTTGTCTTCTTAGGGCTGGGCTTTCAATTTGAGTTGCAAGTGTTGTTGCTGAATTACCTGCACGTACTTGTCGTGCTGCCAGCAACGCTGTTTCAAGTTGTCCTAAGGTAAATCTTTCGCGATTAAGATCTGGATAGCCTCCAGGTTGTTGTACCGGGTGTTCTCCAGCTGTTCCAATTAATGCTGAAGTATTTAAGAATGCGGTGTTTTCTTCGCCTACTCCGCTTGCTCTAGGGCCTTTGCCATCTGGTGAAAACTGTAAAGCTGCTACAAGTAGTGTTGGATGTTCAATGTCAGTTGCTGGATCCGCAGGGGACTGTATGCGAAAAGCTTGGTCAGTCGATTGTTCGCTAAGATTAGGACTATTTTCTCTAATTTGTGCCATGACGGCTTCGGCTCCTGTAGATGACGTAATAACTTCTTTTCGTGCAGGTGGTAGGATTACAGGTGGATTCCAGCTTAGCTCAATTTCACCGGAATCATCAATATCAGGTATAGATGGCATTGCGATGCCCGCTGTTCGGAATACTGCTCCTACCAATAATGCGCGAGAATTACCAAGTGAAGTTAGCATTAATCTTTCTTCATCATCTTGTTGCGGTGACATTGTTGCAGAGTCACGTGATGCAAGAATTCTTAACACCGGGCTGGTGGTAATCCAATCTTTGTCTCTTTCCGTTGTCTGACCAACTTTTGAGGTAGAGTTTATAGCTACGGCTTCTTTCCCAATTTTTAAATCTGTAAATAAGTATGAGTCTGCTTGTCGTGAAGCGGCTTCGTGATGTTCTGTAAGGTACCTAATGTTACAACTCTTTATATTAGGAATCTGTACGCACAGCATAATAGATCCGCTTTCAGTAAGAATCATGAAAGATTTGCCGGATCTTCCCATGCTTAAATTGTCTCCACCCTGAGATTCTTCGAACTGAAGAAGTTCGCCAATTTTTGTAAATAAATGATCGGTGACTGCTCTTTTAATTTCATCTCCGCCTCCTATTTCCTCTTCAGCTAAGCGAGAGGTTGCGGTATCAATGACTTGTTGAAGAGCTTCTTTTTGGTTAAGGGTGCTCATTGTTATTTCCAAGCCTTCAAAGGCTTCTTCTACCTGTTGATTTAGAGATGATGGTGAACTGCTTAGTGTTTGTTTCATAGTGATGTCTATTATAGTGACAAAGACGCTTTTGTCAATTCTTGATGAATTGGCTTATTGATACATATATAAGTGATGAAAAAAGTTCATAAAAAGTTTAGAAAAATTTAATGAATGTTTGGTAGGGTCTAAATCAATATTTTTTAACCCTATTTATATGGGAAATTTCAATAAGGTTATGCTGCATGGCAACCTTACGTCGGATCCGGAGGTAATTCCGACAAAAAACGGCAAGCCGCTTACCACTTTTTCGGTTGCGGTGGATCGCAATTGGAAAAGCAGCGGGGGAGAAAAGCTCTCCGAAACAAGTTTTCATAAGGTTGTGGCTTTTGGTAAGTTGGGAGAAATTGCCGGAACGTATCTTAAAAAAGGTCGACCGGTGCTGGTTTGTGGTCGTTTAAATAATCGTTCATATCTTACAAAAGAGGGTGCAAAGCGTTACGTTACGGAAATTGTAATGGAGGATTTTAATTTTCTTTCACGTGGGAAAAAAGATGCCAAGCCAAAGGAGCAAGAAGTGGAGGAAGAGGAACAGGAAGAAGTAGAAGAATTGGTAGAGGCTTAAATTCTTCGGAATTTCTCTTGTTAATCGCAAAAATACCGTTTAATCTGGTTGCAAAGATAACGGTATTTTATGCGTTTTTCTGTTGTAATCCCAACACACAATCGTAGCGAAAAACTTAAGGCCTGCATTGCGGCTTTATGTGCGCAGGATTTTGATAAATCTGATTTT
>JBAYHN010000063.1:0-7741 GCA_041666125.1 Candidatus Altimarinota bacterium | reverse complement strand
CGTGGAAGCATTATCCAAAAAAATCACTTCCTTATCTTTGAAATCCAACTTATTTACGGACTCCAAACAGGTCTTTATTAGCTTTTGCCCGTTGTAATTTAAAATAACTAGCGAAACCATAATTTGGCCTTAAAATACAATAAAACTGATTAAAAGGCCACGCCGCAACAGATTGCAGACAAGGCGCCTGTTGACCTCACGACCTTCCTATTGTACAGTAGCCGGGCTATGCGCGATTTCCTATTCACATCTGAATCGGTGACCGAAGGCCATCCGGATAAAATCTGCGATCAGGTTTCTGACGCGATTCTGGATGCGATTTTGGCGAAAGATAAAAAAGCTCACGTTGCCGTGGAATGTTTGGCAACGACCGGAATGATTTTTGTGGCCGGAGAAATTACGACTGACTGTTATGTTGAAATTCCTGCAATCGTTCGCACAACTTTAAAAACCATTGGTTATACAAATCCGGAATACGGCCTGGACTCTTCCGATTGTTCAATTCTGACCGCGATTCACGAGCAAAGTAAAAACATTGCGGCTGGAGTAAATTCCTCCACGCGTCATGAGCAGGGCGCCGGAGATCAGGGCATAATGTTTGGATTTGCCTGTGATGAAACGCGCGAATTTATGCCGCTGCCAATAAGCCTTTCACATAAATTGGCGATGAGACTTGCCGAAGTTCGCAAAAAGAAAATTTTGCCTTGGGTAAGGCCTGATGGAAAAACGCAAGTTACAGTGCAGTACGAAAATGGCAAGCCTAAGCGCATAGAAGCGGTTGTTGTGGCCGTTCATCACAATCCCGAAACCAATCACGAAAAAATTCGCAGCGACATTATTAAAAATGTTATTAATCCTATTTGCGGAAAATTAATGGATGAAGACACGAAAATATTTATTAATGAAACCGGCGTTTTTTGTATTGGTGGACCGGAAGCAGACACCGGATTAACCGGCAGAAAAATAATTGTTGATACATATGGCGGATATGCTCCTCACGGCGGAGGTTGTTTTTCCGGCAAAGATCCTTCCAAAGTTGATCGCAGCGCAAGTTACGCCGCTCGCTACATCGCAAAAAACATTGTCGCCGCAGGGATTGCTCAAAAATGCCAAATTCAATTGGCATATTCCATTGGCGTGGCAACTCCGGTTTCGGTCTCCATAGACACATTTGGCACGAGCAAAGTCGACGAAGAAAAATTATTAAAATTCATCAAAGAAAATTTCCCAATTAAACCGGCAGACATAATCAAAGAATTAAATCTTCTTCGCCCAATTTATTTAAAAACGGCCGCATACGGACATTTTGGCCGCGAACTTTCGGAATTTACCTGGGAGAAAACGAATAAAGTGAATCTGCTCAAAAAAACTTTCAAGAAATTTCTATGAAATACAGCGTAAAAGACATTTCACTGGCAGCTCAGGGCGAAAACCAGATTGCTTGGGCACGCGCCCACATGCCGGCTCTTATTGATCTTCAAAATCATTTCAAAAAGACCAAGCCTTTTAAAAATCTAAAAATTGGAATGGCGCTGCATGTAACAAAAGAAACGGGCGTGCTGGTGGAAACGTTAATTGCTGGTGGCGCACAAGTGGCTATTGCAAGCTGCAATCCCCTTTCCACTCAAGACGAAACCGCCGCATATCTGGCAAAAAAAGGAATCGCGGTTTTTGCATACAAAGGCGAATCAAAATCCGATTATTATAAATTTATAAAATTGGTTGCTGCAGAAAAACCAAACATTACTATCGATGACGGTTGCGATTTGGTTTATGAAATTCACAAAAATCATCCAAAAATAATTCCGCAAATAATTGGCGGCTGCGAAGAGACAACAACTGGAATAATTAGGCTTAAATCGATGGAGCGTGAAAGCGCACTAAAATATCCCATGGTTGCGGTGAATGATAATTTAACAGAACATTTGTTTGATAATTTTTATGGCACCGGCCAATCTACTTTTGATGGAATTTTGCGTGCGACAAATATTTTGATTGCGGGGAAAACGGTTGTAGTTGCGGGATATGGCGATTGTGGACGCGGAATTGCACTTCGAGCAAAAGGGCTTGGCGCAAATGTAATTGTGACGGAAGTAAATCCTGTTCGCGCACTGCAGGCTGCAATGGATGGATATAATGTTATGAAGATGGTTGACGCTGCGAGTCGCGGGGACATCTTTATAACGGCGACCGGAGACAAGCATGTCATTGTGCCAACTCACATAAAAAAAATGAAATCAGGGGCAATTTTGTGCAATAGCGGGCACTTCAATATTGAGATTGATGTGGATGGGTTGGATAAAATTTCTTCTTCGAAAAAAACCATTAGGCCGTTTGTGGAGAAATATTTTATTGGCAAGGGTGCGAATGCAAAAATAATTTATCTTTTGGGTGAGGGCCGACTTATAAATCTTTCCGCCGCCGAAGGCCACCCTTCCGAAGTTATGGATTTGTCGTTTTGTGGGCAGGCACTTGCTTGCGAATGGCTAGTGAAGAATCATAAAAAATTGCATGCGAAGGTTTATACGCTCCCGCAGTCAATTGATGAAAAAATAGCGCGCCTAAAATTGGGCACTTTGGAAATTCAGATAGATAAGCTCACTTCTGAACAGCAACACTATTTATCTTCTTGGCAAGAGGGTACCTGATATCTGCAAAAGCCAACCTGTAACAAAGAGGCGGACTTGACTGTATAGCAATAATAGGTAATAATTCCAACTCTTTTAATAATCAAACCTAAATATGAGACCAGTAGAACTTTTAAGATCAGGCACTAGGACGATAAATAATGTTGCCGCTGCAAGTTATAGAGAAATTTCAAACATTGCTTCTTCTGTTAGGGGGAACGTGAAGGGACTTTCAAGAGCTGCTGCCCTTGCCATTCTATTAACTGGAGGCGCAGGTGTGCATTCAGCGTGTCTTGTTGATGTTGGTGCCCCAGAGTCAGAGGGTGGATGTGCAGTTATTCCAAGTTTTCCGGATAAAGATCTTGGCACGGATGGCGGTACCGGAACTCCTCCAAATGACGATGCAGGTAAAAAAGATACGGGCACCGGTGAAGGCGAAGGTGAGGGCGAGGGTGAGGGCGAGGGTGAGGGCCAAACCCCGGACTCCGGAACAAAACCGGATTTGAGCGAAGAAAAAGACACCGGCATAAAAGCAGATACTGGTTCAGGTTCTGATTTGGGTGAAGGCAGCGATTTGGCAACAGGTACAGATTCAATTATTCCAATTCCGGACGAAGGAACTGGAGAAGATATTCAAACAGCACCGGATGCCACAATCACTCCGGATGTTGGACAACAGCCAGACTTGGGGGGCGGAGAAACCGACGCCGGTAATACAGTCTGCCCTGAGAATGCAGCTTGTACTGTGGGAGAGCAAGTTGGTGACTTTGGCGATTGTGCGCAAGCCGGTACGCCGGTATGTAATGATGTCCAAGTTATTGCCTGTGTGGGCGAAGCTGGGGTTCCACATACGGTTTATTTAGATGGAGATGGCGACGGCGTGGGAGGCGATGAAGATCGAAGAGCTTGCGGTAACCCGCTTGGAACTTCGCCTATTACAGGCGACTGTGATGACAACGACGGAGCAAATGTCCCTGGTGGCATAGAATCTTGTGATGGCCAACAAGATAATAATTGCGATGGAGAGGTAGACGGCCCTGGAAGCCTCGACTGCCAAGCTGTTCACATCGATGCAGACGGAGACGGAGACGGAGCAGCAGGAAGTCCTGCGGACTGTTTATGCCCAGACCAAGACGGAACAATGCCGGCATTCACCTCCCCAAATGACACAGACTGCAACGACAACGATCCTTTAATAAACCCAGGAGCACAAGAAATCCCAACCGATTCACAGCTAGAACA
This sequence comes from Candidatus Altimarinota bacterium, assembly GCA_041666125.1. Classification (GTDB taxonomy): domain Bacteria; phylum Patescibacteriota; class Gracilibacteria; order UBA1369; family UM-FILTER-53-11; genus JBAYHN01. Next base: position 3,872 of record JBAYHN010000063.1, on the reverse strand, counting down.
AAACCCAGGCCTACCTATTCAAGATATGGATTGCGATGGAGTTAAAGGCGAAAGTGCAGATCTTACTGACTTTTTATGTCAGCCGGGTGCTTCGGTCTCAATAACTGGCGAACCAAATTATCCTTGCGTTGATGGTGAAGCAGTACCTCTACCAAATGACGCAACGGTTGTAGTTACGGTTCCGGCTCACCGAATTAATCCAGATAATCCTCCGGCTCAGGCTACCGCAGAATTTCTAATACCGCAGGGAGCGCCTCCCCTAGAGGCTCGCGCTTGGAATATTTTAGGCCAAGATGGTTACGGCCTTATAGAAGCTGGATGCGCCAACCCACCACTACCAGATAAAGACTGCACATCACTTATTGCCCCTAATCCGGCGGTCGCTCATGAAGGACAAGGGATAATATACCAAGTGACTGCTCATTAGAAATTTACTTAACTTCAAGTTTCTTCTTTAGTTCCTGCAAGTGAATATTTTGCTTGGCTTTATTTTTCTCAATTCTGCGCATAACGCTTTTAATTTGTGCAATTTTCGTTTTATTTCTCGTTTTATTTATATTCAATTTTTTAATTTGAACATTATAAAGGCCAAGAACTTTGTCGATCATAGTTATTGATTTTTCAAGCAAGGCAATTTCATCATTAACTAACTTTTTCTCTTCGGTAGTTAGAGGTTTTTGAATTGGTTGATTTTGAGTTTCCGGCACAATTTGAGTTGAAGCTGCGGGAATTGTAACGATCACCGTTTCCGAATTACCGCTCTTATTTCCATTCGTATCTTTAGCTCTTAATAAATATTTAACAATGTCTCCGGCTTTTAATTCAGTATCTTTATCCGTGTATGTCTGCACTCCCTTGTTCACGCTCGAATACAAATCTCCGCTCACCGGAATTTCATTTTTACCTCTAAGAATTTCGATTAATGCTAAATCACTAGCCGAAGGATCTGACCATGTTAATACCACTTTGCCATCCTTATACGCAGCATTTAATCCTGTTGGAATTCCCGGCGGTGTTGTTTCTCTATATTCGCCACTTGGTACTGGTATTTCTATGCTTACTTCCGAAGAAGCTACGCTTAAATTTCCTGCCGTATCTCGTGCATAAACAACGTAATAATATGTTGTGCCCGCTACTAATCCGGTTATTGTTGTGGAAGCAGTCGTAGCGGTTGCCAAAGATGCATCGTTTGCCGATGTCCACAGCGTTCCGTTTGATATGCTTGCCCCCGCACTTGTTTTATACGCAATTATATACTCTCCAAAATGAGTATCGGTTATGGCTGTCCATGTTGGAATGATGCTTGTTCCCGCTGCAGTTGCGGTTCCTGCAGTAACCGTAGATGGAGCCGTTGTATCCCAGCCGGATATAGCATTACTCATTATGTAAGACATTCCACCCGGATATCTTTTTGCTGTCGCGTTATACCCACTCGTTGAATATACATAATAGTGACTTCCGTCTAATACGGTTGCTCCGGAAGATACGTCCGGCCAAGCTGTGCCGGAGAAATAACATCCGGCTACGGTATTAAATGTCACGGTAAGTGCCGTTCCTGATACGCTTATAGTGTTACACGCATCTATAGGCTGAGTAACATTGGGAGTTGGTCCTCCATGTCCTGACGCATTTAATAATTGTTTTACTACCCAATATGTACTGGTTACCGTTTGTCCAAACGAACCAACGCTGCTTGTTGAAGTTGTACTTTCTCCGCTCGTTGTATCTCCGTCATCCAATATTCCATCTTGATTTGTATTATCCCAGAAAATATTCTCGGTAAAATTAAAAGTAAAATTATTTCTTCCGTTTGTATCCACCGCCCCGGCTACTGCAACACTAGGCATGCCAACAAGAGCTGGCGGGGCTGCGTCATATGCCGTACCGCATGAGTTACAAGTGGCCAAAGCATTGCCGGAACGATCCTTTAAGGTAGTGCCCGTGTAGTGCATGTATATTGTACCCGTAGTAGATGGCCCACTTGCCGACACATGATAATATTCATCATTACTGTCTGTATCTGCTGCCGGATAAGTTACGCTCGTTGAATTTCCATATGAGTTGGCAGTGTACTCGTTGGCACTATTGTTTGACGCATCCGAATCCAATTCGAACTCAGTATATGTAAATGTACTATCATCTATTGGTTCGCTAAAAGTAACATCTACTTCCCCGCTAGCTGTCGAATAAACTCCGGTAATGGAAGGAGGAGATACATCTACTGTTCCTGTCGCGCTCGCTAAAGGATCAGACTGACCAGAAGCAAGTGTTATGCTCACTCCACTCGCTGTTGTTATTCCGCTTATAGGCACCAGCTGCCCGTGGGTCGCTCCTGCAGCGGCCGTCCCGTTTCCAGTAATTGTAAATAGAAAGTTTCTGGTCGAAGATCCATCAATTCTAAATCCACCTCCAGTAATTGGGAGAGTGGTTGTTCCATTCACATTGCCGGCCCAAGCCCCGGATGGATGCAATAATGAGCTGTCATAATAAGAATCTATAACCCCTTGTGTTCCTGCAGGCGCCTCTCTCCATATTTGCAAAGTATAATTAGTAAGCTCCGCCACATTACCGGTCGGCGTAACTTGTATTGAAGTAATAACGTCTGTAGTTGCGGAGCTGTTAACAAACGAAAGCTGTTGAACTATTGCATTCGTTGAGTTTGGACCTATGTATACAGTGGAAGGATTATTGCTCCCATTTGCCGCTGTTATACTTGGGACTGTACTTGATACCGTAAATGTTAGAGGTGATGGTGTTGATGCTATTGGTGTTCCACCATATGAATATGCCCCGCAGGAATTATCAGTATCTATACATGTAATATCGGATAGAGATGATACTATTGCATTAAAAGTATTGCCATTTGCTCCTGTTCCACTCGCTAGTGCCAATATACACACGCTGTTTCCAGGGGTGGCTGCTGTTGGTGCACTAAATGTAAATGTAGTTTTTGTATTATCTCCTGAGAAGGTTCCACTTCCGCCAAGATCAACATCTTCAGCATCTATTTCCCCGTTACAATTATCATCATCATAAAAGTTCAGAGTAACATTTGTGTCATCAATTGTTGTGGAATTAGGAGTAATGGCAATTGCCGATACCGAACCATTCTCTGTAGCGCCAAAATTGGCCACATAAATGCCGTAAACCGGTATTCCAGAAAATGTGGTGTAAGCAGTTATAGGGGTAGGAGTAGTTTTATATTGATATGCAGTAAGATAACTAACGGCATGTGCTTCCGGCACTCCAAACAGAAACAACAATGATGTTCCAAACACTATGCAAGCCATTCCTATAATAAGTGCAATTGAAATGTGTTTTTTTGTGATATGCATAGAGAAAATTTATTAATTATTTTTTTATTTAATTTCCAATTTAGCCTTTAGCTCATTTAATTTTAGCACTTGTTTAGCTTTATTTTTTTCAATTCTGCGCATAACACTTTTAATTTGCGTAATTTTTGTTTTATTTCTCGTTTTATTTATATTCAATTTTTTGATTTGCATATTATAAAGACCCAGAACTTTGTCCATTGTCTTTATTGATTTTTCAATCAATGCAATCTCATCATTTACCAGTGCTTTTTCTTCGGCAGTTAGAGGTTTTTGAATTTGCTGATTTTGCGTTTCTGGCACAATTTGAGTTGAAGCTGCGGGAATTGTAACTATCACCGTTTCCGAATTACCGCTCTTGTTTCCGTTCGTATCCTTGGCTCGTAAAATATATTTAGTAATATCTCCTACTTTTAATTCAGTATCTTTATCCGTGTATGTCTGCACTCCCTTGTTCGCGCTTGCATACAAATCTCCGCTCACCGGAATTTCATTTTTACCTCGGAGTATTTCTATTAAAGCTAAATCGCTGGAGGAAGG
>JBAYHN010000062.1:0-7765 GCA_041666125.1 Candidatus Altimarinota bacterium | reverse complement strand
CCTTTAAAAGACCCAAATGGAATTTCTCCCGGAGATTCCAGTAATATTTTTTCGCCATTTAAAAGTGCATCAGTTGAGGATTTTTCCCATAGACAGCCATGCGATAGCGGGGCTGTCCTAAGGTCATTTAGAGCGTTACCGGATTTTTTTTCTGATGTTTTTTCCGTCTTTCCCTTAGCCTTTTTTGACACACCCTTCTTTTTTGGTTTTTCAAAAATATCTTTTCCCGGCCAATCGCTTTTCTGTAAAATCCCTTCAATCTGTGGCCACAAACTTTCATCTATTTCGGAAATTTTTCCAAGCAGAAATTCAAGAAAATCCACCGTAGTCTCTGTATCCATCATTGCGCGATGAGAAGTTCGAAGCTGTAAATTATGCGTTCGCATAAGCACTTCCAGAGCATATGAAGATTCCTTTCTAAGTAGGATTTTTGCTAGAGCCAACGTATCTATCTCGGCATTTTTCATGTCATTTTTGTGAATGCGCAAAAATGACATATCAAAACTTATGTTGTGCCCAACTATTGGCAAATCGCCCGTGAATTCAAAAAGCTCCTTTTGCATTTCCGAAAAAATCGGCGCGTCTTTTACCATTTCGTTAGTTATTCCGGTCAGCATGGTGATTTCATATGGAATCGGCACGCGCGGATTAACCAGCCTTTCAAATCTGCCGGTTATCTTAAAATCCTCCCATTTAATAGCCGCAACCTCAATTATGTGGTCGCGTCCAGGATCACGCCCAGTCGTTTCGATGTCCAATACTATAAAAGGCCCCATACCTTCAATTTCTATCAGAATTCCAGGTTTAATACCACTATTTCGGGTGGCGCAAGCAGTCGCGCCCTTGGACCAATTTCACCAACTCCACTGGTAACAAAAAGCTGAGTTTTGCCAAAACTAAACAGTCCGCGATCATATGCTCTGCCAAGTTCATCCGGAATTGCCGATATTGACCCTATAAAGGGCAATCTTATTTGTCCTCCATGTGTGTGGCCGGAAATTACCAAATCCACATTTTTTTCTTGCGCAAATTTAACAATGTCAGGGTTGTGGCTCAATATAATCACCGGTCTTGCTGATGTTTTTTCGAGCGACGAAATTGCATCATATATATTTTTAGATCCATCTGCCCACAAATCATTTATACCAAGTAACGTAAAATTTTTGGGAGCAACACGTGGAGAACTTAAAGTCCAGTCATTATTAATTAAAACCTGCACGCCGAGCTCTTTTAGTTTTGTGGCAACAATCTTTGCCTGCTGGCCCTGCTCCTCAAAAGAACTGCCACCGGAACTTCCATTGCCATAATCGTGATTGCCCAGCACTGCAAAGACCCCCAGTGGCGCAGAAAGAGCCTTTAGCGGTTCCAAATAATTAATATCTTTAATCGCACCTTTTACTTCATCGTGATATACAAAATCGCCGCCAAGCAAAATTATATCCGGCTTTTGTGCCATAATTTTCTCCACCATTTTTCTTACGAATTCAGTTTGTTTATATGGCCCCACATGCATATCCGAAACCAAAGCGACCCGCACGTGTTGAGTAGGGGACTCACTTAATTTAATATTTTGCTCATGCACAACAAGCCTTGCCGGCTCCACGAAGCTTCCATAAAAAACCACACCCCACGCAAAAAATGCAGCTATAAATGCAAAAACAAAAGCCCAAGAGAATTTTCTCTTGGGCTTACTTCTTCTTAGTACTTTTAGTGCGAATATAATGACCAATGTGCCATCAGCTACCAAGAAACCCAATATAATCGCATCAAAAAGGTAATTCATTAATTATCGAAGCATAGGCATTAAAAGATTGCCGAGTGATTCGGTAGGATCAACAAGGTCTTCCTCTGTTTCTTTACCCATTGCCGCAACATCTTTTTCTATTGCCCTGCTAATCATTACCGCCGCTTCTGCACGAGTTAAATTGTCGAAAGGCTTAAACTGACCCTTGGATTTTCCTTTTGTTAAGCCATGATCATAGCCATTTGCAACTGCACCGCAGAACCAGTCTTTGTCGGAGACATCATTAAAAGTTATGCTTTTGCATGATGTTGCAGAGTTTGTTTTTTTAAGAACTTTGGAAGCTTTATTTAAAATACCCATTGCTTCTGCGCGAGTGATGTTGTCGCCAGGTCTAAAAATCAAATTGCCCTGTTTGTCCGTGCTTCCGGAAATAAATCCTGCAGCATATGCTTTTGCAACAGAACTTTGGAACCAATCGCCATTTTTTACATCAATAAATGGTTCAAAGTCAGAGTTCATATTAAGGCTGCCAAGACCAAGAGCTTCAGATGTGCTTTTATCGAAAGATTTCATTACCATAGTCACAAATTCAGCGCGGTTTACCATATTTCCCGGTTTGAAAGTACCATCCGGATATCCTGCGATTGCATGCCTTTGGTATAAGAATGCAGTGTCGCTTGTGTAGTAAGCACCAGGAGCAACGTCTTTAAATAATTGTCCTTTTCCGGCAGGATTCATACCTTGTTTTAATTCTTCGATGTCGGATGTCCCATTTTTATTTGTATCGCTTACACTCATTGGAGTGTTATATAGGAATTTTTCATCATAGTCAGATACGCCATCTTTATCTTGATCATTTTCTTTATATGAAGTCATAAGTCCCGAATATGACTTATGCTTGGCGCTATCGATTTTAATTTCGCCGGTTACAAGCGCATCCGAAGCTGTGGAAGTTGTAACTACGTACATGTCTTTCCATGAGTAAATTGAATCCAACAAAGAATAGTAACCTTGGTAGAATTCCAATGGAACTCTATCCGATTCGGACGCTACGGAATCAACCCATTCAAGAGCGCTGTCTAGCCATCCCCAAACGTTTCTTGCATTTAAATATGAAACCGAAGCGCATGGAGTGACGCTATAATCAAAGGCAAAACCAGTCTGTTTCTCCGCTTTTTCGATTCCCTCGTAGTTTGAGAATACAAAAAGATTATCTGTAGTTACGCCAAGTGTTATAACGAACTTTGGAAGTGGTGGTCCGTTAAAGTCGGCAGATTTAGATAGATCTAATGTGAAATAAGTTAAATCACCATTTGTTGTGAAAGAATAAATTTCTTTTGGAGCGCCTTCTCCTTCAAGTAATTTTTTGAATGCATCAACTATGCTTGTTGCAAACTTCTTTGCTTCTTCTTTTGTGTTTGTAACATCACCCATCATGGTGAAGTAAGGAATTACCTTGCCATCTTCATATTGCAAAGCCGTTACATATTGTTTGTCGAAAATGTTGTAAATCGACAGCAAATCTATGCCGGTTGCTTCTTTAATTTGAGCAAAACCCTCTTCCGAAGTTGGTATTCCAAAGTCTGCGTAAAGTTTGTCCATTATTTTCTTTGTTTCCGCATACTCTGCTTTCATGTTATTTCCTTCACCAAAATAAATAGGCTTTAAATTTGGAAGTTTTCTATAAAGGCTTGGAGTAAAATCTCCACTTGGATTGAATTTTAAATTTTGTTCCAAAAGCTTTTCCGCATTTCCTTTTACTTTAACGTTAAATTTATATCCGGTATCCGTTTCTGCCAAACTTCCTCCCTCAAAATCAATCAAGGCTAGCAAGTCCATAATAGTTGCGAAAACTTTTTCTTCGCTGCTGCCAATTTCACTCCTTAGCATTGGCCCAATGACAGTTGCCAAATTTTTAATATCAGCCGTCATGCTAAATGAACGTGGAGTAAGGTAAGACTTAACGAAATCTGTATATTTTTCATTTTTTGATAATGAATCCGTAAGCGTTCCTTCTGCCAAGTCGATGGCTTTGTTTACTGCATCCGAGGATGGAGAAACAAGCATCCAATTGCCAAGTTTTACGAAAAATGTGCTTTCATCGGAATAAATGTCAGTTGCGCCATGTGTGCTTTTTGTGCCTCCTGTCATAAATGTGGTCCACTCGACATCTGTAACTTGCACGGAAATTACAATTGATTCCGGTGCTTCAAAGCTCACAAAAAATTGATCGCCATTCAAAAATTTATTTATAAGTAATTTTGCCTTTTTTTCATCGGTTTGATTCTCATCCATTGCATCCACATCTTTTCTAACCAGTGGTTCAATGAGAGTTTTTAATTTGCTCGTCAATTGCAGATCACCGGAAACAATAGCGCCGCGAGGAGTAAAATCTTGCGGAGATGTAATGTTTACCGCCTGCAAAACACCAGGAACTATAATGAGGAGTCCCGTTAAAAGGGCGACAATCCGTCTTTTCATATACATAGGTTAAGAAATAACAAGATTATTATACACTGCAATTTAATGCTGTACCATATATGCTAAAACAGAAAAGGCCTTGATTATATCTTTAGTTGATAAAAGTCTAGGCCTTACATATCATGGGCTCTTAATTATGAATAGAGATAATCTTTTAAGTGCGTCAGGAACTCAAGGAGAAAGATCTAAAATTCCTCACGTAAATTATCGTACTGGTCCAAGAGGAGAGGCTATAAACAGTCTTAGGGATGGATTTAGGATGTCTTATTTTAGAATAGCCAGCGCTGAACTTGAAAGATTGGAAGGTTCACAATCATTTATTAGGCAACTTTTACCAGGAGAAAGAACGGACATAGCGAATTTGGCAGTAGATGCATTTATGCTCAGACTCACAACAAATGATTTGCCTGGCCAAGTTGATCTGCAGAAATCAATAAGAAGCGAAGTCATGACTGTTCTGGAAAATGGTTTATATGTTTCCTCCGACTGTAAGGATAGTGAAGGAAATAGAAGATGTCCTACTGCAAAAGAGCAGTTAAAGAGGAATGAAGAATTGATTGCCGCAGTTCGCTCTTTAGAGGGCTCGCCTAGATTAAGACAACAGGTGTTGAATCTCGCAGGTACAATGTTTAAGTCTGGTTTTCCGGTTGAAATGTTTAATGATCAAGGATTGTCTACCCTAAGCGAAACGCAGGTTAACGACCTCACGGATAATTTTGTACTTTGGACTCTTTTAAATGATCCGAATTTTAATAATAATCACAAGCTTGCGGTTTATTTATATATGTTTGAAGGTTTGGATGCGCAAGCTGCACATGAGAAAGTATGTGCGTTTGAAAGAAGGGATACATACAAAGAAAGAAAGCGGGCAAAAATAAAAGAAAAAGAAATGGCGAAAAGAGAAAGTAGAAGTGCTGATCCACAAGTATGGAAAACTGTCGTGGTTAATTATGGCTTAACTCCGGAGGTAATTGATAATAGTTACACGCAAGTCGCGGGAGAATTTGAGCGCAATGGTGCTGCAATGCTGGAGCACTTTTTGAGTGAAGCGAACTTAAATGAAACCGAAACTAGAAAATTTATTCCAAATTATGATGAGCTGGTCGCTAATCGCGATAGTCAATTTAATCCGAGCAGAAGGCTTATTAAAGGGACATTGCCTAGCAAGGTTGGTGCTGAAGAAATATATCGTTCAGAGAAAAGATGTATTAAGATTCCTGAAAACGAATTGGAAAAATGTTTGGACAATATATTGGTTATGCTTTTGCAGAGGGGGAATACGGCTGCAAGGAATCTTATATTAATAAGACTTGTGCGTATGTTCGGGGCGTTTGCCCGTGGACCTTATGCCAGGTATAAAATGAGTGAATATGGTGCAAAATCGGATGTTGCTCAGGATTTGGAACAAGAACTGGTACTAAAAGCGCTGGAGAAATTGGCGATAACGGATCCAAGACTTAGTAGGGTTAGCACATATGTTGGTAATTGGACGCAGTCCGTCGTTGATAGGTTTTGTATGGAGCTGGAAGCTGTGCATCATCCCGTATACGTTCATGAAAAAGTGCGCAGAAGAAGAAAAGAGCTTAGAAATTCACAGGAAGAAGAAACGGCAGAGCCTGAAGAAGTGACGCCTAAAAAAGGAAAAGAGTCTACCACTGACGAATTGATACGAAGAGGATTGATTTGCGTAGGTAAATCGGGTTCAGTAAGTATGAATGAACCTGTCGGCGAAGATGGTTCTGTGGAGTTGGGGGATTTTATGCCAGAGGTGGCTGTTGGTCACGATTGGGAAAGAATAATGGAATTTACTTTAGATGAACAAACAATTGGGATATTGACTAAGGCGTTTGATTGTTTGCCACCGCGTGATGCATATGTACTTAAACAAAGAATTTTTGCTGGACGTACGTTGGAAGATATTGGGTCGGAACTTGGGGTGTCACGAGAAAGAGCAAGGCAGTTACAGAAAAGAATTCTCCTTAGATTTGAATTAATGCGTAGACCAACAGGACAAGCACTTGTAGTTGTAAACGAACCTCTTCTTAGGAAGTGGTGCGAGGAAAAAATCGAATCTGAAGTTCTTCGCGAACGTTTTTATTTGGAATTGGGGATGATAAGTGGCTCTAGTGGACGACAAGTAGCAGTGACAGAAGATCCAATTGAAGAAGGGCATGAATTGGGGGAAGCAGAAGAGGGGGGGACTGAAGATGGAGAAACAGAAATACCGGAGGAGGAATCAGGTGCAGAAACTGAGCAAGGATTGGGGTTTGATCATTTAAGTTTAAGAAAACAACTGGGTGAATTAAGAAGAAAATTAAAAAAAAACATGCAGAAATTACCGGAAGAAGAAAGGTGTGCTCTATGCATATCAAATGTTGAAATGTACAAACGTGCTAGGGTTGTACTTGAGCAATTGGAGGAAATTACAGGCAAACCAACACGTGAAATTATGGGTTCCGTGAGAAGAATGTTGGAAATAACTGCAAAGAGCCATGGTAAAGGGAAGGAGGAGGCTGACGCAGCGGCTGAAACAGCAGTAGTTGAAAATGTAAGCGAAGGCGAGCCCCAAAAAGCTCCTGATGATTCTGGTAATGGTACAAAAAAACAACGACGATCGGAAAGAAAGACACCAAAAATAGCAGCTGCTACCTCCGATGTAGTAAGCTAGGAACTTATACCATTTTTAGGAACTCGTCGAACAGGAAATCCGTATCGAGTGGTCCAGGTGTGGATTCCGGGTGGAATTGCACCGCCATGAATGGTAATTTTTTGTGCCTTATTCCTTCAACCGTCTTGTCATTATTGTTAACCATCCAAATTTCCCAGCCCTTTGGTAGTGTTTTTGCATTCACCGCAAAGCCGTGATTTTGCGAAGTTAAATAACACTTCTTGGTTTTTAAATCCATTACCGGCTGATTTTGCGCGCGGTGACCATATTTTAATTTATAAGTTTTTGCACCCGCCGCAATCGCCATTATTTGAATTCCCAGGCAAATTCCGAAGGTCGGAATTTGCCTTTCCATAGCCTTTTTAATAGTTTCGTGTGTCTCATGCAAAACTTCCGGATTGCCTGGTCCATTCGCAATAAAAACTCCATCAAATTTATATTTGGATTTAAAAATGTCGTAATTCCACGGCACGCGAATAAAAGTTACGTCACGTTTTAAAAAGCTGCGAATAATATTATTTTTAATGCCGGTGTCGATTGCAATAATTCTTTTTTTGCCACGGCCGTCGTTATAAATTACAGGTTTTTTTATAGAAACTTCCGCCACAAGATTAGTTTCGTTCGGATCTTTTATTACTTTGCTTGGTTGCTTCCCATCTTGAACTATTTGCCCGAGCATAACTCCATGTTCACGCAGTTTTTGCGTCAGCATGCGAGTATCTACTCCATAAATTCCCGGGATATTCTGCTTTTTCATCCAATCTCCAAGACTTTGCTTTGCATTCCAGTGGTGAAAATCTTCACAATATTCCGAAACAATTAGCGCTCGAATTTGAATTTTTCCGCTTTCAAAAAACTCTTTTATGTCCCAT
>JBAYHN010000061.1:0-7928 GCA_041666125.1 Candidatus Altimarinota bacterium | reverse complement strand
CTTCGTTGTGAAGCGTGGCTCGCGAAACCGTGGATCCGGCAACCAAAACCGGCTCCAGCACCGCAACGGGCGTAAGCGCGCCGGTTCTTCCAACTTGCACAATTATGTCGTTAACTCGCGTGGAAGTTTGCGCTGCAGGAAATTTATACGCAACCGCCCAACGTGGAGTCTTAGCGGTAAAACCCATGCGCTCCTGCAATAACTTTTCATCAACTTTTATAACAATTCCATCAATTTCATATGGCAATTTTTCGCGTTTACTTCGCCAATTATCGCAAAATTCAATAACTTCCGAAATCGAACCTACGCATTTAAATTCTTTATTCACAGGCAACCCGAGCCGCTGAAAAGTTCTCAGCACTTCACTTTGCGTTTGCGGCAAATCCTTTAAATCATTCTCACCAATTTCATAAAAAAACGCAGAAAGTTCGCGCTCCGCGGTAACGGCCGGATCTAGCTGGCGAACGCTTCCTGCAGCCGCATTTCGAGGATTCGCAAAAAGCTCTTCGCCACGTTCCCGCTGCATTTCATTCATTTTTTCAAAACTTTTTTTGGACATATAAACCTCGCCCGAAACTTCCAAATCCACCGGCTCCAAAAGTTCCAGCGGAATACATTCAATCGTTTTAATTGCATGAGTCACATCTTCGCCCTCAACTCCATTTCCACGCGTCAGCGCACGCTCAAACTTTCCATTTTTGTAATGAATCGTAATATTTAGCCCATCAATTTTTAGTTCGCACACAAAAGTCATGCGTTCGCCGCGCAAATATTTGCCGATTTTTTCCTCCCAGTCCCGAATTTCGCCTTCCGAAAAAACATCTTCCAAGCTTTTTTTGGCGGTCATGTGCTTAACTTTCCCAAATTTGCCCGAAAGCACACTTCCAACCCGCTGTGTTGGCGAGTCGGGCGTGACAAACTCCGGAAACTCAGCCTCCAATTCCTTTAGCTGGCGCTTTAAAGAGTCCCGAACAGACTCCGAAACCTCCGATTTATCCTCCACAAAATACTGAAAATTGAGCAATTTTATCTTCTCTTTAAGCTTTTCTATGCGGTTTTTAGCCTCCTCTTTATTCATACTTGAAGATTTAACCAGAATTTGGTATAATTATAAGATTAAAAATAAATAAAAAACAGCAGAAGTTATGGACGCAAATGCCCAACAAAATCAAATTGACCCTGAAATTCAAAAAATGTTGAATCAACCACCGGTCAATCCGCAAGGACTTTCCGCTGAAGATCAGGCTTTTTTGAACCTGGTGGTAGACAAAGTCGACCGAAAAGAAATCAATCTTCTTTCGCCGAGCACGCTTATAAATCATGCGGTTTATGACAAATTGCCCCAGGAATCACAGGGCAAAGTTGATTTTGATGCGGTAAACCTAGCGTCAACTTTGAGAAATATTTATGGCCTTTGGAAGGCTACAAACCAGGCAACTTATCAGATAGAAAACATGGTGCATCAGGTTAGGCTGACCAAGGAACGCCTGGAACAAATTTCGGGCGATGTTTACGTGATCTAGCACGCCGAGTCGGCGAAAATAAAAAATAAAAATGAAAAATGTATTCTTAAAAAACTGGATAGCAGATGATTATGGGAAGTTTGTGTTTGTTGCTGGAAAAGAAGCACCTGCTGTTCCTGCAAAAGTTGAAAAAGCAGAAACTGGTACAGTTTTGGAAGGAGAAGGTGCGGACGCGGAACCGAGTGCTGCAGAACTTGCTGCAAAGCGTAGGGAAGCCGAAGAGGCACGTAGAGCCGCAGAGGCAGCACATGCAGCCGCGGAAGCGGAAGAACGCGCAGAAGCCGATAGATCTCTTCCTGCAAAACTGGAAAAAGCCACAGGAGAAACAAGCGAAGGCGCAGATGTGGCTACTGCTGTAAAAACAGAAAAACCTGCGGATAAAAAAGCACCTAGTGTAGAGCCAAAAGAAAAAATTGCACCTGCTTCAACTGAAAAAGCAGACGAAAAATCATCCGAGAGAAAAGGAGATATAGAATCCGATGAAGATGACGGGCCTGAAGAAGAAGGTAAAAAAGAAAAAGGGAAAGAGGAAGAAAAACCTACCGCAGAGGAAGCCAAAGATACAGTTGTAGAAGCCGCAAAATCAGGCGGATTTATGGCAATGCTGGAAAAACTTATCGAGAAATTTGGCAAACTTTTTGAACAAATTGGCAATTGGCTTAGCGAAAAATTTGATGGAATGACTCCAAAATTCAAGAAGTCTCCAATTGGCGGAAGCGAAAAATTCACAATATCAACAGCAGAAAAAGGCGTTGATTTAAAAACTAAAAAACCCGGCCTGGATGCAACTTGGGTAAAAGATTCCGAGGCAAAAGTGGTGGATGTTGGGGCAGATTACGTAAAAGTTGGTAATGCCGAAGGAATTGTTACTTACAGCAAAATTAAACCTGATGTTACAATCGGAGCCGTTGTTAAACCCGGTGCAAAACTTGGCGCAATAGATGGCGACACTTTAAATCTTCAAATGGAAGACAAAGACGGCAAGAGCGAAGATCCAACTTCCCTACTCCGCGGATTTGTAGATAAAACAGAAACTCCTGACGATAAATTCCCTGAGTTCTCCGCTGATGCACCACCAATGGAATTAAGCGGAGACAATAAGCTTACTATAGAAGAAATTGGCGCAGATCAAAAATTAAAAATTAATGCCGGCAAGAAAACTGATGTAAGAATGATCAGCGAAGGAACAATTAAGTCCGTAGCCGAAAATGGAACTGTGACTATTTCATGTAAAGGCAAAACAGAAATTATAATTACGGGTTTAAATAGTGCATCAATTCTTGCCAAAAAGGGCGAGGTTAAAAAAGCGGGCGCGCGTATTGGTACAAGTCCGGATGGAGTTTTCACAATTCAAATATTAAAAGACGGCGTGCCACAAGATCCTTATGCAATGGGCATGACGGATTATTTGCCGGCAAAGGAAGCGGCCTCTGAAGCAACTCCGCCTCCGGCTGCAGAGACTCCGGCACCGGCACCAACGGAAGGCGAAAAAACTGAGATCGATATTCCTGAACTAAAGCTTGAATTGAAAGATGTGCCAAATGACACTCCGAAAAATTTCAATAAGGTGCTCGTTGAAAATATTCAATCTACCAAAGATGGCTTAGTGGCTTATTTAAAGACCTATCGCCAAAAGGCAGTTGAACAGTGGACAGGTCGCATGTCAAAATTCAAAGATGATCTACTTTTAGAAGTCGACAAATTTATTGCTAATATTAATAGAAGTGCAGACGATATGATAGAAGTGGCTCGTAGAAATAATAATAGGCCAATTGAAGAGCAGAAGAGAATTTTGGCTGCAGGTTTCACTCAACTCTTTAACGTATTGGCAGAAAATTATGGGGTTATGCAATCATTTGTACAATTTAAATTAAAAGCTGCTTATAAATCCATTGATCAAAAAATAGCTAAGCCCTTGGATGTTTTCTTATTACAAGACCGCGTACCAACCGCACCGGCTGCCCCAACTGTAACACCACCTCCTGCTCCGGCCCCAGCACTGGAAGCCGCACCTCAAAAAGCGAGTTTGGAGCAACATAGACTAGAATTAATCGAGGATAATTTAAAAGATTATATTGGCAAATCAACACCAATTTCTGCAACTTCCGAATTCAATGTAAAACTTCCATTTATTGAAAATGGGCAGATTGTAGAAGTGCCATGTGTTATTAAAGGAGGCAACAAAGTTGAAGTCGGAGGCATTAAATATGATTTGGAACTTCCTGCAGGCGCAGAACTTACGGGCGTAGAAATACCGGAATTAAATCTTCAAGATGGTACTGCAATTCTAACAGCGAGCAAGTTTATGTTCTCGGACACTGCCGAAATGCCACTATCCAAGATGTTAGAGATGCTCGACGCTTTGCGCAAAGGGCCTTCAACACTTCCGGTTAAAATCGGCGATAAATCGGCAACATTTAAAAAGACTGCATAAATAATTAATTATGGCTCCTAAAGGCGCAGAAAAACCAGCAACAATAGAACAGCCAAAGCCTGTGGTAGCGGCTGCTGCTGCGCCAAGCGTAGAGAATAAAACTATAGATGAAATTGGTGCTGCCCAAGGTGCAAATCCGGCAGAAATTGCAAAAGCAAAAGAAGAATTTGAAAAAAGAAAAGAAAAATTGGCATATAGAGAAATTACACTCGCTTCTCGTGAAGATTTGGCTTCTTTGATGGGCTCAATAAAAACCACAAACCCAGACTCGCGCCATTTAATTGCGGCGGCAAGCGCAGAGGGTGCATACAATCAATTATTGGCTATGATTAGCGGTAATAGCGATTTCGTAGGCGATGAAGGAAAAAATGATGCTCGCGATGCATTATTTAAATTAATGAGAGACAACGTCTATTCAAAGATAGATACAAAATATGATCCGCAATATCAAAAGGAATGGATGGATGCGTGTAATAAGTTCATGGCCGAGCAGGTTGCCAGCTATGTGGGAGTTTTTACAACGCGTATGGATGAGGACAACGTTAAAGATGCTGTCCGAAAAATGCTCGATGAAAAAGAGGGCGTTGGAAGTTTTGAAACATTTATGAGCACAAAACATCAGGAAGAAATTACAAGAGTAGCTAAATCAAGTGAAGATCAAAGAACACAAGTTACTCAAGAAACGGAGCAACAAAAAGCATTGGTGGCAAAAAAAGCAGAAGTTACGAAGAGTTTTGAAGCGGCAAAAGAAGCTCTTCCAAAAGAAGTCGTCGCTTTACCTGCTATGGCACAAAAATTAAGAGAAATTGCTCAGAAAATTACAGATGCAAAAGATGTGGCAACTTTTACAGGTACCGAAGCTGCAATTGCAAAATTAAGAGACATTGGCACAGCCTTAACAGAAGCCAATACATCAAGAAAAGAGCTAGAAAGGCTAAATTGTCCTCCGGATCAGCTACAAAAAATCGATGCAATAGTTCAGGAAATTATTGATTCAAATGGTTCGAATCTTGAGACTAAAAAAGCGGCAATTCAAGAAGTTGTTATTGTTCAAAAACCTATGCTCGAGAAGCTAAATGTTTTAGCAGCCGATGCCGACATTCCATTGGAAGTGCGCACAACTACAATTGAAAGAGTGAAGCAGGGAAAAGTGGAAGTAGAACAGGCAATTAAAGACTTGGAAGGTGCAAAAAAACTGGCCGCGGACGCTGATAAAGAACCGGACGCAGATGATCAATCTCTGGTTGGAAGCGTCGCTAAGTGGGCTAAAAAAATGCCAAAATTGGGATGGTTGGTCGGTGCTTTAACCAGCATTTCTGTCGCACTTGTAAAAATCCCACTTATTGGAGATTTATTTAGAGGCAATATGATTTCCAATAAAATGCTTGCTGCAAATGGAGACAAGCAAGCTCAGGTTGCATATAAAACCGAAAAAGAATTTAGAAGATTTGGGCTTGATGCTTCTTTGGCTCTCTCGCTCGGCAATGAGCCGGTAAGCAAAGCACTTAAAACGCTCGCAAAACCTTCGGATCTTTCCAGCGATCCAACTGAACAGGCACAACTTGCTCAATTGGCAACGCAAATAAAAGAAAAAGGCGGACTTTTGGCAACAACAATAACTTTGAATGATTTTATTGGTAATAATCCAAAGTGGACCGAAATTAGATATGACGCTTCTTCGGCGGCCGTTGCGGAATATAAAGCAAAAGAGGAAGCTGCAAAAAAGACTGAGACCGATGCGGCAGCGACAAACACACCACCTGCGGAGGGCGCAGCAAAAACTTAATTCTAAAAATAGACAATTACTACCAAATAGGGTAGAATAATAATAAGAAAAGATATGGCAGATAACACAAATCCAGTTTCGGGACAGGGACAAACAATAGATTTGAGGGCGCAGACTCCGGCACCGGCTGCGGTGGCAGGAGCTGCACAACCGGCTGCTGCAGGCGCACAAACCGGCGCTGCAACAACTCAAGATCAAAGTGTTTTTGATAAATTTGATATTCCACAAGCGGTACGTGATCAACATCCGGATCTCATTCCTATGATTCTTCAAACGGAATCAATGAATGATGATGAACGCCAATATTGGTTCCAGATTTTGCCGATTATGACTGACGATCAAATTTTAAAACTGCGCGAAATTTTGGCTAATGAAAAGCAACAACTTCAAAAGCTAGACAAAGAATATGACGGCGAGCTAAAGAAAATTAATGATAAACATGTAAGCGAATGGAAAGAATTTGAAGCAAAAGAAAAACGCCAAAAACTAAAGGCAGCCGAATCTGCTAGTTCACAAGCCGAAAAACAAACGGAAGAGGAATTGCTAAAGAAATTACAGGAACTTTAATCTCACCGGAAATTTAATTTTTCGCGATGAGCTTGGCCGTTACAACGAGCCTTTTTAGGTTTGTCCCAATCGGCGTACAAGTAATTAGAGTTAGCTGCTCTTGCGGACTTGGAGCAAGCACATCCACATCTTTTGGAAAAACAACTTTTATTCTATTCACTTCGTAAATAAATTTTTTCTGATTAAAATACACAATAACTTTGTCGCCAATCTTTACATCATGCAAAAGCGCAAAAACATCTTTAAATCTGCCCGCATCCCAAGCGTAATAAGACGAGTGGCCCGTTATTACAGTATTGCCGTTATCGCCCGGCAGAGCAGTGCCCGGGTAATGCACAACGCCATTGCGGAGTGACTTTTGAATGTCCGATTCCAGTTCATTCCATTTGCGCGCAATTAAACTCTCATTTTTTACACCAACCACGGGAACATTTTGATTTATTCGCGGAATTACAACTCTCATGTCCGTCGGAAAAACTTCCAGATTTAATGATGGGATCGGCCTTGTGCCCCCGGCCTTCGCATTTGCGGTAGACAGAAGTTTTTCCGGTTCATCCGGTTTATCTACCACAAGATCCTCCAGCGGGCTTCTTACTCCGCGCCAAACGTCCCAGTAGTACATTGCATTTATCAAAAGTGCCTGCCAGTTCATAACTCCATAAATCACAAGAAAAACAACGGCGGAAACGATTACGAACTGCAATTTATCCCATATAAAAGCCCAAACTTTATTTTTTTTATGTCCGGCAATAACATTATTTGGCAGCAGCTTTCCACGTTCATCATTGCGCAAATTAGCATGCGAATGCACCGGCGCATCTATGTGCAATTTATAAACTTCTTCATTTCTTTGCTGCTTCTTTTTCATTTTATTTTATTATACCTCCACACAGCACTTTTTCTCTAACATAACAAACTGCAAACTGCCCCGGAGTAACCGCAGAAAGTGGCTTTTTAGTTATTACAGTCCCCTTTTTGCCATGTAATTCCAAAACTCCTTTAACCGGCAAAGCTCTGTGCCTAATTTTCACATCAACATTTATTTTCTTATTTTTCGGCATCTTCCCGGAAACAAAACGTAAATCATAAACGCTAATTTTATTTTGAAGTGTGTCTTTTTTTCTGCCAACAATCAAACTGTTATTTTTCCTATCAATTTTAATTACGTACCAGGGCTCGCCATCCGGCTCGCCCTTAACTCCCCCAATTCCAAGCCCTTGCCTTTGCCCAATAGTATAAAGCGGCAAGCCCTTATGTAAGCCAATTTTTCTCCCATCCAGAGTCACAATCGGACCGCCAACAAAAAGCCCGGCCTTTAAATTCCTTTTCAGGAAATTTTCCGGCGTCGCCTCCGGGAAAAAACATATTCCCTGGCTTTCTTTTTTGCCGGCAATCTTATTAAATCCAAACTTTTTCGCAATGCGATAAACTTCTTCTTTTTTTAAATCTCCAAGCGGCAAAATAACCTGCGCCAACTGCTTTTGGTCCAACTGATGCAAAAAATACGACTGATCTTTTTCTTTGTCGTGAGCCATTCCCAACTGATACTCCCCTCCTCGCTTGGTAATTCTCGCATAATGCCCGGTCGCAACGCCGCTCGCACCAAAACGCTTTACCT
>JBAYHN010000060.1:0-8250 GCA_041666125.1 Candidatus Altimarinota bacterium | reverse complement strand
TTATTTTTTTTATTTATTCTCACTCACTCATTGCTTCTTTTGTATGTTTTTCTTCGTTCAATTCCAAGAAAGAAAAAGTCCATACCGTATTGGCAAAAACGTGTAGAACTCCACTAAAATACGATGCTACGAAAAGTCCAATCGCACTCACAACGATGCCAATAAATATTCCAATTGTAGAAAGAGTTATAGATGCAATAAATCCAACTGAGAAAAATAAAAGTGCGGGCACAAGAAGTACCGCCAAAATATTTATCACCATTCGCAAACCAATGATGAGCATTAAAATTACAATTAAAAAAGTATGTTGCCAACTAAGTATCACAAGTTTTGCGCTGCGACCCATCGCGCGCAGAATTGGTTTTTTATCCAACACTATAAAAAAATCGGCGTAAGTAAAAAGAAGAGTAAGTACAAGTCCAACAGAAATAACTAAAAGAACAATTGGAAATAAAAATTTCATTGCGCCACTTCCAAGGTTACGCCAAATGAAAGCAGTTTCAGTAAGAATGGAAAAAAGAGAAAAGGTTTTAATAAGTAAGTTGTATTCAAAAAGTGGCAAGAAAGAGAGCATGCCCAAAGAAAATCCCTCAACTATTTTAAGTTCCGAGCCGCGTTTTTTTTGTGCAATCGCCTTTATCATGGCGGCCTGCATTAAAGTTGGGAGTAGGAGATACAAAACTAGAACAATCGCGCCAACAACCAAAGTCGGCACAAATAGATCACCGTGAGCACTAAAAAAATCCAAAGTAGTGGAAATAACCTCGTTCAAGAAACTTTTTGGCGCATTATCAAATATAGGTGACCTTTTAAATGCAAAATATTGATACAGCAAAGAAAAAATGCCAACGGTGGTGGTTAGAACAGAGGGGACGAACGCATACCACCACATCATTTTCTTGTTTTCTCGTGTGAAAAGCCATGCCTGAGCTATTGTGTGCCTGCAGTTCATTATGTGGTTGGCATTATACAAGACCCTTGCGTGATTTGCCATGTTAGGGTAAACTTTTAGGGACTTATGAAAAGAACACACAAAAAGAAAGTAATCGATCAGCACTCTTTGCACCCAAAGGATACCGGTTCACACCAGGTACAGGTTGCAGTTCTGACCGAGAGAGTCAATGAGCTAACGAAGCACCTTGAAGATCATCCAAAAGACCAAAATTCACGAAGGGGTCTTCTTGTGATGGTTGGAAAGCGTCGAAAACTTCTAAATTACCTTCGCAATGCCGACAAAGACGGCTACGAAGCGCTCCTTGAAAAACTCAATCTTCGCAAATAAATAACCAGTACTCCTGGAGAAATGAAAGGAAGTTACAGGAAAATGTTTGTGTCTTAATCGTCCGCGATTTTAAGCTCCAAGCACCTTCTTGTCACTTTGGTTCATTAGTTCCGGGAGAATTATATTTTAATTCTTTTTTAGTATGGAACTAATGGCAAATTTAAAATCAGTAAAATTGGATTTAGCCGGCAGAGTTTTAACTCTGGAAACCGGTGTTTTCGCAAATCAGGCTCATGGCGCAGTTGTTGCCAAGCTTGGCGAAACGGAAATTTTGGCAACTGCGGTAATGGCAGACAACCCACGTGAAGGCACGGACTTTTTCCCTTTAATGGTTGATTATGAAGAGCGTTATTATGCGACTGGCAAAATAAAAGGCAGCCGCTTTATAAAGAGAGAAGGCAGGCCTTCCGACAATGCGGTTTTAACAGCTCGTCTTATTGATCGTCCAATTCGTCCGCTTTTCTCAAAGAATATTAGAAATGATGTGCAAGTCATCGCGACTGTGCTTTCTGCAGATATGGAAGTTGATCCTGGTACAACTGGAATTATTGCCGCTTCCGCAGCACTTATGCTTTCCGGAATGCCTTTTGCAGGTCCGGTTGGAGCTGTGAGAATGGGTTACGTTGCAGATGCAGAAGGAAAAGATCAATTAGTTGTAAATCCTACATACGAACAAATAGAAAAGGGCAAACTTGATTTGGTTGTTGCCGGAACTATTGATGCAATTACTATGGTTGAGGCCGCTTCCAAAGAAGTGCCGGAAGATATTTTGCTCCAGGCGCTAGATATGGCTCACGTAGAAATTAAAAAGATTTGCCAACTTCAGTTGGATTTTTGTGCAATGAAGAAAACTGCACCAAGAAAAATGGTGTCTGTAGAGAAAAACGAATTGGTAGTTAAGGCCGTGGAAGAAACTATAACGGGAGAAATGCTCGATTCCGTAAGCGGCACAACAAAAGGTGAGATTAAAACGAAAATTCATGCACTCGAAGACAAACTTGCAGAGAAATATGCAAAAGAAATTGAAGAAAAAACTATTACAAAGCGCGCATTAAATGAACAGTTGAATTATGTATTGGAAAAGAACATGAGAAAAAATATTCTAAAGAGTGAACAACGCATCGATGGTAGAAAACTTGATGAGGTAAGGAATATTTCTTGCTTAGTTTCACTACTTCCAAGGACTCACGGTTCAGGACTTTTCCAGAGAGGTGAAACGCAGGCGCTTTCACTTACTACTTTGGGCTCACCTGGTTCCGCTCAAATAATAGATACGATGGACGTGGATACAATCAAGCGTTACATGCATCATTATAATTTTCCTCCATATTCAGTTGGAGAAGCAAAGCCACTACGTGGCACTTCCCGTCGTGAAATTGGCCACGGAGATTTGGCAGAACGCGCACTTATGCCGGTTTTGCCACCAAAGGAACAGTTCCCATATACAATGAGAGTCGTTTCTGAGGTTTTGAGCTGTAATGGTTCAAGCTCGATGGCTTCTGTATGCGGATCCACACTTTCTTTAATGGATGCCGGAGTGCCACTTATTCGCCCTGTTGCAGGTATTGCTATGGGCTTAATTACATCTGACGATTTCGATGGGAAAAAAGGAACTTACAAGATTTTGACAGACATTCAGGGAATGGAAGATTTTGCAGGAGACATGGATTTTAAAGTTACCGGTACAACTGTGGGCATTACTGCTCTTCAAATGGATATCAAGGTAAAAGGAATCTCAATCGACATCATGCGTGAGGCATTGGGCCGCGCAAGCAAAGCTCGCAACCAAATCTTGGGAGAGATGCTCAAAGTTTTGCCTGAACCTCGCAAAGAACTTTCCAAATACGCACCGCTTATTATCACGGTTCAAATTAAAACCGAGCAGATTCGCGAAGTTATTGGTAAGGGAGGGGAGACAATTCAAAAAATTACACTTGAGACAGGTTGTGAAATTGATATTGAACAGACTGGACTTGTTACAATCACTGCGCCAAATGGAGAAAAAGGCGAAGCTGCAAGAAAGTGGATTGAACAGATTACATATATTCCAAAAGCAGGCGACATTTTTGATGGAAAAGCTGTGCGATTGATGGACTTCGGTGTATTCGTTGAATTTGCTCCGGGCAAAGAAGGATTGGTACATATTTCCGAATGGGACTACAAACGCACAGATCGCATGGAAGACGTGGTTAAAGTTGGCGACCCAGTGAAGGTCAAACTTATGGAAGTTGATGATCAGGGACGCTTCAATTTATCACGCAAGGCAACTATGCCAGCGCCTGAAGGTTATGTTCCAGGTCCTGCAAGACCTCCACGCCCAAGTGCACCACGAAGAGGCGGATTTGGTGGGCCACGCAGGTAAAAATCGCTTAGCGCGAATTTAAATATCAAGCAGCAACAGTTTAACCGTGTTGCGCACATCTTTTATATCCACAAAATGCGGATATACTTTGATGTTGTGAAGCCGAAGATTGTAATATAGAAGTGGCTGAATAAGGCTTGAAATCAATATATTTACGTGCTGTTTTTTTAAAAAAAGCGCAATTTCCGAAGCTTGGTTGAATTTAAATTCTTCCGTGGCAATTATATGGTTTTTAATCTCGCCATTTTTAATTTCTATAAATATAAATTTAACCGGAAGCTGAGTGTTTTCTGCAATTAAAGAATCCAGCCCGGCCTCTTGGCTTATTGGTATTGCAACGCGAAGAGACACGGGCTTTGGAGGATTAACATAAAGCACGATGTCGCCCAAATGCTCAACATTATATTCTATTTCGTGGTCCAGCCTGTGAATTTCATCACGCAAATCTTTGCTGTCTGTAAAAGGATTTATTTCCAAGAAAGCTTCACCAAAAACGTATGTCCCGGCATGGCGCAAACGCACATTTTTAACCGCCGTTACAATTTTTGATTTTTTTAGAATCGCTTTAATCTTTTTTGTTAAGGCAGGATCATCCCAATAATCAAGCAGGTAAAATACCGCATCTTTGCCATATTTAAGGCCTGTATAAATGATTAAAAGGGAGATGCCGATGCCGATTGAACCTTCCACGTATGGAATTTTAAATTGATCGGCAACAACGCTTATTAAAACGCCAAATGAAACAAGTGCGTCGTTTCTTTTGTCGTATGCGCTTGCCAAAAACGCTTTGGAATTTATTTCGATGCCTGTTTTTCTGTGAGCGAAAAAAGCAATTAAAGAAAGAATAATGGAGAGAACGGCGGTAGCGATACCTATGCCATGAGCTGCAGTTTGTTCGGTAACAAAATATCTATGCCAACTTTCGATGAAGATTCTGTAACCGAAGTATAAAATTAAAATTGAAATGACGAGAGAGACAAGCGTTTCTACCTTGTGGTAGCCATATTTAAATGTTGAACTGGCTTTTTGTTGAGAAAGTTTGAGCCCGACGTAAATTCCGCTCATTGCAATGATGTCGGCAAAGCTTCCCACGGCGTCACCAATAAGGGAGATGATGTTTGTCATGTAACCACCAAAAGCCTTAAGCAAGGTAAGCCCAATCAACAGGAGCAAGCTGTTGCGCGCAACGGTTGTGGCGTGTTTAAGATTCTCCAGATGTACTTCTTTTTTTGTTTTCCCGGTGATTGGTGGCACGGTTTTTGTTGCCAGATCTGTTTTCTGGGCACTATTTTGTTGAATTACCTCTTGTGTGTTTTTATTTTTCAATCTGTTAATTATAACACAAAAGGGGAGGCTTGGCTAGGGGCGACTAAAACTGCCCAACCAGGTTTTTATTCAAATCTTTTAGGTTTCCCATCTGCTATAGCATTCCAAAAGTCCGAATCCATTGTGAGTTCTCCGGTTGGCAGCCTGGACCATTTTGCATAATATTGAAAATCGCGAAAGCCAAATTTGGTTTTATATTCTTCTTTTGTTAGTGCGCGCTGGAATCTACCAGTTGCCGGATCAAATAGGCAGCCTGTAGCCATTTCCAATTTCTTTCGGAGGACGGTGTCTTCTTTAGCTCTTTTTATAAATGAGTTTGCCCAAAACAGGTTCAATAAACGATCTGCAATTGTTGATTGATCTTCATCTGGTCCTCCTTCTTTCCCGTATATGCGCGCAAATCCTGGAGGAGGAATTGGTGGCTCAAACTCACTACCGTGTTCCACAGCCTCTGCCGAAGTTAAAAAAGTATAATCCCTCATGCCATGAGGATTTGCCAGAGCCCAAGTTGCATTATCTCTTTTTGAATCATCACTGATATCAAGTATATGAAAAAATTCATGATCTAAAGTTTCTTTAACGTCGTCATTTAATAAATCTACAACTATAACCGAGGATCCGGCGCTGCCACCGATGTCTATTGCTCTTTTATCTTTTGTTTTTAATTTTAAATCTACAGCAAGATAAATTGTTGTATTACGAAAGCGGTTACGAACATTTGGGGGATATTTTATTAAGAACTCCAATAAATTATTTAATCCGTATTTTATCAATTGTTGATCTATAGGTTTAGATGCCAATTGCCACGTGTCGGACGGGGATTTACCATACCTAATGCGTATCCCATATTGTGTTCTTATTTTTGATTCAAGTCTGCTTATTTGTTCGGCAACTTTGTTTGGTAGAAATCTTTCGATTTTTGAAGGCCAAGAAAGATGCCTCAGTTCGGCATTGGCAAGAAAAGGAGCTAATTTGGAGGCTTCTTCCTCTGTAATATTTAAAGTTGATAAGTGCCGCCATGGACCATCACGGTATGCGAGCATTGTGTATGCTCTGTCCTCGGAACCAAGAATTTCCATCACTTTATCAAGCAAAGATTTATTAGAAAGTAAGCCAGATTCTCCATCTGCGAAATCAACATTAGGTTCGGGTGGAATTTTTAAATAATGGCCAAATTTACTAGCCCAAGAAAGCCCCCTTTTTGTAGCTTCAGCTATGAGCGGTTTTAATTTATTTGCCAATTCTATTTTTTTTGGCCTCTCAATTTGTTCTCTTCTAAGTTTTTGAGCAGGGCTCTCTTCATCTAAATCATATGGAGTTAAACCGCTGGATGGTCTAACGCGTGATTCATATGATGTTTTAGCCGAGAGTCTTTGGGCTTCGGGAAAGCTTAATTTGTATTTTACTATTTCTTCTCCAATAATTTGTTTTAATTGTCCAAACAAAGCCAAGTTTGAAATTAATCTAAATTCTCCATCGGCAGATTCCACTCTAGGTTCGGGCGGAATTTCTATATAATAATCAAATTCAGAAGCCATGAAGTGTCGCCTTGATTTTAATTCTTCTATGAGTGGTTTTAATTTATCCACCAAAGCAATTCTTTCAGCCCTGGCACTTTGTTTTTCTGCCAATTTTTTGGCGGGACTTTCTGGATCCAAATCGTGGCGAGTTAAACCATCAAGTCCACCTAGTGGTTCGAGGTCTCTTTCGGCTACAAGTTGACAGTCTGCTTCTGCACGAATTAATGATTCTATGGCATCTACTCCCAATGCAATATGGCTTATAAGTTCCGGATCGGTTAATCGGCTTAAACCAACCTGTTCCATTCTTACTTCTTGAGGAGGCCTGGCTGAAACATTTCCTGTTGTGGCCAGTAAACCCAATGTGGCCAAGGCGGCTCCTCGGAAAAAGTTGCCTAAGTGAGTTGTTGCTCCGGATTGCCCTAAATGTGCCCTTTTAACAGGTGCAACAGGTGAACCTATCTCTAGGTCTAACTTTGGGGGCATGAGGAGACTTATAGCATATATAACACCTTTCGTCAAAGGGGCTCCGTCCAAACCTAATTTTTATCTAACTCCATGCCATTCCCCTGATGCTGCTATAGCGTTCCAGTATGATGGACCCATCGTAAGTTTTCCACTAGGGAGCCTGGATGCTGCTGCGTAATATTGAAAATCATTGAATCCAAGCCTTTCTTTATATTCTTGTAATGTTAATTGGCGTACAAATTTTCCTGTGACTTGATCAAATAGGCACCCTGTAATTGCTTCCAATTTATTTCGGAGTATATCGTCTGTTTTTGCTCTCATCGTGAGAGTATATGCTTTCCACGAATTCAATAAATCTTCCGCAGTTACTGCTTGATCTTCATCTGGACCTCCTTCTATTGAATATGTGCTGCCTGCAAAACCTTCTCGAGAAGGACCTTCCCCTTCCACATCGAGTGCGTCTGCACCATGTAAAAAGCGATAGTCCGCCATTCCACCTCTATTTAATTTAGCCCAGGTTTCATTGTCTGGTTCTAAGCCTTCACTCTTATCAAGTATATGAAAAAATTCATGGTCAAATATAGATGGTAAATACTGTTCTATATCTACAACCATATATGTATCTCCGGCAAGGCCGGCTGCCGTTGCATTGGTTTTTAGATATATTATATTGTCAGCAAAATAAATTGTGATATTACGAAGGCGAGCACGGACATTCGACGGATATTTAGTCACAAGTTGTGATAATTTAATTAATTGGGATACGATTAATTCCTGATCTGTAGGTTTATCAGCCGAGAATTCTGTAACAGAAGGATTATTGCCGTATGCAATACGTATCCCATATTTTTTATTTAATTGTCTTTCCAAAGCTCTTATTTTTCTGGTCTTTTTAGGGTCTTCTGCTGGTGTTTCTGGAGCAGATTCGCGCTGTTTTTCTATTTTTGGCAAAAATCCTGCTACCTTTGAGGCCCAAGATAAATGTCTTTTGTGTGCCGCGGAAAGTAAAGGAGCTAATTTGACTGCTTCTTCTTCTGTAATATTTCGGTCTAATGTGCGTATGAGTTGTCCAGGGGGGTAACTCCTCCTCCTATTTCCAGTACATGGGGAGATAATGTTGTCTGCCCTTTCAACTCCAAGTATATCCTTCGCTTGGGCTAGCAGCTGCATGTTTGATAATGCCGCTAACGCTCCATAGGCAAAGTTAACGTGTGGTTCAGGTGGGATTTGCAAATAATAATCAAATTTAAAAGCCCAAGATAGGCCTCTTGTTTTTGCTTCTGCTAAAAATG
>JBAYHN010000059.1:0-8293 GCA_041666125.1 Candidatus Altimarinota bacterium | reverse complement strand
GATGGAAGCACGGATGATACGCAAAAAGTTTTGGCTGATTTGCAAAAGGAGGCTTTGCCGCTTTCTTTAAGGTTTTTTCACCAGGAAAATAAAGGACAGGGAGCTGCGCGGAATTTTGGCATAGACCTGGCACACGGTGACATAATTGTTTTTATTGGAGATGACATAGTTGTAACTCCAAAGTTTTTGCAACATCACGAAAAGCTACATAAAGCCCACTTTGAAGAGAACTCTGCGGTGTTGGGGTTCATAACCTGGCACCCAAAACTAAAAATCACAAAGTTAATGCAATTTATGGAAAAAGGTGCCGCTGTTTTTGGCAGATTTGGCGGGCATCAATTCGCTTTTGACCTTTTAAAGAACAAAGAAAAGGCCGATGCGAGATTTTTTTATACCTCTAATATTTCAATAAAAAAATCTCTGCTAAATAAGTTTAAATTCGACACTGAGTTTAGCGGTTACGGTTGGGAAGACATAGAACTTGGCACGCGAATAGAAAAGACCGTTGGACTAAATTTATATTATGCTCCCGAGGCAATTGCGCATCACGATCACGAAATGAGCGACAAAGATTTTAAGTTCCGCATGATAAATGTTGGCGAAGCTGTGCATTTGATCGACAAAAAGTATCCGGAGCTCAAAAAAAATCCAAGCGGATTAAAAAAAGCGCTGTTTTTGGCAGCAGGCAGCCCACTTGGCCTTTTTATTTTAAAAGTTTTACACAAAGATTTGTATTTTTACGCGCTTTCTAAAAAATATTTTCTCGAGGGTTTAAAAAAAGGGTATAATAAAAAGCGATTTAAATAAATTAATATGAAAAATATGAAAAGACTCTTAATAACATTTTTGGTCGTGTCGATTTCGGCCTCGGTTTTAACAGGATGCATTTTTAATAAGGCTCCTGCGGCAGGTCCAATTGCCCTAACTGTTTATGGCTTGGATGATAGCGACGTGATGGATCCGATTATTGCGAAGTACAAGGCAAAATATCCTACTGTGAGCGTGAAATATAAAAAGTTTGCCGACCCGGCTTCTTTTGAAAGTTTGATGGTGAATGAAATTGCGGAAAATGAAGGCCCGGACATTTTTTATTTGCACAATACTTGGCTTCCACGTCACCTAAAAAAGATTGTTCCGCTTACTTCTACCACTCTTACAACTCAGAATTTTTCCGATACTTATGTGAATGTTGCGAAGCAGGATTTTATTCAGCCTGATCCAAAAGATGGCATAGATAAGATTTATGCTCTGCCTCTCTATGTGGACACGCTTGGAATGTATTACAACAAGCAGATTTTTGAACAAAAGATTCCGGAACGAGGAAAACCAGCCAGCAATTGGGATATTTTTAAAGAGGATGCTTCAAAGATTCGCCAGCAATCCACAGACGGCAAGTTGGAGGTCTCCGCCATTGCAATGGGCAGATCGGACAATATTTCATTGGCCACGGACATTTTATACAATCTCTTTTTGCAGTCGGGAGCCAAAATGTATAACGATGATTACACTCAAGTTAGTCTTGCGAGCGCGGGCAGCAAGGCTTTTGATTACTTTATGAGTTTTGGTGCATCTAATGAGAAGAATTTTAGCTGGAATACCGATCTTGCTGTAGCAGGGCAGCCTGCCGGTGAAGTGGAGGCGTTTTTATCCGGAAAAGTGGCTTCCATATTGGCTTATTCGGATTTATACCCAAGGCTGGAGAATGAACTCAAAAATGTAAAATCCAGAACTTCTTCGGCTGTGGAAATGAAAAATATTGCCGTTACTCCTGTGCCTCAAATGTCGGCAAAAGAGGCGGAATATAGAGTTTGGGCCAATTATTATGGACTCGCGGTTTCTAGAGTTTCAAAGAATCCTGCTCAGGCATGGAATTTTGTGCAATTCGCGACTACGACGGATTCTGCCAAGGTTTACCACCAAAAGACCAAAAAGCCTACGGCGCGCAGAGATTTGATAGAAGAACAAAAGAAGGAGCCAATAACAGATGTGTTTGTCTCTCAACTTGGTTATGCGAGCAGCTACAAAGTCTTCTCGGATAAGGATTTTGCTGATTATTTAAAAGAAGCCATTACTGCCACCAGTAGCGGACGCACGGCAAGACAAGCCTTTAATGATGCAGAAGAGAAGATGAACGGACTTTTGAAGTTGCAGGCTCCAGAGGGGCTTTATCCTAAACCGCCGGTAGTTAAGAAGAAATAAGGCAATTTAGAGGGTCTCTGGGATGTTTTTCTGTCCGCGCAGGAATTCTTCTATCGTCATTGCACGTTTGGATTCCGGTTGGACGGTTAAAAGTGCAAGTGATTTTTCTTTGGTTCCGATCAACAATTTAGTTCCATTTATTGTCTCCGTTTTTCTTGTATCAATTTTTTGTTCGCTAACCTCGGCTTTGATGATCTTTAAGCGCTTGCCGCCCCATGCAATATAGCAGCTAGGCCATGGTGTGTAGGCTCTTATTTTGCGTACAATTTCGTCTGCAGATTCGAGCTGAAAGTTAATCATTCCGTCTTCTTTTTTTATCTTCCTGCAATAGGTGGCGAGTTTATCATCCTGCTTGGTTTGGGTAGGGGATTTGACGTAGTTAACAAGTACGCCCCCTGTTTTGTCCGCAGAAAGTTTTGCTAACTTTGCCGACAATTCTTCGTAAGTGTCTGTATTTTTGATGTTCAAATTAAGTTGTTCAACTATATCTCCTTGATCCATTTTTTTGTTCATTCGGATCCAGGTGATTCCTGTGATCCTGTCGCCATTTAGTATGGATTCTTGGATAGGGGAAGCGCCGCGGTACTTAGGTAGCAATGAGCCGTGAATATTTATGGCTCCGAGCTTTGGAAGTTCCAAGATATCAGATGGCAGAAGCTCGCCAAAGGCAACAACTAGCAATAAATCCGGATTGATTTGTATAATTTTTTGTTTCAGTGAGGAAATTTGAGGCGATTGTAGTACAAATAATTTGTTCGAGATTGCGGCTTGTTTGACGGCATTTTCTTGAATTTCCAGCTTTCTACCTACCGGTTTATCTAGCCCTGTAATGACGCAAGAAACTTCAAAACGGGGATCACCCGCCAACGCATTTAAAGTTTGAACCCCAAATTCCCCGGTTCCCGCGAAGACTATTTTTATCTTTTCCATATGTATACATTTTACAGATAAATCATTCATATGTGGATGGCACCTGGCCTTAAGCTTGACAAAGGAGAGCTTCTTGGTATAATTACGCACTTTATGGAGACCTTAGATCAAGAACTCAAAAAAGCGGTAGAACTGATCAATAAATCATCAAAAATCCTTCTTGTGTCTCACAAGAGGCCGGATGGTGACACTTTGGGCGCGTCTTTGGCATTCCATTTCGCCTTAAAGCAGATGGGGAAGGAAACGACACTTGCCTGCATGGACGGTGCCCCGGAAAGGCTCCAATTTATGCCTTCATCCAAGGAATTTGTACACGAGTTCAATTATTTGGATTATGACCTAATTATAGTCAGCGACGCCGGTGCATACCATATGACCGGCTTTCATGAGGTTTATCCCGACTTTCTTTCTAGAAAGGTTCCAATAATCAATATTGACCATCACCAAAGCAACGACAACTTTGGCACTATAAATATCGTCGATGCGCAGGCTTCTTCGGCAACAATGATTGTTTGGAGGCTTTTAAAGATGCTTCACATTCAACTTACTAAAGAAATTGCGATTTCTCTGCTTTCGGGAATTTATAATGATACCGGCGCGTTTTTGCATGCCAATACAACTCAAGAAACTTTCGAGATGGCGGGGGAGTTGGCGCAGGCTGGTATTTCCATTTCGGACATTGTAAAACCCATGTTTAGGCAATCTTCGCTCTCCCAACTCAAACTTTGGGGCTACATTTTGGAAAATGCCCGCAAAAATGAAAATAACATTCTTTCGGCCGTAATTAGCGAGTCCGATTTTAAACTTCTTGGCGCGCACCACAGCGACACAGGTGGAATTATAGATTTGCTCAACACGGTGCCGGAAGTTGACTATGCAATGCTTGTTGCAGAAGACGGCGGAGTTGTAAAAGGTTCGCTGCGCACACAAAAAGACGATGTGAATTTATCCGATATTGCAGCGCAATTCGGCGGCGGAGGCCACAAAAAAGCCGCAGGATTCCGCGTAAACGGCAAACTGGAAAAAAAGATTGTTTGGAAGATAGTTCCAGCCTAATATAGGTTCATGATTCGAAAAATTCTGGTATTCCTGCTTCGGTTTACTTTCCTTATGCTTGTGCCTCTTTTGTTATTTGTGTACGCCATTAAGGCGACTTTTTTTAATCAGGATTTTATTTATACCAAATTTATTCCGGCCAGTTATGAGCCGGTAACTTCTTTGCTTGCTGCGCAGTCTGCTTCAAAAACTCCGGGCAAGGAGCAAATATATTTGGAGAGAATAAAAACCATTGTGCCTCGTGCTGCATACGAAAACATCTTAAAGACAGCCGCAGAGCCATTTATTGCCCATGTCAAAACCTGGGTTTCGAGTGGAATGGTGGTTTTTCCTGCTGTAATTGAGATGCAGCAGACAAAGGTGGATTTGAGAGATGATGTCGCTAAAATTGCGAAAAATATACCGACCTGTCCGCCTAACGAAAAGATTTCTACTGAAGAATTCGGGTTCTGCAAACCTGCGAATATGCCGGAAGCTGCTGCAAAGATTGAATCTTCTTTGGTAGATATAGTGGATAAAGAAATTCCCCAAAACCTCACACTCGGCGACGCATCTTTAAACGCATATTCTACAGAGGTGAACAGGGGAATGCTTGTAATGAAATATTTTGATTATATTATTTTTACTATTCCGCTTTTGATGCTCTTTTTTATAGGACTTTTGGTGTTTGAGCCTTGGTCTTTGGTGTTAAAAAAACTTGGAGGAACTCTAATTTCTGTGGCTGTTTCTTTGCTGTTGGTTGTAATTGCAATTCCCGGTTCAATAAACGCTGTTTTAGCCACTCAGCCGGCAATTCTTCCCGCACAAAAGGCATTTATCGTTTTTATTTTTGGTCAGCCGCTCTCTATACTTAATTATTTAACGGCTATAACCGGAATTCTTGGCATCGCAATGTTTATTGCCGGCAAAATTATCGAAATCAAGATAGAATCTAAACTTAAACCAAAGAAAAAATGAACTGCAAAAAATATCTTTTTATTATAGGTGGCGTGGCCCTGGTTGGATGGACTTCCCTTATTCTTGTGATAATGAAGCTGGATCCGTGCACAGCGCCCGGCGAAATTACTATCTGCCATTCGGTGTCTTCCATGTCTCTGATTCTGTTTTTCCTTAGCGCTTTTTTTGCTTTTACCGCCACGTTTACTCTGCTTGGATTTGGGCTGCGCCTTTGGCTTCACCGCTACGAAATTTATCTGGATCACCTAAATATTTCTTTTAGGCAGGGAATTCTTTTAACATTTTGCACAATGGCTGTGCTTGGGCTTCTTGTGCTAAATGCGCTCACTTGGTGGAGTGGGCTTTTGCTTATAGCATTAATAATCTTGGCGGAACTTTATTTTACCAAGAACGCTTAGCAGACCGCAGCGTAAGCGGAGGTCCTATATATAAATAGCTGTGAGCAATGTATGCGGCTGTGTTTCTAGTACTTCGGATTACTTAATAGTCTAATCTTATTGAATGGCCACAGAACAACTACAGCCTTGCCTTCAATGCGATCAATTTCCAGAAAATGATTAACCTCATCATTACATTCTCGGTCGCCCGGGCCTTTAAAGCAGCTGCGTGAGTCCGTACTTTTCTTCCTGTTGTCTCCCATCACAAAATATCTGCCGGCCGGAACATCAAAAGTGGTAACAAGCTGAGCATTAAGAGGGTAAGTCTGATTTTTGTTGTTCTTATTTAAATATTCTTCCGGCAATTCAAATCCGCTTTGGTGCTCTTTGTTGTAAATATAAACTTTGCCATTTTGTAATTTAACTTTTTCACCCGGTAAGCCAATTATGCGCTTAATGTAAAAGTCGGTTTCGTTGTGTGGTGGCCTAAAAACGATCACATCTCCGCGCTCTGGTGTGGAATAGCGATGACCAAAGAATGGGTAGTACAAGGCCTTATTTACTATTAAATATTCACCAAAGCTTTCTTGGCACCTGTCGCCCACGTAATTTAGAGAATCGCACATGGAAGGCCCAAAAACCTGGAATGGTGAAATAAAATAAGTCCTAACTGTAAAAACCAAAACAATTATTATGGCTATGTTAATAAAAAGGTCTGCGACGAAATAAAGAGTCGGATGATTTGCCTGTAATTTATCTAGAAATTCCCATTTTTTGTCTTTTTTTGAATCAAACATGTGTTAAACTTTGCTAGGAATGATAAGAAATTTTCTTTTTAGGAGTTACCTGGGGGAGGGGGAGCAGATTGAGTTTGTAGTTCACCGCCACGTACTTTTGGAATTCAAGAACTTTTTAAAAGTTTTCGTTTTTGGAATCTTTTTGCCCGCCCTTGGCTGGTGGCTCTTTCCACAAGTAAGCTTATTTGCCATGGCTTGGCTTACATTGGGTGCTGTACGCTTTATTTATGAGTTTTTTGATTGGTATTACGACGTTTGGATAGTTACCAATGTGAGTATTATAGAAATTATGTGGAGAGGATTTTTCGACAGAAGTTCTACGCGCATAGAATATCACATTATTCAGGGCATTGGCTATGAAGTTAAAGGACTTATGCCAACGCTCTTTAATTACGGCACAATCGCGCTTGATAAGTTCACAGGAACGCAGTCTGTGTTTGACGGAGCTGTGAATCCGAAGAAAAAAGCGGAGATGCTCACAAAAGCTCAGGAACACTTTGTCACAAATAAGAGTTTTCGTGATCACAGAGCCCTGCAGGGCATTTTGACCGATCTTTTGCAGAGGCATGTTGTGGAGCATGGTGTGCCGGATTCGGAAATGGTGGATGAGGAGGAGTATTAAAAATTAATAACAGACCGAAAAGCCCATGGAAATAATATTCATTTGTTTAATTTTCTTGGTAATTGGAGTGATTTTGTTGGTTATTGCCGCTAGGCGCCGTGGCCAAAAGTTTTCCAAGCGTGATTTGAATTTGATTCATGGGGAATGGCATCAGATAAACAAAAAAGTGCAGTCGCAACCGAATAATGCGCTCATGGAAGCTGATCGTTTGTTGGATTTTGTGTTAAAGAGATTGGGATATACCGGTTCGCTTGGAGATAAGTTGAAAAAAGCAGAAAAGGAGTTTAGTAATTTGGATGCCGTTTGGTCTGCGCATAAATTGCGAAATAAAGTTGCTCATGAAGTTGGGTTTAGCGTGAGCCAGGACAGTTTGAATAATGCGTTAAAAGCTTTTAAGCAGGCATTTTTTGATTTGGGAGTTTTATGAAAAAGTTAATTCCTACACAGCCACGGATTTTTATTCTTGGAGTTACGGGCGTAATTGGTAGCGGCAAAAGTGTATTTTGTAAGGCTTTGCAAAAGTTGGGTTTTGAATGGGTGGAAGCCGATAAATTTGTGCATCAGCTTTATGTTTGCGGTCAGCCGGGGTATTTGAAAATCAAAGAAAAATTTGGGGAAAAGTTTGTGAATAGCGCGGAAGTTGATCGAAAAAAGTTGCGCGAATTTATTTTAAAAAATCCAAAGAGAATTCGAACACTAAATGAGCTCATTCACCCACTCGTGGTGGTAGAGGTGAATAAAAAAGTTGATCAACTTGTGCGCGCAGGTAAGGGCAAAAAGCCGATTTTGATTTGTATCGAGGCGGTGTATTTGGACAAAAAGAATTTGGGCAAGTTTGTAGACAAAATTATAACAATGGACGCGCCGGATGATGTAATTTTAGAAAGGTTGCAGGGCAGGGGAATAAAAAAAGGAGAGCTACTCGCCCTCCTTAAATTTCAAAGAAAAAATATTTACTAAGCTCCAATCTCTCTCTTTTGGTTATCGAAATGGGCAATAAGAGAATCTAGTGGCTCTTCTACTCCCCGCCCATTAGGAATGCCTGTTAAAACCATCATTGTTGGACGTTCTCGGGCTATTGCCTGCATTGCTGCTAGAGCAGCCTCATTTGCATCTTTTTGTATGGCAATGACTTGGACATATCCTCCGGCAAGTGGAATAACGTTGGTTACTCCAGCTTTCTTTTCTGCCTCAAACTCTTCACGTGTTAATCCTGCGACTGTTACTATCGGGAATGTTGGTTCTGCTGATTTTTCTTCTGGTAATTCACTCATAGTTTTTAAGGTAAAAATTTAAATGTTAATTAAAAGTCTGCGAGATTTGCTTCGTCGTCTTCGTCATCTTCGTCTTGTGCT
>JBAYHN010000058.1:0-8748 GCA_041666125.1 Candidatus Altimarinota bacterium | reverse complement strand
TACAATTAAATCCCGCTGCCTGCCCCGCAGCATTCGGATCATTCGCATTCACCGCCCCGCTATTCATCATGTCATCCGCCATCGCATAAATCGCATTAAGCATATTTGTAAGCGTTTGGCTTGGATTTGGGTCATCACTTGAAACATTTGCCCCCAAACTTGCATTTGCCGCATACCAACCGGCAATTTCCTTAACGCCTTCTTCCAAATAATCCGCTTTGCCTTCCAATTCATGATTTTTTACCGTCTGAATTGTAAAAAGCTGAGCTTCAAAAAGCCCAGCCATTACCAACATCAAAGCAGACACAAAAACAATCGCAATGATTAGTGAAACTCCGGATTTTTTTCGCAATATATTTTTCATATTTTTATAATGATGGTGCGCGATTGGTTAAAATCATTGTCCTTTTTATTATGCGCGGCGTGCTGCCGGACATATAAACAACCGTGGCTGTTACTTGCATGCCTTCGTTTGTGGCCGCTACGCCATCCAAATCCAGCAACCTATCCACCTTTAATTCGCGGTAAAATGGCGAAAATGGCGGATTGGTACCATAAATATATACATGGGTATCATGCTGAAAATGATTATGACAATTATCCATTGGCGTACCTAGTGCAGTACATGGGGATTCAAGCGTTTTTTCGTCCAACGCATCCAACACCAATGCATATGTAATAGTTAAACTGTCCGGATTAAGTGCGGGAACTTGCGGAGCAGAAAGCTGAATTGGTAATTGCGGATCTGAAGTATCTATATCTATTCTATATGACCCGGCGACAATTTGATTTGCAGGGTTACCGCAATAATTCGCCGGCAGCGCATCATTTATGTTTAGCACAGGATTCGGCTTTGCGTTCCAGCAAATATTATTACCATTGGCATCGGTTTTGGCGGAAAATTTTAGCAAATTCGTGTCGCGAATATTTTTCATCATTTCCAGCGCCTCTTCCGCAAGAGAAGCCCCAATTAAATCATTTTTATTTAGCGCCGAACTTTTAATATTTGAAATATATAGCGAAGATGCGGGCACAATAACTGTCATAAGAACTGTTGTGGCCACAATCACTTCCAAAAGCGTTTCTGCTTTGCAGCTTTTTTTAATCTTTTCCGCGAGTTTTTTTAGAAAGTTTTTCATTGTTATATTTTTGATTTTACGGCTGAACCAAAAGTGGTGCCGGAATTGGCGTTGTAACCCCTGCGGAAACCGTTTCCACAAGCGTTATTGGCTCCAAGTTGTCGGTTGGGCTTGCTTCATATGGATTCAAACCCACAGTTAGAACAATTGTTACTTTTGGCTGGCTTATTTGATTTGATTCCGCAAACGCATAATAAGGATCATCGGAAGGAGTTATATAAAAATTAAGAGCCTTAATGTCCATACGAAGCGGGCTTATCGGCACAAAATCTTTAGAAAAACCGCCTGACTTTGGATCGCAGGCAGAGTTAGAATCGCTCGAAGAGAGGTCCGTATATTTGAGTGTCGCTGCTAAACCTGTAGTGCGCGGCAATTCTCCTAAAATAACACCCTGGCCATTACAATCTGGATCCAAGGGTCTTGGAGGATCCGGATTTTCTACCGTAGTCATATCTTGTTTGCCTCTACATTGAAAGCCTTCCGCACAAACAAAACTGTCAACAGATCCATCTCCATTTGTATCTACGCCCGACATTTTGAGCATAGAAAGAGCATATACTTCCGGACTTACCTTGAACTTACCAATCGCTTCACGCGCAAAAATTGTTTTAGTTGTAGCATCCGCGGAAATTAAATAAAGTTCATCTTCCACCCTTTCCCTGGAAGGCTCAGGGACGCCGTTTACTGCCGGTAGCGCGGGCAACGGTGGCGTACATTTGCCCTTTCTACCACCAACCGCACCCTGCAAAACCCCATATGATACCGAACCACAAAATGCATCTTCCCCCGTATTCACAATAAGTGAACTATATTTCCCCTCAAACGGATTTGAGCCCGTGTTGCGGTCGATTGACTTGCGCAGCGGCATGCAATTTGGTTGATTTCTGAGTCCTCCACTATTGCAATCAAAACCAAGCTTAACGTCTGTGCCCGGATTAAAAAATGCCGAATAATATCTGCCGAAATTTTGCCCATAATTATAAATTCCACGATTGGGCACCAGCACCCCACTCGGGATCACAACATTCTGATTATAATATTCATCATAATCAATTGCGTTTTCCCTTACAGCCTCCATTAAACGGGACATAATAAAACGCGCATCATCAAAAACCTGATTTTGCAGATTCGACTTACGAGTTTCGCTAAATGACCTTATATATAGGCTGCTGCTGACGGTTGCGATAATGGAAAAAATTGAGATCGCAAGTAAAAGTTCCATTAAGGTAAACCCCACGCAACTTTTGCTTTTAAAAAAGTTGTGCTTGGAAAATCTTTTTGTTGGGAACTTTTTCATATCTTATAAATTACCTGCCATTTCGGTTATGCTCATAATAGGCATCATGATAGCGGCGACAATTGCGCCAACAACCCCGCCAACCACAATCAAAATTGCCGGTTCCATGGCTTTAGAAAGTGCAGCAACGGAAGTATCCACTTCATCTTCATAATATTCCGCGATTTTAAGTGCAATGGTGTCCAGCTGGGCTGTTTGTTCCCCCACTCCAATCATTTGGACCATCATGTCCGGGAACTCCGGTGAATCACGCAAGCTTTCGCCAAGCGGAATACCGCGGGCAATATCTTCCGAAGCAAGCATTATTTTATTTTTATAAACTTCGTTTCCAATGCCCTTTGCGTTAATGGCAAGTCCTTGAACAATTGGCACTCCGGACGTGAGCAAATTGGCAAGCGAGCGGCAAAAACGCGCCAAAATCGATTGTTGAACGAGCTTACCAAAAAGAGGTATATTCAACAAAATAAGATCGGTTGTATATTTTCCCTGCTGCGTGCGTTTAACCCCGGAAACCGCCAAAATCAAACCAAGAATAACTCCGAAAATTATCGGCCATTTATTTATCATAAAATTACTGGCTCCAACTACAATCCTTGTTATAAGAGGGAGCTCTTGGCCACTTTGGGAAAAAAGCTGAGAGATTTGCGGAACCACAAAAATCATCATCGCAGAAACAACTATTATCATTACTATCACTATTAAGGTCGGATAAATAAGCGCGCCTTTTACTTTTCGTTTTATGGAAGCTGATTTTTCCACCTCTATTGCGAGCTGTTTTAAAATTACATTTAGTTGGCCGGAAGATTCTCCGGATTTAACCATTCCAATGTGCGACTCCGCAAAAATATCGGGATAATGAGTCATTCCTTCGGAAAACTTGGAACCTTTTTCCACAGCTCTGGCAATTTCGAAAACGGAATTGCGCAGTTTTTTATTAACGGTCTGTTCGGAAATGGTATCCAGCGATTTAATAAGCGGAATACCGGCATTTATCATAATGGCAAGCAGGCGAAAAAATGTCGCCATGTCTTTTGCCTGAGGAACACCCATTGAATTAAGTGCATCCCTGAGTTGAATAAAAAAACTCTTTAAACGGCCTTTTTTTGCGCGCTGAGCCTCTTTTAAAAGGGCAACCGGCACAGCACCTTCTTCAATCGAAAGCACAATCTTCTCTTCGCCGGTTTCGGCCGCTTTGAGATCGAATGATTTGTCTCCCAATTCCGTATCTATAAGAAAATCTTGGGCTTTTTTTGGCATATTTTAGTTTTGATTTGGTAGAGCTTGAGGCGGTAACGGTGCCAGATTTTGTACCGGCGGTAGAGTCTGTGCAAGCTGCGGTATTTCCAGCTCATTTTTTGGCGCAACTGGCGCTGCCACTTGAACCGGTGCCGGAATTGGAGCTTGCACTGCAACCGTAGTTTTTGCCGCTGCTGGTGCAGCCTCAGGAGTCACAACAACAACCGGTTTAAAAGCCACATCCTTATTTACCTGCGCTTCTTCTTCCACTTCGGATTCACGAGCTACGCTATAAACTTCCTCGAGCGTGGTTTCGCCAAGCAGAGCTTTTATAATTCCTGCCTGCTCCAGCCCAACCATTCCTCCTTCCAGCGCGGCTTTTTCTATATCAATAGTGCTGCCCTGTTCCAAAATCAATTTACGCAAACGATTATTCATCGACATTACTTCATAAATACCAACTCGCCCAAAAAATCCCGTTCCTCCGCATTTATCACAGCCTTTGCCGGAATAAAATTTAAGATTTTTAAAAATTGCCGGGTCATAATGCGCAACTTCATCCGGATGTAAAAATTTTAATCCGCGTTTTACCCTTTCCAGCATGTCCGGACTAACTGCAAATTCTTGTTTGCACTCGGTACATATTTTTCTAACAAGCCTCTGTGCAATAATCAAATTAACAGTTGAGGCCGTCAAAAATGGAGGAATTCCCATGTTTGCAATTCTGGTAAGCGTTTCCACTGCGCTGTTTGTATGAATTGTAGAAAAAACCAAGTGACCGGTAAGTGAAGATTCAATTGCAATGTCCATCGTTTCGCGATCACGAATTTCTCCAACCATTATGATGTCCGGATCCTGACGAAGTGCCGTGCGAAGTCCATTTGCAAAGCTGTAGCTAATGTCCGGATGAACCTGACTTTGATTCAATCCTTCCATTTGGATTTCAACCGGGTCTTCAATCGTCAAAATGTTTACGTCCGGCGTATTTAATATGTTCATGCAGGCATAAAGAGTCGTTGTTTTACCTGAACCGGTAGGACCTGAAGTCAAAATAATTCCATTTGGCGCATCGAGTCCCTTTTTTAGATATTTCATACTGCTACCATCGATGCCGAGCTCTTCGAGCGTTGGAATTTTGCGGGATTTATCTTGAATTCTCATCACTATTTTTTCGCCATTTACCGTTGGAAAAGTAGAAATACGAAGATCCATTTCGCGGCTGTCTTTTGTGGTTACGGTCGTGCGACCATCCTGCGGAATTCTCTGCTCATCAATCTTCAAATTAGACATGATTTTTATGCGCGAAACTATTGCCGGGTGCATGTTTAGCGGATATTCAACAACTCTGCGCAAAACGCCATCAACGCGATAGCGAATTCTGACCGTGGATCTTTCCGGTTCAATGTGAATATCGGAAGATCTCATGTCGAGCGCCGTGGAAATTGTGGCAAGCACTATCTGGGGAACATTTCCCGCCAGAATCGCGTCCTGAAGTTGTTGAAGTTTTTCTTGTTCCATTTTTATTTTTTTGGAGTCTGGTAATAGGCGACCATTTCCACCGTAAAATCTATTTTTTGGGATGGATCCTGAACGAGTTCGCCGTCTCCCGGAAAATTAAGTTGTATTGATTTTATTTCCATAAGTCTGCGGCCTGTAGAAAGCACGCCGGATTGATTTACAAAATCCAAAAACTTAAAGAAATTATCGCGGCTCGATTCTATGCTCATAGAGATTGGAAGGGCAGAAATCCCCGGCATATCCGCGACAGGCGCGCCTTTTCCAAATCTCAAACTGCTTTGCGAAAGTGGGTTTCCCTGCTTGTCATTTTCCGCAAAGAAATCATCAAATTTCCTTGTTAAATCCGTATAATTTTCATCAAGCGGCAAAATTTCGCGAATTTGTTTTGAAAAATCCACCTGCTTTTGCACGCGTTTTTGTGAAAATGATTTATAATCCGTCTCCGCTTTTGCTAGGGAATCGGCGAGTTTTACCCTAACGGATGAGTTATTAACCGTAGCCTGATTTTGCGCTTGTAGCTCATCCCATTTGAGCCAGCCAAAACCGACTGCGCCAAATATAATAAAAAACGCGAGTGCGAAATATAAATTGCTGGCTTTAAAAAATGATTGGGAAGTTATCATAAATTTTCGGTTGGTGTTGTTAAATCTGCAGGTGGCGCGACTGGGGCCGGTTCTGCAGGCACTAACGTTGGCGCTGTAACCTCCTCTGGAGCAGGTTTAACGGTCACAGCAGGAGTAGGCTCAAATGATGCCGCAGTATCGTCGCGCGAATCCACTTCTTCCGCCTTCTGCAATTCGAATTCAAGATTTATCGATGAGGAAAAATCGCCGATTTCGTCGCGACTCTTGGAGAAAGAACGAAAATCTATGTTTTTGAATATTGGCGATTTTTCTATGCTGTCTACGAGTTTTGCAATAAAGCTAAACGTTTTGCTGTCGGAAGTTTTTGTAACTCCGCTGATTGAAATTTTCCCGGTCTGGGAATCAAAATTGTATGAGTTAAATAAAAATCCTCCAAGCGTTTTAAAAGCGCCTTGGCCGTAATACGGATCCGCTCTCCTTGTCACAGCGTGAATATTATTTATAACTTCCGCCCAATCCAGTCTTGTTTTGCGGATTTTTTCAATCGCAGAAAGTTCATCTGTTGCCTGTTCGCGAATGCGTGTAATTAGCCTTGCAAAATCCTCTTCCGGAATATTTGCCAAATCCGCGGAACGAATCGCATCTCGGAATTTTTTGCTCTCCACAAACTGAATAACTCCATCAAAAAGCGCAAGTTCTTCGCTGTTTAGTTTTGGATCTACTGCAATTTCCGCTCTCTGCTTCGTCAATTCCGCTTTCAACAAATCTTCAAATTCCTGTTCTGTTTGTTCCGGCGAAACCGGTGAAGTGGAATATACCGCAATACCAAGCGGTTGATTTAAAATATTTTTAACCTCGGTAAGTGCTTTTTTTATATTTGCGCTGATTGTTGAAAGCTCCGTTTTTGCATTTTGTTTTTCCGATTTTGTGGAAAAATCCGATTTTACGACTGCAGTTAAACGCTGGAAAGAATCAACGTAACTATTGGCTTCTTCCAGCCAATATTTTGCCGTGCGGAAATTTATTAAATTTAATTTTGTTTTTAATGATTTTAATTCGTCGTTGCTGGACTTAAATTCCTGTGCAGGATTAGCGCCAAGCAATCCGCTAAACCATGTAAAATTTGCATTGAGCTGACTGTAAAAAAATACAAAAACACCGAACATTAAAACTATCGATAGCTTAAAAATATTGCGTGCAAATCTAA
This sequence comes from Candidatus Altimarinota bacterium, assembly GCA_041666125.1. GTDB lineage: Bacteria > Patescibacteriota > Gracilibacteria > UBA1369 > UM-FILTER-53-11 > JBAYHN01. Next base: position 1,767 of record JBAYHN010000058.1, on the reverse strand, counting down.
CGCGTTTTTTTTCTACTTCCTCAAATGCCGCCTTAGAAAAAACCGGCTTAGGACCAAGAAGTGCAGCGAGTGAAGGTGCGCTTCTTTGTTGGGTTCCGGCAGGTAAATTCTTATTAAAAAGCAGGCTCTGTAAAATACTTGGCCTTACCTGATCTTTTGCGCTGGCAATGTTGAAAGTTCCCGGTTCTGTGGGCGCAGCAGGTGCCTCTGCAGGTTTATTTACTGCGGCAGGCGCAGGATTTGCCGGTACTACAACAGGTTGGCTTGCTGCGGCACTTTGTGCCGGTTGAACCGCCGGAGTAGTTGCCGAAACAGGCTTAGCCTCCCCATTTGGAACACCATTGGTTTGTGGACTTATTTCGGGCATGTTTTTTTGTTTTTATTAGTTCTTAATATTTTACCAAAAAACAGGTTAAAAAGCAAGCTAAGGCGGGTGCCACACCAAAGCGGGCAAAGACTATTGACCGAGGGGCCAAAAATGGTACTATACAGGCCAAATACCTATGTTACCTACAGAAAATCAAAATCTTGAACCAACTGACGCTAGCGACGATGAAATAGATCGCCAGGACGAATTGCAATATGCAAATCTTTTCTTTCCTGGATCGGCTGCCAGCATGGATGGCCAAGAATTGGCCGAAGAAGAGCAATTAGCTGCCGCGAAAAGACTCACCGAAGAACAAATACGCGCCACGCGAAATAGCTAATCCACGGCTAAATCTCCAAATTGTGCCATGTTTCGAGATCTCAAACTGGCCGCGTTTATAATTCTCCCGTCTTGACCGCGCTGGGCAATTTGCAAACTTGCATTGGAAAAAGCCGAGTTTACGCCCTTAAATCCACCCTCCTCCAAAGCTGAGAATGTAGTTATCAAAAGATTAGCTACCCCATTCGCCAGCGCCTTTCCTGATCTTTCTTCTTCCCGAGCAATAACCTCTTCTACGCTCTCTGAATTGCCAGGAATCATAGCCTTAGAAAGTTCCATCATTAAATTCTCTCCAAATAAATTTGCTAATACTCTACTCAAAACTTCAACGCATGATTTTTCTCCCTCTCTTGTTCCCTGCAAAAGAAATTTCAAACCCTGTTCTTTTTTGCCTAAGTTGTAATATAAAAATGCCCCTATACTTCCCAACGCTTCTTTAAAACCTTCACTCTGAACAGCCTCGCGTAGCAAAGCAAATCTCACTCCAGGGCAGTTTGTTTCGTTCGCCAAATTTTGTAGAATTACCCCTCTTTGTCGAGAATCACCTTCACCATTAGCTATTTGATCCAAAGCTTCGGAATACAATGCTCGCGCACGCTCTTTATTTCCAAGAGCAGACATAATTCTTCCTTTCTCAAATGCAGACAAATCGGCAATAGCCGGATGTTTATCATCCAATTTTTCTTCACCAATCGCGCCCTCTATTGCTTGCGCAACGATTGCAACCAATGCAAACGGCGAATCGGCCGAAAGTGTTCTACGCAAAAAATCCGGATTATCCAAAGCTTCACTCGGCTTATCACCTCCAAGTGCTTGTAAATAACTAACCAACTCAGGTGCGTATTCTGGCATAAATCTTCGTTAAAATTTAAGAGTTAATTATATATCTTTAAGTATGTACGAGCAAATTTTGTATTGCCAAAGACTACAAAAAACCGCCGGATTTTATTCCGACGGTTTTTTAATTCTTTTTTATATAGGACCTCCGCTTACGCTACGGTCTATTATTTAAGTTCTACCTTTGCACCTGCAGCCTCAAGTTTCTTTTTCATTTCGTCTGC
>JBAYHN010000057.1:0-8791 GCA_041666125.1 Candidatus Altimarinota bacterium | reverse complement strand
TTTTTTGTTCTTCGCCGGTTTTATATTCCGGAGCGGCATTATATGAGCCAAGCACAATTCCCTCGGCAATTTCCTGCGCGAATGGAATTAAATCATCATTAAATATTATGCTGATTTTTTTTGCGCTATGGCTTGCCGCATTTTTTGCAGCAGAACCAAATGCATTGAGTATTTCCGTAGTATTTATTTTTTTTGGATCACCAAGTCCGAGCAAAAGCACTTTTTTTGGCATCGATTTTACTTTTTCAAACAGAAAGAAGGTCTGTTCGTTTTTGGCTTCAAACTCAGCGTTTTGGCGTAGGCGGCCCACTAGAAAATTAAGCGCCGCGTCACGCAAACGCACATTTTTAAAAACCGGATAAATTACAAAAGAATCTTTTGTCGGCTTATTTGTAAATTCCAATTTCATATGCAAAAGCATTGTAGCAGAAGAAAATTGAATTTGGAATTTTGGCCAAAAGAAAACGGATTTTATTATTCGCCCTGGTCGTTAATGCCTTCCGGTAAGTTTTTAATAAGCCTATGTACCGCTTCGATATGGACTAAACGGGCATGTATCATTTCTTCGACGGCACCAAATTCTTTCCAGAATTGAGAGTGTAAACTTTTTAGCCTCTTCGGCTTTTCTTCTCTTTTTCCTTTTTTCTTTTTATCGGCGGTCCTTTGTCCGATGTTGTCCGGATGAGGAAATCTGTGTGGATCATCGGGATAATTGCGTAGGCAATCGCGCTTCTTATATTTCAATACGCCAGTGAGTTTTTCGGCATCCGGTTCAGGCAAAACGCGCCACAGCTCACCCTGTTCATGCATTTCGCAGCTACCAAGTTCTCGAGCCAAAGATTCAAGCATTCTATCGAACCTACTATAATCTATGTTTAATCCGGTTTCGGTTCGTTCTTCTGGCGCGGCCGGTAAACAAGTTGGCCGAGGATTTTGTTCGGGGGCTGATGCAGCGGGCGTTCTCGGCGCCGGTTTGCTTTTCACAGCAACAGCCGGCGGAAGAGATAGTGGTGATTCGGTATGTGCACGCGTTCCTCGTAAACCTTCAATATGAGAGGCAGCATGTGCTACAAATTTGGCCCCTCGATCAACATCAAAGCCTGACAATTGCGGTAATTTAACAAGAAGCATCTCGGCCCCATCCGGATCACCGAGATTGATTAGTGCACGTATGAGTTTTTGAGTTGACGCGGCCACTGGCTGGCCGTTTTTTTCGGCCAATTGAATTAGTTGCCTGCGAAGTTCAGCGGCTGTTTCCCAGTCGCCGGCCTCCTCGGCCTCTCTGCTCATCCCTCTGATTTGTGCCATTAATTCCGGTCCGTTTAATGGCTTGGTTGGAGGTTCGGGCTCATCCACAGGTGGTTCTGGAGCAGGTGGCAATTCGGTCGGCGCAACGGGCTCAAGCTCCGTTGCTACACTTGCCCCCACAAGAGGTTGAAGTTCTGCCGATGCCGGCGCCGGTTCAATAGGGGGTTCTTCCGTTGGCATCAGGCTTGGCATTAGTGCTTCATCTGCAGCTGGTTCCTCTTTCACAACCACCGGCACAGAAATAAACGCATCTATAAAATCAATTTGAGATTGAAATGAAGTTAAAAGTTCTTGTAATTGAGTCGAGTTAATTGCGTGCAATTTTCCCGTGGCAAGTCCAAAAGCTGAACCAATACAGTTCCAAAAATTCCGTTCAGCAACCGAATCGATACATTTATGAACGGTCCTGTTAAACCCTAGCCATGCAGAATCTGTCTGGCGTCTTAGCGGTTGCGGAATTACATGCCAATCCGAATGATCGCGCACGGTAGGCCAGCGTTCGGCGTTGTTTTTTAAAAAGTTCAAAAAATCTTTTAATGTTTTAAATTCAAGCGTTTGTATTTCTGGGGCGACATCAGCTCCTTTGGCTGCTAATTCTTGAGCCGGTTCATCGGGCTTACCCGCGGTCGGGTCTTCGACAGGCGAGCCCGCCCCTTGTCGCAATTCCTCGATAAGTAGTTTTGTCCTTTCAATAAAGCCACGATCTTCAGCTGTTAAATTCGGCAACCGTTCCAACCTGCCCAACCAATCCGCCGCTTCATCTATTTTGCCAGATCTTCCAAGCGCGCGTATGAGTATAATAATTGCCCCAGCCTTTGCTCTTCTCACCTTTGCCAATTCTTCAATTATCTGTTTTTGAAATATAATGACCTTTTCCCACTCGCCAATACGCTGAAATCTTATACTTGCCCCTATTAGTTGTCTCATTGTAGGCGACGACCTGTCCTGCATACCCTCGGTTCCCGATCCTTCACCCTGTTTCAAATCCCTAATATGACAATATGCCCTTCTAATAAAGTCACGATCCATATCATTTAAATTTGATAACCGTTCAAGCCAACTTAAACATTCCAACGCTTCATCTGTTCTGCCTATATTTATGAGTCCGCGTATTAATACAACCATTGGCTTTCTTTGATCTGCAGCTATTTTGAGAATTTGCCTCTGAAGATTAACAACGCTTTCCCAATCACGTTGCAATTGAGCACCTCTACTCTCTGCTATTAGCCGATTCATTTCTCCCAGTGGCACTAATTCCGGCTGACCGACAGGGGGAGTCTCGCCTTCTTCCGCAGGAAGTTTCGCAGGTGGCCGGGTGCCTGTTTCCTGTGAAGGCGCAAAAGTTGTTTGAGGTAGCCCCTTTAATGCATGCGAAAAAGGAGGGAACCCCTTTAATCTTTCCAGAATTGCCGAAAGTTGATTTTGCTCGCCATTAGCCATTGCGGCGATTCGCTCTTCAATAATTTCTAAATATGCGAGAGGATTTGAAAAAGGTTTGCCAAGTGCCCTGGAATTAAAGACGTATAGTACAAGATAAAACAACGCAGGACGTAAATTATTTTGTTTTAGCGATGCACTTAATTGTGATCTGAAATTAATAGCCAACCGCTCAAAACAATGGCGCTGAAGTTTATCCGGACTGGAACGCTCTTTTCCCGGGGTGTCTGACAATATGCCTTCCAAAACAGGAACTAACATTTGAGATAAATCTCTGTTGCCTTTTAATTCGCTCATATCCCACATCGCAAGGTCTACTTCAAAACATGTGGAAAATCTTCTCGCGAGTTCTTCCGCAGTTCTTTGTGGCTCTTCCGGTGCAGTTAGTAATTCACTCAAGGCGACTGCGCCTTCAATGTTACGTACACCCAGCCCTGCTTCTGCGCCGTCTCCATTCATAAAATTAAGATCTCAATCTATAAAACCAAGACGGACGAGTCAAGAAAAAAGTTTTGTCAGAAATTCACATTTGTCACAAAATCGAGCAAATTACGCCATTTCGCCGTGACGGTGTCATAAGAATATTGATTTACAATTTCAAGGATTTCTTTTTCATTCGGGCGGAAATTTTTAAGCCCATTTTTAATTTGAGTTATATCAAAATCCAAATTTCCATTTTGCAGTTTTATGCAATTTTCTCCAGGAGTTAAGAAATCCGTAACTCCGCCGAGAATGTTGCTTGCCACAAGGGCACCGCAGGCCAAAGCCTCAAGAGCAGGCAAGCCAAAACCTTCGCCAGGCAGCTTGCGCATAAAACCGGCCTTGTGAAGTTCAGTCACGTATAAAAATATTTTAGTGCGCTTTAACATCGCGGCAAATTGCTCCTGTCTTATCCATTCATCCAAAATTTCAACGTGTAGATTTTCTTTTTCCAATGCAGGAAGAAGTTTTTTTAAACAATATGCATTTTGCTTGCGCCTGTGAACCAAAATATCTATGTCGCGCTTTTTATCCTCGAAAACAAAATAATTATGAAGTGGTGGCGGAATGTGAGTGCAGAAATTTTCCGGGGCATAAAGTGCCCATTGCGACATCACAAAACGGCTCACGCAGACAATCGGAATTCGTGGTGGGACTTTTATATTCCAGCCAAAACTTTGAGCATAATAAATAATGCGTGCGCCCGGCGCTTTTTTTCGAATTAGCTTGATATGGCCTGCTACAAGCGGTCCCCAGGTTACAAAAAATAATGATTTTTCTATATTTAATTCGGAATTCTTGCTATCAAAAAGTTCGCCAGGCGTAAGTGCGCCGGGAAATTCTTCGTGAGTTGTAACTATTTGTGCCTGCACGCCGGGAATTTTTCCAATAATTTTGGCGACATCTTGAATAACAATAAGCCCGCCAGTGCGATATTTTTCGCTGAGTCCAGGAACAAAAAAATAACAATTAAGTTGCTGATTCACGGGAATATAATAACACTAATTTAATTTTTGAGGTTTGTTGGAAGAAGGGCTGGACTGTGAGCCGAAGTTTGTGTCTTCATTAGGACTCAGACCCCTTCCGGTTAAATGTCTTAAAGCGCGTTCTTCAATTTCACGAAGTTGAGCAAGTACGGCCTGATCGGAAGTTTGTTGTGGTAAAAGGGCCTGATCACCACCGCCATTTAGCCACTCAAAAGCACCCGGTGCAATTCTAAAAAAACCATATAAAGCTTCTCTCTCCTCCGGAGTAAGCAGTTTTTGCGCTTGTGGGCTTCGCATTGCTGCCATGGCAGCTTTCCGAGGAGAGCCAAGTTCGAGCCCTAGTTTTTGACACGCAGAAAGTAGATCATTGGACTCTTCGCCTCCTTCAAAAGGGCCTTTTTGTTGATAGTCAGCCATAAAATCAGCCGGATTATAACAAATCTGGCAATTAATCTGCAAATTTAGCAGATCGCGTTAAATGTTGATTTATAAGCTGGTTAAAGATAAACTCTGTCTTGCGAATGATCTGGTCCGGTGGTGTAGCCCGGTTAACACGCCTCCCTGTCACGGAGGAGACCGCGAGTTCAAATCTCGTCCGGACCGCCAGTTAAATCGCGAAACCTTTAAAAAAGGTTTCACGGACTTCCAAAATATAGGTTTTCACAGAAATTACTTTTCGCTTTGGCTCGCATTTTTTCGTGCTGGGGCCCACAAGACCCATCATTCAAAAATGCTACGCACGCTCAAAATAATTTCTGCTCATTTGTTTTGTATTTGAACATCGAATTATTTTAAAAGCTCCGCCATCAAATCATTCATAAATCTTGCACCTTCGGCGCCATCCACAACTCTATGGTCGTAAGTTATTGTGAGTGACAAAATCGGTCGAATTTCAACTTTTCCATCAATCGCAATCGGTTTTTCTTTAATTCTATAAAGCCCAAGGTTCGCAGTTTGGCCATAACTTATAATTGGAGTTGCCATAATTCCACCAACCGAACCGATATTCGTAATCGAAAAACTTCCGCCCTGCAAATCTTTCAAATCAATTTTTCTGTCGCGACATTTTGCCGCCAAGTCCACAATCTCTTTTGCAATTTCGAAAATATCTTTTTTATCCGCATCCTTAATTACCGGCAGCATTAAGCCCTCCGGCGTATCCACCGCAATCGCAATATTGTAATATTTTTTATAAACAATTTGATTTCCCGCGCCGTCAAAAAATGCATTTAAGCCGGGATGTTTTTTTAGAGATTCTATGGCGGCCTTAATAATAAAAGGCAAATAAGTTAATTTAATTCCCTTCTTTGCGGCTTCCGCTTTTTTGCTTTCACGCAATTTTACAAGTGCGCTGGCATCCAATTCGTCCATGTGAGTTACATGTGGAATTTCTGATTTTGATTTAACCATGTGTTCGGCAATTGCCTTACGAACACCGTGAAGTGGAAGATTTTCCACCGTGCCATATTTTTCAAAATGAAATTGATTGGAATTTTTGCGAACATCTTCTTCGGTTATTTGACCGCCGGCTCCCGTGCCGGAAATTTTTGTTAAATCCACTTTCAAATCGGCAGCGAGTTTTCGGGTTGCAGGCAAAACCGGCGCAGATGCAGCTTTGGCAGCAGAGGTTTCTGGCTTCCTGGAAGGTAAAACTACACCTTTTTCTTCTGTGGGAATTCTGCCAATTACGCCAGGGCTGGCTTGCTCTGGGCCTTTTTGATTTTCGACTAGTTGACTAGTCAAAGTCGCTTTTTCGCCTTTCTCTCCAATTAAAACAAGCGTCACACCGACTTTTATATTGTCTCCTTCTTTGCCAAAAATCGCCAAAACCGTACCGGCTTTAGGCGAAGGTAACTCTACAATTGCCTTTGCGGTTTCTACTTCAACAAGAGGCTGATCTTCTTTTACCGTGTCTCCAACTTTTACACGCCAATGAACAATCTCTCCCTCGTGTATTCCCTCCCCAACATCTGGAAATTTAAATTCAAAAGCCATACAAAGTTTATTATATCACGATAATTTAGCCTAACTTATCAGTGTTTTTCTTATGCCCGCGATTAGACGTTTTTCATTTGGTATATTAAAATCCTCTGTTTTTAAGAGTGGTGGGATTACATCGAATCCGCTAACTCGCACAACCGGCGCTTTTAAATTAAACAGCGCATGTTCCATAATTATCATGCTAATTTCCGAAGCCAGGCCGCAAGTTTGTGGTGCTTCTTGAACAATTACTGCGCGTCCGGTCTTTTGTACTGACGCCAAAATTGTTTCTGTATCAAGCGGAGAAAGAGTGCGAAGGTCAATAACTTCCAGCGAAATATTTTCTTGTGCCAGTGCGGACTGTGCCTTTAGCATTACCGGTACCATTGAGCCCCAGCCAATTACCGTCACGTCGCTTCCCTCTATCATCACGCGCGCTTTGCCAAGTGGAATTAAATATTCTTCTTCCGGCACATCTTCTTTTAGTGAGCGGTAAAGGCGCTTTGGCTCCATGAAAATTACAGGATCAGGGTCGCGAATTGCGGAAATCATAAGGCCTTTTGCGTCGTATGGAGTTGAAGGGCAAACGACTTTTAAGCCCGGAGTGTGAATATAAAGAGCCTCCATACTTTCGCTGTGATGTTCAAGTGCACGAACGCCACCGGAATATGGAAAGCGCACAACAATTGGACATGTGAATTTTCCGCGGCTGCGAGTTCGCATTCTTGCCGCATGATTTATAAGTTGATCAAAGGCAGGATACACAAATCCGTCGAATTGAATTTCTGCAATTGGTCGCATTCCCGCCATCGCGAGGCCTACGGCGCTACCAACGATTCCGGCTTCTGCGAGCGGCGTATCTACTACACGATTTTCGCCAAATTTTTTAATTAAACCGTCCGTGATTCTAAAAACTCCTCCATCCACGCCAACATCTTCGCCCAAAATCATAACGCGCGAGTCGTGCTCCATTTCTTGGCGGAGTGCGAGATTTAACGCTTCGGCGATTGTTATTAGTGCCATAAATTAAATGAAATTCTTTATGAGTTTTTTAGAAAATTTAATAAAGACTGTTTTTCATCTTCCAGTGTTTGCGTAGGCTTTTCAAAAACATAATCAAACATTTCATTTGGTTCCGGTGGAGGTGTTTTTTCTGCCTTTTCGACTGCAATTTTCACTGCAGCTTCCGCTTTTTCTGTTAATTCTTTTTCGAAATCTTCAGTCCACAATTTTTTCTTTTGCAAAAATAATTTGTAACGCAAAACTGGATTAAATGGTCTCATTTTTTCCACTTCTTTTGGATCACGATACTTAGTGGAGTCGTCGGAAGTAGTGTGATTGGCAAGTCTATACGTAACAGCCTCAATAAAAGTTGCACCAAGCCCTTTTCGGGCTCTGTCTGCGGCTTCCGCCATCACGGCCGCAACTGCAAAAATGTCGTTTCCATCAACTTGAATGCCTGGAATTCCCGCTGCAATTGCTTTTTGAGCGAGAGTTTTTGTGGCACTTTGTTTTGAGCGCGGAGTGGAGATTGCCCATTGATTATTTTGGCAGAATAAAATAGTTGGAACTTTAAAAACTCCTGCAAAATTCATTGCTTCATAAAAATCCCCGGTGGAAGTTCCGCCATCCCCAAAATATGAAACGGTAATCGCAGATTTTTTCTGTAATTTATTTGCCCAGGCATAGCCAACCGCATGAATTGCCTGTGATCCAACTGGAATGGAAACCGGCGCAACGTTTGCTTCAAAATTACTTCCCCATTCATTGCCCATCCAATATAAACATATTTTTTCCAGAGGTACGCCGTGAACGTATGCCACTCCACTTTCGCGGAAAGATGGAAAAAGTAAATCGGTTTTTTCGAGAACAGTCGTGCTGCCGATTTGGCAGGCCTCTTGCCCTTCTACAGATACATAAGTTCCGCATCTCCCCTGTCTTTGCAGGCTGATTAATTTTTTATCAAAAGTTTGTATAAAAATCATTAACTCATAAATTTCGCGCAACTTTTTGTCGTCCCAGTTCGGAACAAGTTCCGGTCGCACAATTTCGCCATGCTCGTTGAGCACTTTGATCATTTCATCTTTTAGCGGATTGAAACTTTCTATTATTTGCATAAGTTTTTGTAAAATTTTCCTGCTTTGTATGATGATCTCACAAACGGGCCCGCGGCGACATATTTAAAACCCAATTTAAGACCCTCTTTATGATACCATTCAAATTGCTCTGGCGTGACATATTCGACGACTTTCAGGTTCCAGGCGGTTGGCCTAAGGTATTGGCCAATTGTTAAAAAATCCACTTTTGCTGCACGCAAATCTTTCATAGCTTCCAAAACTTCTTCAGGCTTTTCTCCCAGCCCAACCATTATGGAAGATTTTGTTTGAATTTTTGGTGTGATTTTCTTGGCATATTCCAGCACGAAAAGTGATTGCTTATAATTCGCGCGAAAATCGCGCACGGATTTTTGCAGGCGCTTTACGGTTTCAACGTTGTGGCCAAAAACGTGAGCTCCGGCACGCGCAACGAGCTCAATATTTTCTTTTACGCCGCAAAAATCCGGGGTCAAAACTTCAATAATTAATTTTGGGCAAGACTTT
>JBAYHN010000056.1:0-8804 GCA_041666125.1 Candidatus Altimarinota bacterium | reverse complement strand
TATTTTTGTCTGATCGTTCACATTTGATTTTTGAATATCATAAATTGATTGATAAATTGCAGGAGGAGTTGAAAGGTGGCGCGAAAGTTGGAACAACCGGGCGTGGAATTGGGCCTGCATATAGCGATAAAACATCGAGGATTGGAATTCGTGCCGGTGAACTTTTGAATTTTGCAGAGTTCGAAAAACATTTCCGCCAGACGGTTTCTATGCTGCAAAAAATGTACAATTTTGATTATGATTTGGATGCGGAACTTGCGCAGGTTAAAGCGATTTTGCCTCGAATTTTGCCTTTAATTACAGATTCTTCGGTGATGTTGGATTCGGCGCTAAAAGCCGGGAAAACAATTTTGATGGAAGGTGCAAATGGGGTTTTATTGGATATTGATCATGGGACTTATCCGTTTGTGACTTCTTCCAATGCGTCACTTGGTGGGATTTTGGCTGGAAGTGGAATTGCGCCCAGCAAACTCACAAGTTCTATTGGAATTATGAAGGCTTATTTTACTCGCGTTGGCAGTGGGCCTTTCCCTACGGAGTTAAATGATGCGCTTGGTGAAAGTATTCGCACCGCCGGTGCCGAATTTGGCGCAACGACAGGCCGTCCACGAAGATGTGGTTGGTTTGATGCGGTTGCTTCTCGCTATTCACAGAGAATCAATGGCTACACGGCAATAAATCTCACAAAAGTTGATGTTTTGAATTCCATGCCATCGCTTAAAATTGGAGTTGCATATAAAACTGCTTCCGGAAAACGCTTAACGGAATTCCCTGCAGATCTTTCTTTGCTCGAAAACTGTGAAATTGAATATGAAGAAATGCCAGGCTGGCAGTCGGACACTTCCGCTGCAAAAACTTTCGATGACTTGCCGGAAAACTGCAAAAAATACATTCAACGCTTGGAACAGTTAATTGGCTGCCCGATCATGTTTATTGGCACTGGGCAAAGTAGGGAGAAGATGATTGTGAGGTAGGATTACCAACACGATATCAAATCGTCTGGAATTCCTGAGCTCATACTCTTAAAAGCTGCCAAAGTTTCTGCCGGCGTTTTTCCCTTTTGGCTTATCCTAATACTCACGTTTCCTTTTCTTTTCCCAAGTAAAATTTCCACGGCTGCTTTGATTGGAATTCTTTCCTGGGATTCTCTTGTCCACTGATACATGTCTCTCATTTTTACTGAGCACTCACCCGCTAAATCTCCGTTTTGGACTCTCAATGATCCATTTCCTAGACTTTCGTGTATTATTTGTTTTATTGGACGTTGATCAGTGCAGGTGGAATACCCAGCAAATGTACGTTTAAATCCCCACTTCCCAGTGTAACTTAAGCTATAATCATCTTCACTAGCATTCCACCCTCCTTTATACACTTTCTCTATAATCTGGGCATATTCATAACTTTCGCATCCACTCATAAAACCATTAAAACGTGAGTTACCGCTGATATCTAAATAAGCACATTGTGATTTTACAGATTGGGCTAGTTCTTGACGATAGGAGGCTAAGCCATCGTCATTTTTATCATTTGTGCTGATTGCTCCTTTTAGTGAAATGTAAGTTTGTTCATCTTCTTTGAAAAAAACATATCCACCGGCTTTTTTTTGTGTCAGCAGATCAATTAATTTTGCTTGATGTTCATTGCATCTGCTTGTGATCAGGCGTAATACGTTGCTTTTAGCAGTTTCAACAATTTTATAAAATGCATGCAAAGATTTAATGGTTTCTTTGGCATTTTCATCTTTAGCCAAACTCTTTTCCCATTTTTTTAAAACATCGAGCATTCTATTTAAATCAAAGCCAGCAAACTGTGTGGCGAAATTTTCTTTGCCTTCTGCAAGAGAAGTAAGTCTTATTAAAAAGGCGCTAATTTTTTCAAGTGGTAAATTTAACCCTTCAGTCTGGCAAAGTTCGTGGAGTGATTGTTGCCAATCGAGTGCTTCTCTCTTTCTGTCCCCAAATTCCAGTCCCAATTTACCAAGTTGCTCAAGAACTTGGGCTAAGCCTGCTTGAACTTCTGCTGGTGAAGTTGTTTGTGGTTGAGGTGCCGTACCACCAATTGGTAGTTCTGCTTCATGTGTGTTTTTAAGTGTTGGAGTCATAAAATTATTGTTACTTATTAGAAAGAAATTTACGTAATTTATCTCTGACAATTCCGTCGGGACCTTGTTCGACCCATCTCGGTACGTTCCTAGAGTGATATCTGGCTGCGGCATAAGCTGTGCCAGTAAACGATGATTCTCTCGGGATTGGTTGATGAATCGGCTGGCCGTTTCTAGTCAAAGTAATTCCATTATTTTCAAAATATCTACCCATTTTATCGGCCACTTCTTCTGTGTGGGCGCCATTAATCCCCCTACTTTCCAAAGCTGTAATTAATTGATCAACATCAAGAAACATTCCACTGTACCAAGAAGCTGGCGACGGAGTTAGCAAATTGTCGCTTTCAAACATAATAAAATGAACTATTAAAGCGTATGTTTCAAAGTTGAATAAAGGGCGAGCTTCCCTGGATATAACTGCACCCCTGGCAAGCCCCTCTTCTTTTCTTAAAAACTTTGCGTAGCTAGCTTTACATTTTCTAAAAAGTTCGTCGTGAGAAAACGCGTTATCAAGCCCAGTTCTATCAATTTCCCCATCGAGCGATGAATCTATCAGTCCAAAATAAAATAGCTTGCTAGCCATTGTATGGCGTTCTCCTTCTGGAATATCGCTTACATATTTTTCTGTTTCGCCTGAGCCAGGAAGTGCTTCCCTCGGCAAATTCAGCGCCATTAGCCCATTCATTTGTAACGCGAAATCTTTACGCAAAGACCCTGCAAATCCTGTGCCGCTTTTGTATGTCTCGCCAAATTTTAATTGAGCATTCCACATTTTAAAATCCGGTCTCGCTGGTTCTGTATGTGCCTTTAGGAAATTTCTAATTTCATCTCTGTGTGCAAAATAAAAACTCAACAAACGTGAGTCTTCGTTTCTAATTAAGTTATAGGTGTCTTTTATGACGCCAAGGCCTTGCGCAAAAGAAGAGTGTGGCACCTGTTCTTCGCCAAGTTTGTATCTAACCCCTTCGTCTCCTACACCAAACACGCGCTGCATTTTTCTGTGATCTTTTGAAGGTTCAAGGGCGTAATTTAACGTAACACCTGTCGGAAAATTTCCAGGATATTCTCTTCCATTATGTTCCCATGGGTGAGTGTCAAAAGTTTTGTGTGGGGCTCTGTGTTGTGTCGGCCAAACAAGGCCCTTTTGTGCATCACGGAATGCTTCCAGCCGGAGGGCATAGCTTGCACCCATAGCCATGTCTCTGTCTGGAGGAAAACCAAATAAGGCTGGATGGCCTTCTACTGCGCCAAGATACTTCCGCAAATTGGTAAGTGGAGATGCCGTGAATGCTTCTTCTCCGTGTACATCCAGCACGCCGTCAAGTGAATAAATTCCATCCAGCGTTTGCAAGCTTTGTGGATCAAGGTCGGCGGTATTTAATTGTTCGTGACGTTCTATCATTATATCTAAGTAATTAATTATTTCCCTTTTAATTGCATGGCTTGTTCCAGGAGTTTCTCGTATGTATCCTTTAATTTTTTGAATCTTGTGCGCAGTGAATTTAGTGCTGTGGCGCCCTCTGGTATGCCTTTTTCAAGCTCGGCGAACCACTCTTCCAATACCTCACGTAGTCTTTCTATTGTCCATGTTGGAGCGGGGCCTTTTAATTCCGCTTCTAGTTCGTCTAAGAATTTTTCGCGCGCTGCAACTTCTGCTCGTTGCAGTTCTTTAAATTGTTGTGCTAGTTGTTGTCTAATTCTGTCCGTTTCTCTGTCTTGCTCTGCTTGTCTTTCACTTAATTTAGTTTCGCCTTGAGCAAGTTTTCCATCTATAGCTGCTTCTTTTTTTGCAAGTTCTCGCTCGCCATGTGTTTTTGTTTGCGTCAATTGTTTCTCTACTCGTGCTCGTTCAGTTGCAATTTCTGCAAACAAGGTTTGTTTTTCACGTGCCAGCTGTGCGTCAATAATCCCCTGCCTGTCAGTTTCCAGTCGACTTGCGGCGCCTTCTCTTGCTTTTGCGGCTTGAAGCGCTTGTTCTGCTTCTCGTCTAAGCTGTGCAGTCCCTCTGTCCTGCTCTGCTTGTCTTTCTGCCAGTGCTTCTTCTCCTTTGGCGAGTTTTTTATCTACTGCCGTTGTTCTCCTAGTAAGATCTTGTTCACCACGTCTTTGTTCCGTTGCTATTGCGGCCTTCAAAGTTTCTTCTTTCTCGGACAAACGTGCGTCAATAATTTGCTGTGTTCTTTCTTCCAAACTATGCGCGGCAGCCTCTCTTCCTTCTGCAACTTGGCGCGCCTGATCCGCCGCCGCTTCTTTTTCTGCAAGTCGTTGCAATTCCGCATTCACTTCGTCAAGTTTTTCTCGCCATTCTTGGACCAAATCAATTGGTCTTTCTTTGCCTTCGGCTGCTGGGGATTCTGGATCGGTATCGTCATCGTCATTGCCATATTCCAGTGGGAATGGGGCAGAATGCATTGAGATGGCTTTGTGCGTCATCACTTCGACTTTAGGATCAAACTTAATTTTAAAAGTTTTTGCCTCTTTTAATAATGCATCGTCAAAACTCATTGATTTGCTGGCTGATGTTAAGAGTGTTCTTCTTATTAATTCTTTATAGTCTGAACCGGTGGTATATATTGGGAAACTTTCTAAAACAGCTGATAGAATTTCTGGATTTACTTTAATACCTCGCCCAGCAGCGAATTGGTTTAATACAGCTGTAAAAGTATCCATTCTTATAGTTAGTGCACGAGGTGGCAAACAGGCTACTATAAGGCCAAATCTGCCGTTTCTGCGCATTGCAGTATTCATTTGATCAAAATCATTGCCGGTGCCTATTACGAAAACGCCTTTCATCTCTTCGCTATCTAGCATGCTTTGGAAATAAGCTTGAACTCTCGCATCATTATTTTCCCCACTATCACCGCGTCTTTCTCCTTCGGTATGAGGCATCATTTTATCTATTTCATCTATGTACAAGACGCATGGTTTTATTCTTATAGCTGCTTCAAGTGCAGCTTTTAGCTTTTTCAAACCAACGTCACTCCATCCGTCACAACTTATATCTTTTACTTCCAAACAAGGTACGCCCATAAGTGTTGCCAAATATCTGCCGCGCACGCTTTTACCAGTACCAGGCGGACCAGCGAGTCCCAACGCCTGTGGAACCAGAGCCGAATCTTTTGTAATAACCGATGCGAGTTCTCTTAGCCATTCTTTTTCTGCAGGCAGTAGAGCGACCATGTCGTCAGTATATTGCTCGAATACGCAATGCACGGCTCCTTGAGTTAGGGCAGCGATGTGTTCCTGCTTAAATTTAGTTAGTAATTTTAAAACTTCGTCCGGCTTTTTGTCTGCGACTCCTTTTTCTTCTATCCATCTGCGCAAATCAGTAATTCTTGATCCTGCGGCAAACACGAGAGCTTCCGGATGTTTATCAATATCAATGACTTTTGCAATTAAAGCTCTTACATCATTTTGAGTTGTGAATGGAACGCCAACAAATTTTACTTTGTCCCTTAAAACACCGTTCACTTTGTCCCCACCCCTATCTAGTAAAATAACGTGGCTCTGACCGTTACCTTCTTCTTTTAGAAAATCCAGTAGGTCAATCATAACTCCTTCGTAAGTGGCTCTGTCTGGATGTGCAGCTGGCGATTCACTGGTGGGAATTAAAAAATTTATGTTGTCTATAACGAGTAAGACTTTTTTGTCTTTTTCGACGAGTTTTTTTAATAATTCAACAACAACTCTATCGGCTAGTCCAAAAGAACTTCTCACGCGTCTAGCTTGCAATAACGGCTCTGCTAAATTGGCATCTCCACCTTCATCGTTAATTTCCAAATCCATTTCTTTGATGCTGTCTCTCATTTTTGGAGAGGCTTTTGCTGCGGTACCATTTTTGATTTCGTCTGCGAATGTTATTTCACCGTTAGCGGCATTGAAAACCATTACATAGTCGTATTTGTTATTTTTAACAGCATCTCTTATTATCAATTTTTGAAGATCAACATAAGTTCCATTTTCTCCAGGCATATCGTCAT
Source organism: Candidatus Altimarinota bacterium (assembly GCA_041666125.1). GTDB lineage: Bacteria > Patescibacteriota > Gracilibacteria > UBA1369 > UM-FILTER-53-11 > JBAYHN01. Next base: position 2,723 of record JBAYHN010000056.1, on the reverse strand, counting down.
AAGTGTCGCCATTTACAACAACAACCGGGTCCGCTCGTCTTAAATTCCCAAAGACCTCTGCTCCGAAAGTTTGCCTCTTACTTGGTTGTTGTAAAACTTCCACCGCCATAAAAATTAATTAATTGGAACGCCGCTTTCTGCCACCGTAAGATTTGCGCCAAGACGTAGTATTGTCTCCACTCCTTTTCTAGAGAAATCCGCATTGCGCAGTGTGTCTGTTAAATGAATTATTTGTTGATTTGTGGATCCTCTAATTAGTTCGTTGTCTTGCTGTGCTGCAATAAATTGGCCGTCAATTGCGGTATCAACGCATGCCAGCAATCTATTTATCGCTGCACTATTTTGTTCTCTTAAAAATGCGAGCTCATAGCCGGTGAATAAAAGAACGTTAAATTCTGGTGATTCGTCGTGAAGTTGTTCCAGTACCGGTGCCAAAGCGGACGCTTGCAACATTGGTTCTCCACCATGCAGAGTTATTCCGCGAACACGCCAAATCCCATCACGCGCACTTCTAATTTGTTCCAATAATTCTTGCTGGTTCATTAAATTTCCACCTTCTAGGCCCTGCATGTGTTGATTTATACAGCCGTCGCATCTTTGCAAACATCCCTGCAGCCAAAGTGAAAATCTATTCCCTGGTCCGTGAGTTTTAACGCTTGGAAACACCGCGGCAACACTCAGTGAGCTTTCGGGATAAGTAAGGTTTTTAAATTCTGGCTGCATAAAAAATTATCTTTTAAGTGCGGCGCGTGTCGGTCCGCGTTGTTGCGCAAAAGCGCGCAGGCCTGTCGGTGCTGCACCAGGCAATTTATGTGGAGCAGGACTATCTTCTGGATCTTTACCTTGGTTTTTTGTCATGAAAGAGACAGGCGCACCGCAACTTGCAGCGAGCATTTCAACTACCTTTGCAATTTGTTCCGCAAAAGCGCGTGCTTTTGCCATACACACTTTTTCGGGTGCTCCAGGTACATGAACTTCTGTTCTTAGATTACCTTTTGGATCAATAATTACAGTGCGTGTCTCTCCGGCCCCGTTAGCTGCTTCAATTCTGGTGCCTTCGCTCATTGCCACAGATGGTGGAGTGTCCTCCAATTTTTGTTTATTTGTAACTGTAAAACCATCTGCCTCCAAGGCCTTAGCAATTGCCCCAGGCGTCTGCATCAATTCCGCATTTTTGTCAACTGTCTCTGCCAATTCCCGTCTGGTTTCTCTGTTGTTTTCAAGCAGTTTCTTTCTTTTCGCAGCTTTTTCTTCCATTATCTTCTGCCAATCAACCAAAAATTCAATATTGAGATCTGCCAAAAGTTCAACGGTTCCTTTTACTGCCTCGCTTGTAGCAAGAGCAACTTCTCTGGCGTTTGCTTCCGCATATGGTGCTGCAGTCCATTGGTTATATTCTCCCCAATCTCCATCCCACGTTTGCCAAACATTCTCTTTGCTTAGGACTCTTCCATTTGAGCCTGGACGCATAGTGACTCCCCATTCTGTCAGCTGTAAACATCTGGCAATCTCTGATCTAGTAAAGCATAAAATGTCAAAGGCCAACTGAGCACATGACCTCTGGAACATTGCATCAGGGGCATTACCAATCTGTCTGTATTGCCTCAAAAGATCTCTGGCTCTTGCTGGAAAAACATTACCGCTGCCAGCTCTTTCCAAAAGTTCGTCTGGAGTACCGAGATTTAATGTTTTACAAACATGTCCGCTCATGTGGTGAAAAGTTAATGGACGTTCCTTTTACTCTTTTGCTTAAGATATGCACAGCATGTGCATTAAAAGGTGATGTTAACCATCACTTTTTAATCTGTAAACTCGCCAAACAATCCGCCAACAGTAATTGTTGTCAGTTGCAGCGATTAGCGTGTTTTCTTCAGGAATCGTCGCATAACCTCAAACACCGTACGCATGTTATCGGCGATGAGTTTATTTTCGACGATGGTTCCAGTCATGTCTTTTGGATCATAGGACCAGAAAGCCACTTTATTTCCGTAAACGGCAGTTGTTAATGTAAACTGAAAAACTTTCGGATCCACAAAAATAAATTCATCGTATGCTTTTGAGGCTACTTGCTCATATTCGCTAGCTTTTGCTCCCTCATTTAAAATAATTTTATTTTTATTAGTATGCTTGTTGCTGATTGGTAAATAAACATTGTAAGTGTACTGCCTAATTTTTGGATGCATCATGTTATGGCCGGAAATATACAAAACCGTTTCATCTTTTGCGCAAAAATCATCCAACATACGGCAAAGGCCTTCGTAACCTTCAAAGTACCGCACGCGCGGCGTTGGTGCGGCTTGGTTTTGTAGCGCACTTAAAGTAGGTAGAATTTCGTGGTAGTCCTCCATAATTTTTTTTGCAGATGCAAGTCGGTCCATCAATACATACTCCAAACTCTCCGGAGATATGGCGGAATAGTAACGTGTGTTTTTTCTGGTTTCTGTTGAAATTAATCCCTTCTTAGCCAATTCTTCAAAAATAAAGCTGACAGTAGATCTTGGCAGCCCAAGATTGTGAGCCACTATGCTGGCCGGTTGTTCTCCCAGTTGTAGAGATGCCGTGTATACGTTAATCTCCTTTTCGTTAAGGCCTAAACCTTCTAAGAAAATGTTTATTTGTTGCATGGTCGGTCATGTTATGATAAATGGGCTAGACTGTCAATATGGCTTGTCATAGTAAAATTAGCACGGCTAATAGCCATTAATTCATCAAGTTGCCGTCTC
>JBAYHN010000055.1:0-8993 GCA_041666125.1 Candidatus Altimarinota bacterium | reverse complement strand
TTCAACATTCGCCGCTGTATCCATTTTGGTCTCCCTTTTCTTTTCTACATATTTATCTACAATTTTAGAAATTTCATCAACTGCATTTATGCTTTGCAAAAATTCTTTTGACCCTTGATCTTCGGAACGCAACCCTTCCACTAATTTTCCTTTTCCCTTTCTATTCGGAAATTTCTCTTCAAATAAATCGGCAACTTTATAAATGTCCTGTGGAGATGACCATCTCTTATGGTTAAATTCACTGTCTGCGCCATACAATTCCAAATTGCCTGCCAAATTGTCAGCCAGTACATCAAATTCATGTGTTTTTTCAAATTTGCGGAAAGAGGATATGTAATCTTCGGCTGTGCCTTCTTTTGCTTCGACTTCTTCCTGCGCTGCTTCATCAAGCTCTTGTTCCTGCTCAACATCCTGCTGAAGTTCGGCTTGTTGCTCTCTGGTTTCTCCCTTTACTCTGGCCTTTTTTCGTTCAATATCGGGTACGCCAACTTTACTTTCAACCTGTGCAATCGGCTGCTCCTTAGGCCTGTCGCCTTTGTCTTTATAAACAATGCGGGCAAGCCCAAACGATTTCTCAAATAAATTTCTACAATAAAGCATTACTTTTTGTATTTATTTTTGATCTATAAATTATACCTCAGAACAGGTTAAATGGCAAGGCCTAATGGCCGGGTGCCATCCACAAGCGGTGGTGGCCAAGCCCTAAGGGGTGGGTGCCATCCACTCAATGAGGAGGGCGTCGTTTTACTGTAGGAGGCACAACCTCTTTTACCTCTTTTTCGCCTCTACTTAGCCATCCTGCGGCCTTTTTTACTCCTTGCCCGATCAATCTAATAGTCTCCAATAAATGCACAGCTTCACCCACAGTATGCCCGGCATCAACATGTCCAGCTGGATTTTGTTCTGCAGCAGCCTCAACCTTTACCTGTTTTAAATGATTCACCATTCCGGCCTTTCCATGATGTAAGTTTGCGCCAAGAGGACGTAGCAACATACCAGAAACTACATTCGGAATCTTTAAAAATCCTTGCTCAGGATTATCTCCTTCCGTTAATTTTGCCGCAATTTTCTTGGCCAAAAGCCCTTCAATTAAAGACAAAAAAGCCTGCACTTGCGCAACTTCTCCAATTTTTATTCCGCCCCTACCTCGAGCTCTTTCCGTCGTTATTTCTGTTCTCAAATATGCAATCAGCGCGACTAAATCTTCCGACTTTGCATTACCCAATTCATGTTCAATAGTGTGTTCGTCAAGATGATGCGAGCCAGCCAATTTTTGGGCGAAAGGGAACTGGCTTAAAACACCTCTAAAATCTTGCCTAAAAACTTCTCCTGCGCCGGTACTTGGCGGCACTTGCTGATTTTGCGTTGCAGTAACCACAAATCTGGCAAATGCAGCTGCAGTTTGCTCTGCCAAATCTCTGCCATTTAAGTGCAATTCATCTTCAATTTCTGTCCTAATTCCAAAATAAATTGGATAAAGTGGAGAAGTTGGTCTTCTGCGCAATTGTTCGGGAGCATTGCCTTGTGCAAAAAATGTATGAAATACATATAAAAAATAGCGATTTAAACGTTCGTCACCATCTTGCGGTATTCTCAAAGCATATAAATATTTTGCAAATACTGAAAAATCGGGTGACCGTAGGGCATCCTCGGGAGTTTGTGCCATGGCAGGCGCAAAAGCATCTATCTGAGGATTTGCACCGGCTATCATAATATTATTCAAAATATCCACAAGGTCAGCTTGAGTAATGGCAGCATTATTATGTGCCAAAGAATTTAAACTTTGGACATCGGAATGTTGCTCGTGATGGTCAATTCTTAATGCCATAATTATTGGATTAAAACTCCACTTAATGTTACAGAAGTTTTTACTCCTTGCTGCCCATCAAGTGTCACGCCTGTTCTTGCAAGTTGATATTGGTGAGAGCCAATATTTAGAGTGATTATTCCATAAATTGCACCTTCCATGCGTATTTCTATATTCATTCCGGTAATTTTAGTTGGAATTCCGGAATCATCTATAACCAATTCGTTATGATCAGGCTTAAATTCAATCCCATTGTCTTTTCTGGAAATCGTTCCCGAAATTGTAATGGTTTGATGTGGGCGAGTAAGAGCTTCTTTATCTGATTCTTTTATCATTCTTGTTGCTTCTGCTTGAGATGCTGCGTCGTCCGCGGCACGCTCTTTCCCGGAACACTGACCAATTGCAATTCCTCCACCTACCAAAAGTATGGCTCCCAGTCCAAGTTGAATAATTCTATTTCGCATAATGCCAGAAACACCTGCCCCGGCGGAATGAGAAGGAGAGGAAGGGGCACCGTGTCCCGTTGTTGGTGCACCAAGTCTAACCGGCGGTGTATGTATACGCGGAGCCGGAGTTTGAGGTTGCTGTTGAGCCGGCGCTTGAGGGGTCTGTGGTCCTGCTGGTGGTGTATTTTGTGCCATAAATTAGTTAAATTACAGGAATCATACTATACGGGCTATTTTAGATTTGTCAACAAAACCCTTTTATGCTATGGTGCCCTCATATGAAAACTGAAATTAAAAAACTACCAAAGTCGGAATTACTGATCACGGTTGAGCTCTCAGCTGAAGAACTCGATGCATACGAAATCGCAGCAGCGAAACGAATTTCGGAAAGCGTAGAAGTCCCTGGTTTCCGAAAAGGGCAGGCTCCAAAGGCCTTTGTTATAGCAAAAGTTGGCCCGGATGCATTCTTCCAAGAAGTTCTTGGCGTTGCATTGCCGCGCAGCTACTTTGACGTGATAAAAAAGGACGATTTAAAAGTTATTTCTCGTCCGGATATAAAAGTATTATCCAAATCTCCACTTAAATATGAGGCTCGTGTAGCGGTTTTGCCGGAGATCAAGGTAAACGGCGTGGACAAGATGAAAATTCCACAAAAAGAAGTAAAAGTGGATGAAAAAGAAGTGAATGAAATTATTGAAGATATGCGCAAATATAGAGCTGAATATAAACCTCTAACTCGCGAAGTTAAAAAAGGGGATCGCATTGAAATTGATTTTCAAGGTTATGACGAAGGTGGTGCAGCTTTGGATAGCGCAAAGAGCAAAAATCATCCGCTATTTGTGGGCGAAGGCACTCTTATTCCAGGCTTCGAAGAGAATCTTGTCGGCATGAAAATTGGTGACAAGAAAAAGTTTCCACTCAAATTTCCAAAAGATTTTCATCACGAGCCTTTCCGCAATAAAAACGTGCATTTTGAGGTTGAAATTAAGAAAGGCGATGAGCCAATTTTGCCTGAGCTAACGCCTGAATTCGTAGAGAAGATAATGGGAGAAAAGAAGACGATTGCCGAGTTTAAAGAGGCATTAAAAACTGATATTGCAGCCAAGAAAAAGGTAGAAAGCAAACACGAACGTGAAAATGAACTTTTGGAGGAATTCCTCAAGAATTCAGAGTTGGATGTTCCACCGGTGCTCGTGGAAGAAGAAGTGGAATATATGCTCGATGATTTAAAACATGAGCTTGAACATCGCGGAATTAATCCAGAAACATATCTTGAGAAACTGGCAAAAGAAAAGAAAGATTTAAAGAAAGAATATGAACCGGAAGCAGAAAAGCGCGTAAAGATCAGACTCGTTCTTAATTATTTATTCCGAACGCTTGAAATCAAAGTGGGGGATGATGAAATGAAGTCTGCTATAGCTCGCTTGGTTGCAAACAGCAAACCGGAAGAAAAAGCTTCCATAGATAAAGATATTGCCGCAAAAGGTCAGCTATATGCACGTTTGCAGAACAATTTGATGGTAGAGAAACTATTTGCCAGGTTTTTGGAGTAAGAAGATTTTATAAAACTAATTTGCAAGCAAAGGCGACAAAGTAAATCTGTCGCCTTTGTTGCATTTACCCGTACTTCTCGCTGGTGTAGAATAAAAACATGAAAATATTCTATCTCGTAGGTTCGATAATATTAACGGTCCTAATTCTAATAATAGCTTTCCAAAACATAGGTTCGGAATTTAGAGGTTTTACAGTTCTTTTTTCTGCAATTGAGACGAGCCCAACTATAATCATTTTCGGAATTGCCGTACTTGGAATTTTTGCCGGAGGTTTCTATTTTGGATTCCTAAATTCACTACTAAAAAGCAACGAAGAAGACGAAGAACAGCCAGGAGGAATGGCATAAATTAACAGATCGTTCGTATACAAAAAGTATACAACTTTCGCGCATAAAAATTACACATCAAAATACATATCTTCAAAGAAGACTTTTATTGTTCAACGAGGTAGGTTTTTGGGCTCTTTTACTTACTATATGGTTAGTTGACTAGTTGAATAGTCGAAAGATTATAGACACTTTTTGTGTACAAGGCCTTGACCATTGATAAACTTTTTTATACATTGAAGACCACTTGTATAAATAAAATGCTCAAAAGACTATTTACATCCAACGCTAGAATAAAGCTTTTAGAGACCTTTCTCCTAAATCCTGACGGTGAGTTTTTCATCCGAGAACTTACTAGGAAGCTTGGCGAACAAATTAATTCAGTTAGACGCGAACTTAGCAATTTAAAGAGCATAGGCATTTTGCGTTCCAGACTAAAGAATAGAAAGAAGTTCTATGTAGTTAATAAGAATTTCATACTTTTTAATGAATTAAGGTCCATATTTATAAAATCATCCAGCACGCTGGAGGAGATTTCCAAGAAACTTCAAAAGCTCGGTGAAATTGAACTTCTAATTATATCCGGGATATTCATTGATAAAGTCTCTCCGGCAGACCTATTTATAGTGGGAGATATAGATAAAAAGACCCTGGAAGACTTTGTAAGCCGTGAAATTGAAACAAAACGCCCGCTAAAAATGAGTTTAATGACGAAAGAAGACTTTTTGTATAGGTTAAAAATCAACGATAAGTTCGTTGGAGAGCTGATTAATGACACAGAAAACATAATTGCAATAAATAAGCTTGAAAAGTACCTAGAAGCCAATGTATAGTAACCGCCGTGATTAAAGAATTTGAAACAACTCAGCTCAAAAAGGATCTGCCAGAACTTCGCAGCGGATATACTGTTCGCGTGTCCCTCAAGATCAGGGAAGGCGATAAGGAGCGTATTCAGGTTTATGAAGGGTTAATCATCAAAACTGCCGGCAGCACGCCTTTAAACAGCTCAATTACCGTCCGCAAGGTGGTAGATGGCGTCGGAGTCGAGAAGATTTTCCCAATTCATTCCCCAAATATTGCCAAGATCGAAGTTACTAGGAAATCCAAGGTTAGGAGATCTAAGCTCTATTACCTAAGGGAAGAAGGTAAGGGCCATAAACTCTACGAGGAAAAGGTGTATCCAAAGGGAGAGCCGACTGCAAAAGCTGCATAAATGCTTTTGTTTAGTGCTTTCTTTAGGTAATTCACTTAACTAGCTTTAGTTGTTTTTCTGTTATTCATATTGTGTACTAAGGTACAAATGACATTTTGCGTTCATTGTTATATAGTTTTTTGGCATGAAAGTAGTAATTTGTGGCAATTACGGCGTAGATAATCTTGGCGATGAGCTCATTTTGGATAACCTTAAAAAGCTTGTTAATAAGGCTTTTCCGGATGCCAAGATAGACGTCTTGGGGAAGGGGAACTTGCTTCCTCTTGGTATAAGGTCTGCCTTAAGCACTATAATCGCCCCAAATAGGCTATTAAAACCACTAAAGGCAATAAGGTCATGCGATCTATTTATTCTGGGAGGCGGAGGGCTTTTTACAGATGAAGAAGGTGCTCAGGTTTCTGCCTTTTGGGCATTACATGGGTTAATTGCACATTTTTTTAAGAAGCCGGTAGCGGTTATTGGCGTCAGTGTGGGCAATATTAAGCCTTGGAATAAATGGTTGATTAAAAGATTATTTAAGGTGGCAAAATTGTTAACTTTTCGTGACAGAAGGTCGGTACTTATGACTAGTCAACTAGTCATACCATCTAAGCACACGGCCGACTTGGCTACACTATATATTCCTGATGTGCCAAATTTGAAGAAAGAAAAAAACTATGTGGCTGTATCTTTTAGGAATTTTAAGAGAAATTCAACTTTAATGTATAAGAAAATTGCACAGCTGTGTGATTTTATAGTAAGCAATTACAGATTAGATGTAAGGTTAATTCCACTACAGGATGGTGGTAGTTATGACCACAGTTCATTGAATAAGATTTTTGAACACACTGAGCATAAAACCAGTATATACATAGAAAAATTTAATAACATTACTCATATACTTCAAGTCTTGAAGGGTGCAGATTTTGTTGTAGCTATGCGTTTGCATGCCGGAATAATTTCCGCACTGTTCGAAGTTCCATTTTTGCCTATTTCTTACATGCAGAAGATTGATAACTTCTGGTCGGAATTTCCAGAGATCAAACCTGTAAATATCCACTGCGAACTGGATGAATTAAAAGCTAAATTCAAAGAATTAATTGATGAAAAGGATAATAAGAAGGGAAGTGTCAGAGAAGTTAGACGAAAACTTGCTGATTTTGCCTCAGATTCGGAAGATTACCTCATAAAGGGGTTAAGGTATGTAACCAGAAAGGCCTAATTCGTCAACATTTGCCTGTTATTGTCAATTAGTATTCTTTTGACAAATCGAGATGAGGTGTTAGAATAACCCCCTGAAAATAATTTAACTAAATCAATTTTTTATGAGATTTCCATTTTTAAGACAATCAGAACCAGCAGTAACAAGTGAGGCTCCAAGAAGTGGAGTTAGACATTCCCTTCGCAGCGGAGATCAAACTCTTACGGATAGGCTTAGGCATTTCGCACAAGGTAATGTTGTTAGAGCTATTGCTACTTTTGGTGGCGCTGGCGCTGCAGCTGCCGGTGCAAGCGGTTGTGAGCCAGAGGTTGTGTATGTTGACTGCGATGAAGGCGATGAATGCGCAGAAAAAGAAGATCATCATCATCACAATGAGTGCGAAGATAATCATCACGAAGGATATAAGCCCTGTGATGAAGGCGAAGGCGAGGGAGAAGGCAATAATGGCGGAAACGAAGGAGAAGGTGAAGGAGAGGGAAACAATGGTGGCAGTGAGGGAGAAGGTGAAGGTCGTCCAGTTCCAAATCCTACTACTTGTACTTACGATCCAAATCTTCCTGATAGAGATGGAGATAATGTTCCCGATTTTTTAGATACTTGTCCGGCTACCCCGGATGAAACGCTTACTACTACGGTTTATGGTGAATGCATAGGGACAAATGCTGATGGAGATGAACATAGCGATGCATGTGATCCATGTATTAGTAATCCTGATCCAGCTTGTGGTGTTTCAGCAGGCGAACAGCCATCAGGTCAACCAGACAGAGATGGTGATAGAATTCCGGATGATCAAGATGCTTGCCCTGCCGATCCTACAAATACTTGTAACGACCAAAATGGCGGACAACAGCAACCTTCAACTACCGAAATATGCAACGACGGTTTAGACAACGACTACGATGGACAAATTGACGAAGATGATTGCGTTTCCCGAGGCTAATTTAAACCACGTGATTTTGGGTTCCCGAAGACTTTAAACAGGCCAAAGCAAGGAGCGTTCCAGCTTGGCCTGCTTTTGTGAGTGATTGTAAGTCCATGTGCGGAAATTGCGCAGCAATTTCCGCCAGAAAACCCGCCCTATATGCATCGCCACAGCCTGTTGGGTCCGCAGAATTTTTTATTTGCTTGGTCGGCACCTCAATAACTTCTTCATTAAAATAAATTTTGGAACCTTTCTCTGCCAACGTTACAACCACGAGCGGGCAAAGCCTCAAAAACTCTTTCAAATCCAACTTTAAAACACTTTTAAGCATATTGAATTCATATTCATTCAAAAATACACCGCGTGAGTGATTTATTATATTTAAAAGCTCGCTGGCGCTAAAAGAAGGCAATGCCTGGCCCGGATCAAAAAAGAAGGGGACTCGATTTTCTATGCAGGAATTTATTGTCTGCAGCATAAAATCGTGGTTGTTTGGCGAAACGAGCGCACACAACAATTCCGGAGCAAGTTTGCCAATCATTTTTGAAATTTCTCCGCTATGATTTTTTGAATTTTCCGCAGCGCCTTCATAAAAAAATGTTATCTGCTGGCCAAGTTTGTCTGTGGTTACAGTTGCCTGCGAAGTAAAATAAGAATTATCGCGAATTACAAAATCTGTATTTATGCGATTTTTCTTTAGCCAATTTTCATATTGTTCAAAGTCGCGGCCAACAATTCCAATCATAATGAAATCCATGCCAACCATTTGTGCGTTATAAGCGGTGTTGCCGGCGCAACCGCCAAAGTGAATGCATTTATCTTTAACTCCAAAAGCAACGCTTAAATGGCCTTTTTGTTCGTTTAAAAGGCGATCCTGGAACACTCCGGGGAATTTATAAAGATAATCGTAGGCGATTGAGCCGCTAAGTAGGATTTTTTTAGACCCTTTGCTCATTTCTTTTTTTGATTAGAGCTTCAAAAGGAGTTGTTTTACCGGAAATTGAAATATCACGGGCAATTCTATTAGCCCTGAATAGGCTTTCAAAAGTTCCGCTGTCTGTCCAATGTCCTTGTAGCGACGTATAAGTCATCTTATTTAGTCGAATATACTCATTATTTACATCTGTGATTTCCAATTCGCCACGTCCGGAAGGTTTTATGTTTTTAATAATGTCGAAAACCGTGTTGTCGTAAATATAAAAGCCGGTCACTGCCAAATTTGTCTTTGGATTTGCAGGTTTTTCTTCAATTCCAATCACTTTATTGCCTTTTATTTCCGCCACACCAAATCTGCTGGCATCTTCAATTTCTTTTAAGAAAATGTGCGCACCGCTGCGAAATTCATTCACAGATCCTGCTAAATTATCTTCAAAAATATTATCGCCCAAAACAACCGCACAGTCCTCGCCATCAACAAAATCTTTGGCCAAATTAAGCGCATGTGCAATACCCAAAGCATCTTCCTGAACTTCGAATGTAAACTTACAATTAAATTCACGGCCGGAACCCAAAAGCTTCAAAAATC
>JBAYHN010000054.1:0-9219 GCA_041666125.1 Candidatus Altimarinota bacterium | reverse complement strand
ATCTTCGCGAAATAATCCACGTATTTTTACAAGATTAAAAAAGCCACAAAATTGACCTTACTTCCCTATTCCGCTAATCTTTCTGCGTATTTATGCAACATCAAGAACCAATTCTTCCGTTAAGTAAATTAAAGGACAAAGAGATTGCAGAACTTCTGGCAAAGAATAAGATAAGCCTTACTGTTGATGAAGCGAAAAAAATTAATAAATTTTTGAAAAGGGATCCAACCTTAACCGAAGGCATAATTTGGGGAATTCAAGGTTCGGAACATAGTTCGTATAAATCGAGCAGAAGGCATTTAAAAATGCTGCCAACAGAAGCTCCAAATGTGATTTTGGGCCCGCGTGAAGATGCCGGAATTATTGAAATCGCAAAAATTGATGGGAAGAGATATGGAATTGTAATGTCTCACGAAAGCCACAATCACCCGTCGCAGGTTGTGCCATATGAGGGCGCGGCAACGGGAATTGGCGGTAATGTTCGCGACGTTTTGTGTATGGGAGCGCATGTAATTGCGGTAAATGATCCTTTGCGCTTTGGCGACATCAAAAAAAATCAGACAAAACTTATTGCCGGAGGAGTTGTGGATGGAATTTCGGGTTATGGAAATCCGATTGGAGTGCCAAATATTGGTGGCGACGTTTATTTTAATGAAAGTTTTAATGATAATTGTTTGGTGAATGTGGTAACACTTGGTGCACTTTGCGAAGATGAAATTTTGCATAGCTTTGCTCCAAAAGGCGCCGGAGAAAAAGGCCACAGCATGATTTTGGTTGGCAAGCCGACAGATTTTAGTGGAATGGGCGGCGCCGCATTTGCGTCTCTGCAATTAACAGATGAGGATAAAGAGAAAAACAAGGGTGCGGTTCAAGAGCCAAATCCATTTTTCAAGAGGCATTTAATGGAATCAACCTATGCGTTGTTTAATATTTTCAAAGAGAAAAAATTGCTCGCAAAAGTTGGATTTAAAGATTTGGGTGCCGGAGGAATTGTGTGTTCCACAATAGAAATGGCAGTTCACGCAGGATATGGAGCAGAAGTTGATCTGGATAAAGTTCCGGTATCTATTGTTGATTTACCTCCACAAGTAATTGCGTGTTCAGAAACACAAGAAAGAATGTGCTGGGTCGTTCCAAAAGAGCTCACAAAGATGGTTTTGGATCATTACAATAAAACTTGGGCGCTGCCAAAAATTGCAAAGGGAGCTTGTGCAGCTTTAATTGGAAAAGTAACAAAGAAAGAAAATTATGTTTTGAATTATCGCGAAACAAAAGTTTGCGATGCAAAAGCTACCGACATTACAGCCGGGCTTTCTTATAACAGACCTTTCAAACCACGCAGAAAGGCTTTCAAAGAGCCAAAATTGCCGCTTCCGAGAGATCTCAAAAAAGTATTCTTAGAACTTCTTGCACACGAAAATATTGCTTCCCGCATGCCGATTTATGAATCTTACGACAAAAATGTTCAAGCAATTACGCCAATTGAAGCCGGACAAGCAGATGCCGGAGTTCAAATCCCATTTTTGAATCGAGATGATGTTCCGGAAGAATTAAAAAAGATTGGAATTGCGCTTTCTACTGATGCAAATCCTCTTTATGGCGAAATCGATCCTTACTGGCAAGCCGCAAATGCCGTAGTGGAAAGCTGCAGAAATGTGGCTGCGGTTGGCGCAACTCCTTGGTGCGTAACGGATTGTTTAAATTATGGTTCGCCGGAAGTTCCGGAACAAATGTGGGAATTTGTAAGAGGAGTTGAAGGCGTTACGGACGCATTATATGGAATCGGACTCCGTTTGCCGGAGCCGGAAGTTCCTGCTAAACCAAGCAAAAAAGCCGAGAAGAAGCCAAAAAAACCGGAGAGCTATCCCCTACCTTGTATTTCCGGAAACGTAAGTTTGTATAATCTTTCACCACGCGGTGCAATTTCGCCACAGGCTGTTGTTGCCACGCTTGGCAGACTTGCAGATGTTTCCAAAGCAATAGACATGAAATTAAAGAGCGCCGGAAATGTATTATTTATGATTGGTCCGCGCAAAGATGAACTTGGTGGAAGCGCTTATTACAATATTATGGGCGAACTTGGCGCGAATGTTCCACACCCGGACTTTAAAGAAGTTTCAAAAGAAGTTTCCGCGGTAACGGATTTAATTAGCGCAGGAATTGTGGAAAGCTGCCATGACATTTCTGATGGCGGACTTGCGTGTGCAGTTGCAGAAATGTGCCTTGGCGGAAGTGCAGACGGAAAAATCGGTGCAAAGATTGTTATAAGCACAATAGACGAAAGATCGGAGAAGAAGAAAAAGGTAAAACCGCTACGCACAGACAAAAAACTATTCTCCGAAACCGGCGGATTTATATTGGAAATTTCCAGAAAGAACATAAATAAAGCTAAAAAAATTGCCGGAGCCATGAGAATTCCGCTAATAAAACTTGGCTTTACCACAAGCACTCCAAAACTTATTGCATTCGACTTCGGCAAAGAAGTTTTGAATGTAAAATTGGCCGCAATGAGAATCGCTTGGGGCGAAGGTTTACGAGAAAAATTAAAATAAGCACATCTTTTCAATAATTCCATGATCAAAATCGCAATAATTCAATTTCCAGGCCTAAATACCGAGTACGAAACTCGTCGCGAAATAAATCGCGCGGGAATGGTTGGTGAATTTTTCCGCTGGAATGATGCGCCAAGCAAATTACAAAAATATGATGGATATGTGATTGGCGGAGGATTTTCTTATGAAGATCGCGGACGAGCCGGAGTTATTGCTTCGCTTGATCCTGTTATGGAAGAGCTAAAAAATCAGGCAGCAAAAGGAAAACCGTTGCTTGGCATTTGTAATGGTGCACAGATTTTATTGGAAACAGGGCTGATTCCTGGCGTGGATGGGAATAAACTTGTGATGGCTCTCGCTCGCAACAAAAGAATTAAAGATGGCGAAGTTCTTGGAACAGGTTATTTTAATGTCTGGTCAAACTTGAAGTGCACTGCTCCAAAAGGAAGCTGCATGTTTACCGTAAATGTTAATGAAGGAGAGATTTTAAAGGCGCCAATTGCACATGGAGAAGGGCGCTTTACAACAGAAATTCAGGATTTGATTCCTAAACTTTTGGAGAATGGGCAGGTGGCTTTCCGATATTGCGATGAAGCCGGAGTGATGAAGTCTGAGTTTCCGATCAATCCAAACGGTGCGATGTATAACATTGCCGCAATCTGTAATCCGGCTGGAAATGTGATGGCGATAATGCCACATTTGGAACGCGCAAGTATTTCCAGTGAAAAGTTATTCACTTCAATGAGAGATTCAATTCTCGCTCTTAAAAAAGGCGAATTCAAAAAGCGCGTGCCTCGCTTGGCCGTGAAGCCGATTGTTACCTGGCCTCTAAAAAATTACGAATCAACTGCAAGCATGCAAATGTTTACGGATTTGATTATTACGGACAATGAAGCGCAGACTTATGAACTCACAATTCAGGATTTGGGCTTTGCAAGCACAAAAGTAAGCCGATCTACGCATTACGAAATTGAATATAAAGGGCCGGCGGGATTTGAACCAAGCGTTAAAAAATTAATCCAAAGCGGAATTCTTTTGAATACAAACAAAGAAGTTGCCGTTACAAAATTCAAAAAATCGCTGGTTAAATTTAAGAGTGGCAAATTTTTACCGGTAGAAGCAAAAGAAGATGAACAAATGACTTTTAGGTTGCTGGTGCGCGAAAAACAGGATTTCGTTGGTATGTCCAAGACTTCCAAAGTTTTGCATCGATTGAAAATGACCGAATTTGCGAATATTAAAACCGGCACGTTGTGGAAAATCACAATCCCGACAAAGAGCCAAAAAGTGGCTCTGGATACGCTAAAAAAGCTCGTCGGCACGAACATCTTCTTCAATCCGCACAGCCAGGACGCGTGGTTGGTGTAAAAGTTCTTTCATATATTTACTAAAACTTGATGTTATGCCACCAGAAAACGGGAATAACCATATTTTAATGACTGACTTGGAAAAACCACCTGCAGCTAAAATGGAAACAATCGGTGGTTTAGCAGCGAATTCTGTTCCACTTGATATGCAACAAGTTGTTGAGCTCGCCGAAAGACTGAAAGAGCAGTTTAATCGAGTCTGATAGCAACTTTGCGCACCTGCAGATCAGTACATAGGTGGAATATGTGCGAGATTAAACGGTACCAGCTATCGATTGTAGTTTTGCATATGCCTTTGGATCTTTTGTTTGTGCCAATTTTAAAACTCCTCCCCACACCTGTTTTGCGACGGATTCAGAACGGTCTCCTGACACATAAGACATTGCATTATTAAAATCAGACCACGGTTGATTTGAGACTCTAAAATAAGGTGGTGGTTCTGGAGTTGTCGCTACATAAGCCTGTAACAATTTGGCAAACGAGACAGCCAACTGTGGATTTCTTGCAATTGAATCTGTTGCATCTCTGCTTTTTTGTTCCCATGAACTTTGAACTATTTCTTTATTGCAACCACGAACAGCATCACACGCAGAAGCCCCTCCACCCAAAAGTGCATCCATCGCTGCTTGAGCATCAGCCGATTGAGCATCAACATCCTCTTGGCCAACAGGCTTTGAAACCTCATCCTTTGGCTTAAGGTTTGTAGCTTCTATTGGTTTTTGTGTTTCAGATCCGCTCATATATACACCTATACTATAACATAATTACACAGACACGGCAATACCGCTTGGGTTAAGCCGAGAAAATTGGATTTAATAAAAAATTCATAAAAAGTTTAGAAAAATGTAATCCCTATGTGATATAGGTCTTTTCGCTAATGGCGCGTGGGGCGGGTCAAGGTGACAGCGAAAGGTTAGCACTTTCGTAGGCGGGTTCGATTCCCGTCCGTTCCACCACCATTAGCAACAAAAAAAGAAAAGGGACCGCTAGGGTTCCTTTTCTGGGACACGAAAGGTTAGCACCGTAATAATTATATAATTTCTGCTAAAAAAATCAAATAATATGCTCTCCAGTATTCTAAAAAATGACCCGCTTTATCCCCCTCTTCTGCGAGAAATTCATGGCGCGCCGGACAGGCTTTTTTGCCTTGGGCAAAAGCTGAGTGACAAAGATTGCTATTTCGCGATTGTTGGAACAAGGCATGCGAGCCAATATGGCAAACAAATGACGGAAGATTTTTCTGCTTACCTTGCTGCGCGCGGGTTTGTAATTGTGAGTGGATTGGCCTATGGAATTGACGCTATTGCGCACTGGGCGGCACTTAAAGCGGGCGGAAAAACAATTGCAGTACTTGCAGCCGGATTGGAAAATATAACGCCTCCTTGCAATCGTCTGCTCGCGGAAAAAATTCAAGAGTCCGGATGCTTGATTACGGAATATGAACATTCTTTTAAGCCCTACAAGGGCACTTTTCCCCAGAGAAATAGAATAATTGCCGGAATGTCTATGGCGACGCTTGTGATTGAGGCGCCGGAAAGGTCCGGAGCGTTAATAACTGCGAGGCTGGCACTGGAATATAATCGCGAAGTTTTTGCATTGCCGGGAAATATTACGCAGGACACATGCAAGGGAACCAACTGCCTTATTCGCGACTGCAAAGCGTTTCCGGTGACGTGTGTGCAGGATATTATTGAGCAGTTGGAGATTAAGTTTGCGGAGAAAGAGGGCGAGGCAAAATCCGGAAAAATGCCTGGCGGGAAAAATCTTAATCGACTGACGCAATCAAATATCTTTGATGTGGCTGCGGGGCTAAATGTAAAGGAAAGGCGAATTTTTGAGGCACTCAAAAATTCGCCTCAAACTACTGGAACCCTAATGTCCGAAACAAAACTTCCCGCACCAGAAATCCTCAGCGCAATCTCTATGCTGGAGTTAAAAGGCCTGGTAAAAACCAACGGCTCCTATGTATTTGTAACGCGATGAACCTCATCTATCGTCGTGCTGCCTTCAATAACTTTCAAAATGCCATCTTCTTCCATCGTGAGCATTCCATTCTTGCGCGCAATCAAAAGCAAATCGGAACTTGAAGCATTTTTTAGCACAGCATTTTTAATTTCATCATTACAATCCAAAACTTCCGAAATCGTTATTTGCCCGCGGAAACCGGTAAAATTACAAGCCTCGCAACCCTTCACTTTCTTTATCTTTGCAGGCATTGCCGCTTCAAAAGCAGGATCAACTTCTTTTATTTTTGCGAGCGTAGTTTCCAAATATATTTTTTCTTCCGGCTTAATTTCCACTTCTTCGCTACACGTGCAAAGCCTTCGCACAAGCCTTTGCGCCACGATTACAGAAAGTGCAGGCGCAACCATAAATGCCGGCAATCCAATATTTATTAAACGCGGAATTGTTCCAACGGCGCTATTTGTATGCAATGTAGAAAGCAAAACGTGACCCGTTAGCGAAGCCTGCGCACAAACTTCCGCAGTTTCCAAATCACGAATTTCACCAATCATCACCACATCCGGATCTTGCCTTAAAATAGAGCGCAATCCATCCGCAAAAGTGTATCCCCTCTTTTCATTCACCTGGCTTTGCGTAATGCCTGTAAGGTGATATTCAATAGGATCTTCGAGCGTAATTATTTTTGTATCTTGAGTATTAATTTTATTTAAAAGCACATAAAGCGTCGTAGTTTTTCCAGAACCGGTTGGGCCCGTCACGAGAACCATTCCCTGAGACAATTCCGTTGCACGTCGCAAAACTTCCAGAGATTTCTTGCTAAATCCAAGCTCTTCAAAGTTTGCAAAATGCTTTCCGCTGTCCAAAATTCTACAAACAAATGACTCGCCATATTCCGTTGGCAGCGCCGAGACACGAACGTCGATTTTGCGTTCATTTACGATAAATCTAAACCTTCCATCTTGCGGAACATTTGTAATATTCAATTTCATTTTCGCTTTATATTTCAACTGATTTGCCAAATTTGTGTAAGTTTCTTTTGGAATATCAAAAACCGTATGCAACACGCCATCAATTCTAAAACGCACCGTGCACAAAGTTTCTTCCGGCTGATAATGAATGTCCGAAGCGCCTGCTTTAATTGCAGAAACGTTTAATGTATTTAGCGCCTCTTCCGACGGCAGCGCTGCGATTTTATCCTTTAGTGCAGCCAAATTCTCCAATTCCTTTTCATAATGAATTTCCTCCTCCGAAACTGTGTTTTTAATTTCCGTTTTTAATTTATATTGATCCGAAGTGTAAAATTTAAATGCCTCGGTAACGCTTGCGCGCGAAGCCAAATTCATCTGCACTCCATAACCCTTGCCTTCCAAATCTTTTACTAAAGCCTGAGTTTCCGGACTATTTGGATCTGCAACTGCAAGACGAACTTTCTTTCCAACTTTATAAAAAAGCATTGCCATTGCACGCTTCGCATCCTCTGGCGATACCAAATGCAAAATATCCGGATTAACAGGAAAAACGCCAACGTTTATATATGGCATGGCAATTTCCTGTGCCTTCTCCATTGTGATTTTCTCTTCCAAATCGCGATTAATACCAGTTAACGCTTTATCTGTATCTGATGGTTTAGCCGCTTCTGTTGCAGGCTTTTCCGCTTCAACTTGCCCGGAGTTCACATTTTGTTTTGGCTCGGGATTTTGCACCACGCTTGTCGGGTGAATATCAACCGGCTGGCTTGGACTATTATTTATTGTAGGCGAAACAGTGGCAATAGTGTTGTCTGTATTTGCAGGCGCCCCTGCCTTTACTTCTGGCGCAACTACTACTACTGGCGTCACATTTGGCACAGCTGCCGGCGTTGCCGGATTCACAGTAGATTGTGTCCCCTGTCCTACAGGTTGATTTTGCTGATCTGCCATAAATATTTTTTCTAATTATTTTACCATAAAACTGCCTTTTTAGGAAGGCTAAAGGGCAAAGAGTTATAAATAAAACACTACTGAACTAATGCAGCCAATATTGTCAAAGTTACGCAAGAGGCTAGCGTACTAAGAATTACGGCATTTGCGACAATCTGCTTTTTAAGGCCGTGAACATCCGCCAAGGCAAAAATCATAATTCCAACGGGCATGGCTGACTCCAAAATTGATATTTTAAAATCTGAACCAAAATCAAAAACTTTCCAAGCAATTAAAAATAAAACCGGCGATATTATTAATTTGCAAAAAGTTATTATTCCCGCATGCAAAAAATCTTTATTAAATTCCATCTTCTGTCCTACAAATATACCAAGAGCAACGAGCACTATTGGCGTTAGGCTGGATGAAAGTAGCCTAAGTGCTTCATCTATAACTTTTGGCAAATCTATATCAAAATAAAGCAGAAAAAATCCCACAAAAATTGAAATTAACAATGGATCGGTTATAAGTTTTTTTGATATACCAACACAGCTTGCACCGGTTAATTTTTCACATTTAACAAGTGCCGTTCCAATCGACAAAAGCAGCACGCTATATATTGCTATATGCACACTTATTAAGCCCTCCGAGCCAGGATAAAGCGCTGCAATAAAGGGTAAACCCAAATAGGCGGTATTCCCAAAAAATATCCCCAAAATATATGCATTCGCCGTTTCGCTGCCCATTCTTAAAAGTTTTGTAACGATCAAGGTTGCAAAAATAATTATCAATATGACCCCAAAATTCACCAAAATTAATTTTGTATTTGTGATGCTGGCTTTGTCCGCATGGCCGATGCTGTAAATCATCAAAGGAATAAAACCAAGGTAAAGCGCAAACTTATTCAAAACCTTTACCCATTCCAAATCCGCTATTTTTAATAGGCGCGCCAAAACACCCACGAACAACAATATAAAAAGTGGCGTTATACTGGACAGAATTTGAATCATAAAGCTCCTTTATTTTACCTTCTTCACAGCGTCCGCGATGAGGTGAGACGAATCTTCGTCTATGCCTTCAATAGAAGCAATGTCTTTCGCAGAAAGTCCTTTGAGCTGTTCAACATCCGTAAGATTTGCAGCTGCAAGTTTTGCAACGAGTTTCTTGTCCAATCCTTCAAGATTCTCGATCTTGATTACATGCTCTTTTGGAGCTGTTACGATTGCCGCTTCTCCTCCCGCTGCACCCGGAGCACCTGCGCCTGCAGGTAAATCTTTAACATCAAGAATATCGATTTCATAACCTGCCAATTGTGAAGCTAGGCGCACGTTTTGTCCCTGCTTCCCGATTGCAAGAGGTCTCTGATCCGGATTTACATAAACTGCTGCGCGGCGAGCATTTACATCAATTCTAATCATAAAAATCTTAGCAGGACTT
>JBAYHN010000053.1:0-9260 GCA_041666125.1 Candidatus Altimarinota bacterium | reverse complement strand
CGCGATACTTAAGGCTTCCCCGAATTTGACAGATAAACATTTGCAGATTGCTCCGCAAATTGCCCTATGCACAGATCCATATCTGAAATTCAGACTTAGGTTCCGTGACTTTAAGCCGACTGCTCTAACCGCTGAGCTACGGGCCCTTATTTTCAACGACCGTGGTACAATTACCTAGCGAATTGTACCATACACCCTTAACCATAAATCAATATGCGTAACGTTAGACTTAATTCATTCCTGCGGATGCTACTTGGCGGAGTACTTGGCATAACAATCGGAATCATCCTTGGACTCGGATTTTCCCTTATAATCGCCTGGATTGCAGGACATATTCAACCTGGCAACACAGAGAGTATTCCACCTGTAAACATCGCCTCCTTCCTGGGAATGGGCTTTGGCGCAGTGGTTGGCGGAATAATGGGTGGCGTGGTGTTTTCCAAAAAACAATAAATCTCATTTATGAGCATTTATACGCGAGCTGGCGACAGTGGCGAAACCAGCATCATCGGCGGCAACAGAATTCCCAAATATGATCCGATTATTTGTGTAATTGGTGATATTGATGAGGTTAATGCCGCAATTGGCGTGCTGCGAACCTTTCCGCACAGCGAAAAGGCGGAAAATCTTTTAAAAAAAACTCAAAGTGATCTTTTGTGCATTGGCAGCGAACTTGCAGACATTTTTAAAAAGTCAGGCGTGGTGAAAATTGCAGAAAATGATGTGAAAATTCTGGAAAAATATATTGATGATGCCGAGCGTGCACTGCCACCACTCAAACATTTTATAATTCCCGGCGGAACTCCGTTTGCGGCACATGCGCATTTGGCGCGCACAATTTGCCGCCGCGCGGAGCGAAATCTTTTTAAATTGAACGAGAAAGAATTAATAAATAAATCCCTCTTGAGCTACATAAATCGCCTTTCCGATGCGCTTTTTATGCTGGCACGTGAAACTCCTCCCTCCAAATAACGAATGCTTTATCCCGCAAACTAGAAGCTAGTATGAAGGCGGGCAGCGTGGCTGTTGAGCTTAATCTAGGCTAGAGGTCATGTGTATTACTAAGCAGGACTCACGCAGGCACATGCCAAGCGGGCATGTGCCGAGGGCGAGGCGGCTTTTGCATAATTGCAAAAGAACGCCGTATCCTGCGAGGAATACACTGACCTCCAGCCTCAATCTGTTAGCGTGGCAAGATATCCTTGCTGCCAGACCGCTATTCATAGTAGATTCTAACCAGTTATGGGAAAAAGCATCCTCTTAAAAATCCGTGAATCCTCCTCCCCCATTTGGATAATTTTTGAAATCAACTTTTTCCGCAACTTGGCCGCAGCCGTCCTCACAGCCATTTTGCCGCTCTACTTCCGCAAATTCGTAGACTCCGACGCCGCAGTGGCCATGATATTTTTTGTGGGATATTTTGCCGCATTTGTTTCGAACATTTATTCCGCACGCATAATTGAACACTTAAAAAAACGCAAATCCCTAATTTTGGCATTGGCACTTTTTACTTTAACTTTTGTGCTTTATACAACGGTAAAACACACTGCCGCCATATTTTTCGTTTTTGCCCTTTATCAATTTATTTTATCGCTTTTTATAATGGATGTAAGCCTTTATATAAAGCATTATTCCAATTATAAAACCATCGCCGAAAACGCCGGCAAGCTCGGATCTTTTAGCAACATTGGCTGGCTGGTTGGCCCACTACTCGGCGGTCTTATAGCAGACAAATTCGGTTTCGAAGCCGTATTTTATTTATCCTCCGCCATCTGCACCGTCGCACTTTTTGTTTTCTTTTTCATTCGACTTTCTCACGAAGAAATTCACATACCTCACTCCCGACCTTTTGCCGCAAACATAAAACGCTTTTTTAAAGATCCAAATCTGCGAAAAACATATCTAAATAACATGGGCATTGGATTTATTTTTTCCATCTGGGATTTTTTGCCGCTACTCATGATGAAACTTGGCGCAACAATAACCATAATTGGCCTTACAAAAACATTAATGGGCGTGCCGCAAGCCATTTTTGAATATCCGCTTGGGCAAGTTGCCGACAAAGAAACCGGCGAAAAAAAGCTATTTATCATCGGCTACTCTCTAATGGCTCTGTTTACCATTCTTCTTGGCTTCACCACAAATTTGCGTGTATTCATCATCTTTTTCTTTATTGCAGCAATTGGCAGCTCATTTATAGAGATGACCCGCGACTCGTACTTCTTCCGACAAATGCCCGAAAAAGAGGTTGAACTCATCTCTGTTTACAGAACAAGCGATACATTGCCATATATAATTGGCCAGGCCTTGGCAATCACAATAATCACTATACTTCCCATTGAGTGGTGGTTTATAATTGGCGGCGCAATGAGCTTTTTGTTTGTAATCAACGCTTTTAAGCTCAAAGACTTCTTCAAAAAACCAATTAGAAATTAGAAAATGAATAATCAACCACATGCAAAACTTAGAATTCCGGGCGTAGGGAAAATTTTGGGCGTTGTTAGCGGTAAAGGCGGTGTTGGTAAAACTTTTGTTGCCACGTCCATTGCCCTTACACTTGCCAAGCTGGGCCACCCCACAGCACTTCTGGATGCCAATATTAGCTGCCCAAACGTTTTTAAGTGCCTTGGCATTCAAAATAAAATAATGAGCGGCAGCGACCACAAACTTTTGCCAATACAAAAATGGGGACTAAAAGTTATTTCCATGGCCGGGCTTACCGCTTCGGAAGACGATCCTGTTATGTGGCGCGGTCCGCTTGTTTCTAAAATCATTCAGCAGATGATGATGCAAAGTATTTGGGGTGAAGTGGAATTTTTGATTATTGATTTTCCGACGGGCACAACAGATAGCAGCGTTACAATAATGCAGAATTTTGAGATTGATGGCGTGATTGCGGTAACAACTCCTCAAGGCCTTGCCATTCCGGACACGCGCAGAATTATAAACGCTTCTTACATGATGAATATTCCGGTTGTTGGGGTTGTGGAAAACATGCGTGGCGAGATTTTTGGCGAAGGCGGCGGCAACAAGATTGCAGACATGTATAGGCTTCCCCTTCTCTGCAGCATTCCAATGCGAAAACAGATTGTAACTCTTAGCGACGCAGGCTCACCGCCGGTATTCCACATGGAAGAAATAGAAATGATGTTTACCAAAATGGGGCGAAATATTTTGGACAAAATCATGGTAGAATAAGGTCGTGGAAAAATACTTCTCACCATCACAGGCAACCAGTTCTTTGGTTTTGGTTAGCCCAATCGTCGGCGATATTTTGATTAAAATCAAAAAAGCTTCTGCAATTAACAGTGAAGTTAAATTGGCCAAAGATTCTTTGACCATGCCGGAAAAACAAATGCTCGAAAGATTAAAAGAAGCCGAAAATTTGCTTAAACAGGTTGATTATCACATAAAAGAGCTTGAATCCATTGGCGTTATCTTGCGCGATTTTAAAGAGGGAATTGTGGATTTTCCATGCATCGCGAATTCGCTAATCGTTCACCTTTGCTGGGTCTATGGCGAAAAAGAAGTTGCATACTGGCACCACCCAAACGAACAGTTTGCACAAAGAAGAAGCGTCGACTGTCTGTTAAATCAGGCCGTGGCCTAACACTCCGTCGTAGCCAAGATTTTTACCACGCCTTCGCTTTTAGCGCTGCCTCCGCCGCAGACTGCTCTGCTTTTTGCTTGCTGGAGCCGTGGCCTTTGCCAACCAGCGCTTCGCCAAGATACGCGCCAACTTCAAAAATCTTATTGTGATCCGGGCCTGTCTCGCTCAAAACTTTATATTCCGGAGTCATTCCTTCGCAATCTTGCGCCTTTTCCTGAAAATGCGATTTTGCATCAACATGCAGCCCTTTTTTTACAATTTCCCCCAGCTTGGCAATAATGTGTCGGCTTATAAATTTGTGCGCCGCTTTAAATCCCTTATCCAAATAAATGGCTCCAATTAAAGCTTCCAGCGTATTTGCCAAAAGATAATCTTTTTCACTTCCACCCGACTTTTCTTCTCCCCTACTCAACAATAAATATTCCCCAAGCCCAAGTTTTTTGGAAACTTCTGCCAAATGCCTGCCTTTTACAAGCGCGGAACGAAAACTTGTTAGTTGCCCCTCCTCACTCTCTGTAAATTTCTCAAATAAAAACTCCGTCGTCACCAATTCAAGCACGGCATCACCCAAAAACTCCAATCTTTCGTTGTCATTACTAAGCTCATCTTTGTGCTCATTTAAATAGGATTTGTGCACGAAGGCCTGAGCAAGCAGCTCAGGGTTTTTGAATTTTACTCGGATCTTTTTTTGCAATGTCGGCAGAAGATCCTTCAGCTTTATATATTGCATTTAGAACACCGTTAACAAACTTTTGTGAATTTTCGCTACCATAGGTTTTTACAAGTTCAATCGCCTCGTCTATGGCAACAACCGCAGGGATATCTGTGGAATAAAGCATCTCGTAGGTGCCTATTTCCAAAGCGGCCCTGTCTATTTTGGCGATCTTATCTACCGGCCATGCCGGTGCGTACTTAACTATCAGTTCGTGAATTTTCTTTTGATCGCGCAACACACCATTCAAAAGTTCGTAGGCAAAACTTAAATCAGAAATCTTGCCTTCAAACTCTTTGGCGATATATTCAAGGGTTCCTTCCGGATCTCCTCCATGAAATTCGTAAGAGAATAGTGTTTTTAGAACCAGTACTCGGCCTAAATGGCGAGAGCTGCCCATATTTTTAAAAGAACGTTAGAAATTCCTTAATTAAGCTTTTACTTTCGTGATCTTTTCTACAACTTTTTTGGCGTCCCTTGTGGAACGTCCACGATAATTGCCACATTTTGGGCAAGCTTGTTGATTTAATGCAGGGTTTCCGCAGGCTTTGCACTTTATAATATTTACAAAGTTTTTGATCTTGCGGTACTTTTTCTGTTTAAATGAAGCGAAGCGTTGTGCGCTACGTGCATTGGAGACTTTCTTTTTGGGTACTGGATGTTTTGCCATGGCTTAAAAGATTAATGAGGAAATCTAAATGGTGAATTTGCTACTCGAGTAATGTGCTTACAGGAACAAGTGGTCTCGTTAAGGTTGACCCCACACTGATCACACAGACCCTTACAGCTTTCAGAGCATACTGGAATTAACGGAAAATGCAAGAGAAGCTCGTGGCTCACCATATCTGTAAGATCTATCTCTCTTGTTCTTTTATCCACATAAAAGATGTCTTCTCCAGGTTCAATCTCCTCTGCAGGCAGGTCAATAATAAACTCACGTTCCGCATGAGAAACGGCCAGTTTTATCTTAAAAACCTTTAAACATCTGTTGCAGGTGCCCACCACCTCGGAATTGAGGCGCTTTACCTGCACATTAATCTCGTGAGGAAGCCTCATCATGGCAACTTCACCGGTAACATGAATTACTCCATTGCCGGGAATAACTTTGGAAATATCCAAATCATCGTCTATGGAGAACTTTTCTTTGGCTCCCACGTTCGCATTCATCAATTGTCCCACATTGTATATCAACATAACGATCTGAATTATAAGCCATTTTCCATTAAAATAAAGCCCCAGATTTTTTAGATTCTTGGGGCTTTAATCATTTAAATAATTGGTATTATGAATTTTCGATACAGGACTGTACAAGCTGATCCAATTCCGAAGTTGCATTTTGCAAATTTTCGCTCGCGGAGAATAGTGCCGGAGCTGGCAAAACGTCGCTGTACATATCAATAAAATAATTTAGTTGAGCCACCTCCCCTTTCATCTTGGCCAAACTGCCGGAAAGATCATATTTACATGCGGCAATTGCCACATCTTTTTCGTATCTTGCTGCAAACAGTTCAGCTGCTGCGCTATAACGCATTACATCTGAGCCGGAAACAGCTATCTCTTCCATTAATGTTCGTCCCTGTTCAGAACATTTTTCAACATTTAATCTTTCACAATCATCCACAAAAGAATCCAGAGAGTTAAGCAAAACTTTTCTTACATGATCAGGATTCTCTACCGAGAATGAATTGATCTGCTCATTTGTTAAAAGCGATGCTTGGAACTGATCACCCACAAGTGGGGCAGCTGCAAAAACGAGCATAAAGCCCAGCAATGCCGCCATTGGCCTCCAATGTTTGAATCTTTGCAGACTAATGCGATATGCACTAGCGTTCCTTGGATGTCCCGCACTACCCTTTCTGTATACGCCTCGTCTTTCCATATTTGTTTTTGTTTATGATGTAAATCGTATAATTATAACATATAAAAGGGTGCTCTACAATACCTGTGGAACACCCTTTTGTTTTTGTTGCTTTACCCCATTGACAGACTAAAGACCTGTGTTTGTGTTATCTGTTGTAGGAGCTGGTTCTGCATCCGGAACTGTATTAACCGGTGCCGAATAGTCCAATGTTGGCTCTTCTTCTATAATGTTTTCCTCTTCCTGT
Organism: Candidatus Altimarinota bacterium; assembly: GCA_041666125.1. Lineage (GTDB taxonomy): Bacteria > Patescibacteriota > Gracilibacteria > UBA1369 > UM-FILTER-53-11 > JBAYHN01. The sequence goes on along the minus strand of JBAYHN010000053.1, from coordinate 2,833 downwards.
TCTGCATTAGCTGCTTCAACAGCATCTTCTATAGCAGTTTTTAGATCCTCAATAGTTGTTGAGAATTGATCAAATGATTCTGTTACCAAATCCGATGCGGACGTCAAGATTTCTGTTCTTTCGTCGTCAGTTTCTGCAGCAAGATAAGATTCTTTCAAATCACTTAGAGCTGCCATTTGTTCTTCGATGTAACCCTGGCAATCAAAATCCTCCACATCTAGCTCCAAAGGAATCATTGGAGTTTGTGTAACTCTGCAGAATTTTACGTCATTCTTTAGAGCTGTATTAACAAGAGTGAAAACTTTGTTTGGAGTTTTTAGTGGTGTATTGATTTTGGCAACCTTGGCAGCAAATTGATCGTTTGCCTTTGTAATTGTTGCTAAAACCTTGTCATATGACTTTGTGAATTTGCTGGCATCCATTTTCTTTGGAGCCTTTTTTTGGTTCATCTTGTTTCCAGTCTGGCCTTGTTTATTTTGGCCCATGCCCATGCCTTGTTTGCCTTGTCCCATTCCCTGGCCTTGCTGGCCGTTCATCATTTTATTTGCTGAACCGTTTAGGCCGGAAGTGCCGCTTTTCTGACCTTGTTTGTTGTTCAACTGATTTAGTTGATTCATCATTTTTCCTGCCTGTCCGGCTTTATCGGCATTTATTCCACCTTGGTTCATCATTTGCTTGAGTTGATTGTTCTGTTGCTTATTCATTCCGCTTGGCTGGCCCACTTGCTGGCCCCCGCCCATTCCGGCTCCCATGCCAGGGCTACCCATTCCACTCCCCATTGCGCCACTCTGTGCCAAAACCGGCACAACTGTAACAAGCGTAAGCACCAACGCTGATCCAAGTAAAAAGTGCTTCATTTCCCCTACCGCTGCCCTAAATGTGTTTTTGTTTTTCCCCATACAAATAAAATGTTAAGAAATAAAATTTGTCTATTTGTATTTAAAAGCTATATTGCTTTTAGAAGAATGTTGTTTTACATCCATCGAATATATTGTACTATAATTAAGACTTCATGTCAACTATAGCCAAAAGGCAGCTAACGTGGGTTGAAATAGATAGGCGCGCTTTAACCGAGAATGTACAAAACTTCAAAAAGCTGGCTAGTAACGGCGCAATACTTGCACCGGCTGTAAAGGCTAACGCATATGGTCACGGCATTTGTGAATCCGCAAAAATCATACTTGCTGCCGGCGCTAACTGGTTATGTGTAAATTCTCTGTTCGAAGCTCAGATTTTGAGGAAAACCGGCATTAAATCTCCTATATATATAATGGGCTACACAATGGAACAGGATTTGGCGGAGGCTGTGAATTTGGATTGCAGGCTTATTATTTATAATAAAATTACTGTAAAAAAGCTTTCGCAGGCTGCGCAGAAGCAAAAGAAAACTGCAAAAATACATTTAAAAATTGAAACCGGAAATAATCGGCAAGGAATTTTGGAAAGTGAAATTTTGGATTTTGTTGAGTTTGCGCAGCGTCTTCCGAATATTGAAATAGAGGGAATGGCAAGCCATTTTGCGAACATCGAGGATCTTGAGACGGAAAGAATTATGGATACTGCTACGGGAAAAATTAAAACCGTTCATGCGCTGTCCAGCTATCCACTTCATCAAATTCAAAAATTTAAAGAAATTTCTGCGACCTTACAAAAAAATGGAATAAATATTCCAGTCATGCACATGGCAAATTCCGCAGCGACAATGCTTTTCCCTCAAACGCATTTTCAAATGGTGCGTCCTGGAATTGCAATTTATGGACTTTGGCCTTCGGATTCTACAAAAAATGCCATGCGAAAAATCAATAAAAACTTTACGCTTGAGCCGGTTTTAACCTGGAAAACGCGAATTGCTCAAATAAAAGAAATTCCAAAAAATTCATATGTTGGATATGGATGTACGCATAAAACGGCAAAAAAAACGCGCTTGGCGATTTTGCCTGTTGGTTATTATGATGGCTATGATCGTGGTTTTTCTAACGCGGCGCATGTTTTAATTCATGGCAAAAAGGCAAAAGTTATTGGTCGTGTGTGCATGAATATCATAATGGTGGATGCTACAAATATTCCGGAAGCAAAGGTGGAAGATGAAGTAATTCTCCTTGGCCGCAGCGGAAAACTGGAAGTTTCTGCAGATTATTTGGCGGAGCTAACTGGAACGATTAACTACGAAATCACCACGAGAATAAACGAGCGTATCCCGAGGATCGTTGTTTAAAGCCACTTAATAGGTACCATGCGTGCCAAATTCTTATAATTTCTTGTAGGAACTTTCTTAACAAATCTATCCAGGCCCATTTCGACATGAGAAACGTCCATTCTTGGCGCTTCCGGAATATCAAAACCTGCATTTCTCAAAAAAGGCATAAGTCTTCCTCTGGTTGAGTCAATCACATTTTGCATCATATCATTATACCAATTGGCGAGGATTTACTCAATGGTATAATCAGGTGCGTATGAATAAACTCAAAATAGCAGTTTTGTTCGGGGGCAGGAGCGGTGAACACGAAGTTTCACTGGTTTCTGCAACTTCCATAATAGGTGCGTTGGATAAAAAGAAATATGAGATTATCCCCATAGGGATAACAAAAACCGGCAAATGGGTTGCCGGCAAAAACGTGATGGAATCTCTCAAAAAAGGTAAAACCGCAGGGCTAGATAATGTTTCGCTCAGCTTGGATCCTGCCCAAAAAGGAGTTTTTATTTATAACGACAAAGATGACGAGTGCGAATTTAAAAAAGTAGACATCGTTTTTCCGGTATTACATGGGCCTTATGGCGAAGATGGAACGGTTCAGGGCATGCTGGAAATTGCGTCGATTCCATATGTTGGCTG
>JBAYHN010000052.1:0-9349 GCA_041666125.1 Candidatus Altimarinota bacterium | reverse complement strand
GGAAGTTGTAAAATAAGAACCAACAGCAGTATTTAAAGTTATAGTGATTGTTGATGAAGAAACTGCAACAGTATTATTTGTAGCCGCACTTTGGACAACCGTTCCATCTGTCCCAAAAGTGCCAATTTGAGTTAAGGTTGTGCCGTTTACTATGCCGCCTATGCCGGCGGTCGAAGTCATACTTTCATTGGAGGTAATATCTCCAGCATCAATTACTCCAGCTGTGTCACCCATACCACTATTAATATCGATATACATTGGCTCGGAATAAACCAGTACTAGCTGGTCTTTTGCGCTAATTGGATTTTGGCTTTTTACAGCACTGACTAGAATTGGTTTTGCTCCGTCTGTAATGGCAGCCGGTGTAGTACTTGAAGACGTTAATGTTGCCGAAGGAGCATTACTTGAACTATCCCTTATATTGGCATTAGCCGTAAAAGTCATAGTCAAATCACCAACTGCTGTATATACATTGGCGCAAGAAAAAGTAACATTCAAAGTAGTTGTTCCGTCGGGATCCGAACTCGCATCACCACATGTCCCGTGATTTGCGGCGGATGAAATTACAAATCCGTTTGTGCCTGCACCCGGCATCATATCCAAATTCTCGGAATAAGTGAGCGCGATTTTGTCGATTTTGCCATCATTGAGTGCTGCATCGGACATCACGGCGGAGGTAATAACAGGCCCTGCTCCGTCGGCAAACGTAAGTTGAGACTGTGCGGTATTTGAGTTGTTTGTATTTCCAACTGAATCAATTAGAGAAAAACCAGCCCCTTGTGTACTAATTGCAATTGTTCCTGTATTAACCGTATCCACAACGGTAGATTCTGTTTCCAAGGTTACGTTAACGCTACTTACTGTGTCCGTTATAAGGTCTGTTGAGCCAGAACCAAATGCTGCGCCCGTAAAATCACCTACGTTTGTAAACGTCAAATTGCTTGCCTTAAGAACGCTTGAAGCGGTAACTGATTCGCTAATGCTAATTGTAAAACTATCTATTTTGCCATCAGCATCAGAATCCTTATATTGAAAGATTGTCATTTGAGGCGCTGCTCCATCCACAAAAGTTGCTTGGCTTTGTGCACCAAGAGTTGTGTTTGTATTTGTGCCGTCAGTTAATGAGAATCCATTTTGGGTGCTAATTGCAAACGCGAGGCCATTCGCGGTGTTAGCTGTACTTCCTGGTGAACCAACAGTAACAGTCGCACTTGAGACCGACCCCGTAATAACATCCGACCCACCACTTCCAAATCCCATCATAGCTATGCCTGCCGTGTTTGTAAGATTCAAATCATTTGAGCTAAGAAAACTGTCACCGGTTACTGTCTCGCTAAATGTAGCCAAAAAAGCGTCTATGTTGCCATCACCGCTAGTGTCCTGATAAGTAAATTGCTTAATAATAGGTTTTGCGCCGTCAGTTCCCAAAACCGTTTCAAGCTCTAACATTTCGTTTGAACCATTATCAATAAGGCTTCCGGCTCCCGCAGTGGAGTACGACGGGCTAATAGTCAATGAAGTGTTGCCCGTAACGGAAGTGGTGATTGTATAAGTCAGCGTAGTGGTGTCTGCAGCAGTATATGTGCCTGCAGTAATTGTTGCAGTACCGGAAGAAGCAGCGAGAGTAAAATCATTATCTGTTCCACCGTCGGTAACATCTACTTGCTCGGAAAAAGTAAGTACCAAACGATCTACCGATCCGTCGCTATTTGCGTCTCCAGTTGCAGCGGTAGTTATCCTTGGTTTCATGCCGTCCGTTACTGGTACAGCGCTGGCGCTTGTAAAAGTTTTATTGCTCAATTCATTGCTGGCTGCGTCGTGAAGCTCATTGGCTCCGGCGGCGGTAATAGAAAAATCTCCAACAGCGGTATAAACATTGGTGCATGTAAATGTAACCACAATTACTGCTGTTCCGTCTGGATCCGCGCTTTCACCGGTACAACTTCCGTGATTTGCTGCAGAAGTTGCATTATATCCATACGTGCCAGCCGCATGATCTACCATCGGCTCCGAATATGTAAAAACGGCTCTATCTGCAATTCCATCTCCACTATTATCTTGTAGCGATATTGCGGTTGTCCATGGGCTTGCTCCATCACTAATATCTTGAGGTCCAAAATTTGCGACTTCTCCGCCCGCACTAGAAATAGTCCTTGCCGCATCGTCCGTATATGTAAGGGTTGGGGCAGTGGTGTGACTTGTTATATTGGCAGCTCCCTGTGTACCAAAATCAATCCACACATATAAGTCATCTCCGGCACATCGAACAGTTCCGCCAGCTATAGCCGATCCGGTAATGTCATTTGCCGTATACCCAAAATCGGCAACTGTAGCCGTACAGCTAGTAATAGCAGCACTAAACATCATTCGAATAAGATCCACACGACCATCCCCGGCACCTGAATCCATATATTTAAGTTCAAGTAACGTAGGCGCTGCCGCTTTTGCAACTTTTACGCTGGAAAAATTGGCCCATCCCGCTATTACCAAAAGAGCAATAAATAAAACGCCAATTCCGATGTGTTTAATCTTTATATTGGAGTTCATAGTTTTGCGTTTTTGGAGTTAGTTATTACTTAATTTCCAATTTAGCTTTAAGCTCGTTTAAGTTTAAGACTTGCTTAGCTTTATTTTTTTCTATACGTCGCATAACACTTTTAATTTCTGCGATTTTTGTTTTATTCTTTGTTTTATTTATACTTAATTTTTTAATTTGAATATTATAAAGGCCCAAAACCTTATCAATTGTTTTTATTGATTTTTCGATCAAGGCTATTTTTTCTTTTATAAGATTTTTTTCTTCGTCAGTTAATGACAAGTTCGTTTCTTGTGTTTGCCCTTCCACCTGTTGTTCTTCTTGCTCAGTTTCTTGTTTGGTTGTTTGTTCAGTTGTTTGCTGTGCACTTTGACGCTCAATAATTCCAACTATTGTAACTGTAACGACGGCTGAATTCCTGCCAGTGTTCCCACCAGGAGAATCTTTTGCCCTTAAAATATATTTAACAATGTCCCCATCCTTAAATTCATAAGTGGTATCTGTGAATGTTTGAATTCTTTTTGATCGACTGGCTATAGGGTCTCCGCCAACGGGGATTTCATTTATACCTCGGAGTATTTCTATTCTGTCCAAATCTCTATCTGTTGGATCTATCCAAGTTAATACAGGTTTACCGTTAACTGATTCAACTTTTATTTCTGTTGGGATTCCAGGCGGAGTGCTTTCCCTAAATGCACCTTGCGCAGCAGCGGCTGCACTAACCTCAGATGAAACGGTGCTCACATTGCCGGCTATATCGCTAACATATCCAGCGAAATAATATATGCCTCCGGAAACCAAACCCGTAATTTCTGTTCCAATTGTTGCACTGTTCAATAAAGGATTTGGACTGGTGGCCGGAGTCCAACCCGTGCCGTTGCTAATGGTAACTCCGGCACTTGTTTTATGATAAATCTTGAATGAATAAAAGTCAGATGATGGAGTTATGGCCGTCCATGAAAGCTGAACTGTTCCATCTCCGGTTGAGCCTGTTGCAAATCCTGCGAGCGAATCCGGCGCAGTCAAATCCCAGCTGCCACTAGAAACAATTGCCGCTCCCGCAACATTTACTCTCTGTGTTGAGGTTGTTGCATTTGGAGTTTGAGCCAAAACACAAGGAGCAGTGGCTGTGTCTGTAGCCGTAAATGTGCTCGATGGCGCAGTGCCAGAATTTGTAAAATATGAACCGGCAACGTCGTTAAGAGTTACAGTCACTGTTAATCCATCCGCAGAAACGGCAACTGTATTATTTGTTTCTGCATTTTGCAGAACCGTACCAGTAGTTCTAAAAGATCCAATTTTTCTTATTACTCCGGCAGAACTAATGCCGCCTACTCCAGCAGTAGAAGTCATGCTTTCGCTAGAAGTTATATCCCCGTCATCTATGTGTCCAGCCATGTCACTTGGGCTACCATTAAGATCAAGATACATCGGCTCAGAATAAACCAATGTTACTTTGTTTTTATTTGAAGCAATCCCTTTTGTAACGCTAACCAAAACTGGCTGTGCGCCGTCTGTAATAGAAGGGGAGCTTGAAGTTGTGAGGGTAACAGTTGGCGATTGAACGCCAGCCGCATCTCTTATTCCGCTGTTGGTTGTGAATACTAAATTCATATCGCCAACAGCCGTATTGGTGCCGGAACAAACGAACGTAAGATTTAAAGTGGACGAAGCTGATGGATCTGCCGCTTCAGTATTGCACGTTCCATGATTTGAAGAAGATGTTACGTTAAAACCGTTTGCTCCCGATGCAGTATCTGCGAGACTTTCGGAGTATGAAATGGTAATGCCGTCGATTTTTCCGGTATTGTCGTTATCTTTAATTTGAGCTGAAACAACCACAGGTCCTGCTCCATCCGTCACATTTTGCGAACCAAAACTTGCAACAGCCCCATTAACACTATTTGAAATTTCTCTTGATACATAATCCGTATACGCCAACGTTGGCGCAGATGAATGGCTTGTTATATTTGGTCCACCCGACGTTCCAAGATTTATATATACATATGTGTCATTTCCGGCACACGTGACAGTTCCTCCGGTAATAGCAGAATTTGTAATGCTGCCTGCCGTATATGCGAAGTCTGCAACAGTTGCCGTACAAGTGTTAATTGTTTGATCAAAAGTTAATTTAATTTTATCAACTTGTCCGTTCCCATCCGAATCCTGGTAAGCGGCGCCACTCAAAAGTGGAACCGGTAATGATGTTGCCGTTTCTATTTCCGATGAAGCTACACTTAAATTTCCAGCCGCATCTCTTGCATAAACAACGTAAAAATATGATGTGGATCCAGATAATCCGGTTATAGTTGTAGAAGCGGTAGTGGCCGTTGCCAAAGCTGCATCATTTGCCGATGACCACAATGTCCCATTTGATATATTCACACCAGTTGTTGTTCTATATGCAATGATATATTCTCCAAAATGAGTATCCGTTATGGGCGTCCATGTTGGAGTTATTGTAGTTGCACCGGCCGTTACACTTCCCGCAGTAACCGTCGACGGAGCCGTTGTATCCCAGTTCAATATCTGATTTGAGAATATGTATTTTCCACTATTTGTTGTAAATTGCCTTGATGCCAAAGTAGGTCCGTCCGTGGCATACAAAAGGCTATTTGGAGTCATCATGTTGTCTATAGACACCATGGACTCTACACTTGGCCAAGTTGTTCCCGAAAAATAACATCCGGGTTGAGTATTAAAAGTTACAGTTAAAGTTGCAGCGGACACGCTTAACGTATTACACGCTTCCACCGGCTGTGTAATATCTCCAGTGCCCCATGATTTAAGTAATCCTTCGATTAGCCAGTATGAACTTTCTATTGTCTGTCCAAATGCACCAAAATTGCTCGCCGAAGTTACACTTTCTCCAATTTCAGTATCGCCGGTATCGATCGTTCCATCTTGGTTTGTATTATCAAAAAAAATATTTTCACTAAAAGTATAAGTGAATTTATTTCTTCCGCTCGTATCCGTTGCTCCAACTATATCGCTAACGGCCGGTTGAGCCGCATCATATTCCGTACCACACGCATTACATGCCACCATGGAATTTCCCGCCAAGTCTTTTACCGAGGTACCATCATAATGCACATATATTAAGCCGGTAGTTGAAGGGCCACCACTCCCATAGATATTAAAATATTCATCATTTGCATCGCTGTCTATTGACGGATAGGTGACGCTGGTTGAAGAAGAACCACCATCGGTGTATTCATTAACGCCATCATTTGTTTGATCTGCATCCAATTCAAAATCCGCATATATATATGAATAAGTGCTGTCGTCTATCGGTTCACTAAAAGTAACATCTACCGATATTGATCCATAATTTGATTTGGAATAAACCGCAGTGATACTAGGCGGCGTTGCATCCACAGTTGCCGTATTACTTGTTAATGGATCAGATTGGCCTTCGGCCAAAGTAACAGTTGTTCCGCTTGATGTAGTGATTCCACTTACTGCTACTGACTGCCCATGAGTTTCTCCGCCGGATGCACTTCCGTTTCCGGCAATTCCAAATAGAAAGTTTGTAGTCCCAGATCCGGCAACTCTAAACCCGCCACCTGTAATAGCAAAGGTAGTTGTGCCATTTGCATTATTTGCCCATGCGCCAGAGGTAAGGGTTAACAGAGAATCATTGCCATCTACTGCACCCATAGTTCCGGCCGCCCCCTCTCTCCATATTTTTAAAGTGTAGTCAGTGTTTTCTTCTACGTTGCCTGTAGGCGTTACCTGTATCGAAGTTATAATCTCTGAAGTCGCCGAGCTATTAACAAAAGCAACTTGATGAATTGCTTTAGCTGTTGAGCTTGGGCCTACAGATATATTGGTGGGAGTATTGCTCCCATTTGCCACAGTAATACTTGGTGCCGTGCTTGATACGGTGAGTACCGTTGACCCTGCGCCCAATGTGCCGCCGGAACCGCAAGAATTATCACCATCGTCGCATGTAAAATCGGCCGTATTTGGAACAGTTACACTAAAAGTATTTGTATTTACACCTGTTCCATTTGCAACTATCAACATGGAACCATATCCATGATAAGAAGAAGCAGGTCCTTCAGTTACGAAGGGAGTGGAGAATGTAAATGTAGTTTCTGTATTGTCGGCCGTAAAAGTTCCGCTGCCGCCCAAATTGATGTCGCCAGGACTCAAGTCCCAGTTACCATCAACGTCTTCATAAAAACTCAATGTAACGTTTGCATCATCAATTGTTGTAGAGTTTGGTGTCACAGATATAGCCGATATAGAAGAATCACCACTGTAAGTTTCAGTAGTAATTCTATAAACAGGTATTGGGCCAAACGTAGTATAGACAGTAGATGTATTATTTATTGAGCTTTGAGCCACATAAAGAGTACTTACGTCAGGCCCATATGCTTTAGACACTCCAAATAATAATAAAAACAATACGACAGCTAATATCGGGAAGGCCCATAGGAAAGATCTAACTTTGACGTATGCTTTTCTCATCATATTTTTTATTTTGTTTGTATATACCATACAGAGGGTCTTGCTAAAACTTTATGGCTGAACGGTAACAGGAGTTCCAACGGTAACAAGGTTATATAATTCGTCTGCATCTTCCGGCAGAAGTCGTATACATCCGTGCGAAACACGTTGGCCAATGTGAGTCAAAGCCTCTGTCCAGAATGTTCCACGGTCACTTGCGAGATAAGGAAGTGCATGTAGGCCATGACCCCACTGTGTGAATCCTTGCCACTTTGGCATACGATAATGTGGAGCCGCTCCGCCTATTCGCAGTTCTTGTTTATTGAGAATTTTAAAAGTTCCAATAGGAGTTGGAGTTTTAAATGTTCCTGTCGAAACCAAATATTCGCGAATAACAGTTTCGCCAAGTTTAACGAGCATTTTTTGATCGGAAATATCAACGAAGATTTCAGGAGTTTGGCTTGCATCAATAGAAGAAGCTTGCCCGGATTTACCAAGATAAAATAATGATTTTTCGTTTTCCCATGCATTTGCGCCAACGTAAATATCAACTTTGGCCAGTGTGTCTTTAGCGGATAGCCACGATGTGTTTTCTACCATTGGCTGGAAATATTCGCGGAAAATATCATTAACTCGCGGAGCATGTGATTTAAAAGTAAAAGTTGCGATTTCTCCCGGTTCAACGCGTGGTTCAACCATCGCTATTCGATTTTCCGCCAACCAGCGATTATCGCCTGGATTAAAGAAAATACTGTTTCTGTCTTGGTCGCGTGCAGTCCCAAGTCTAATATAATTTACGCCGCCACATCCGCTGGAATCACCAAACCAAACTGTGTTGCCGGTATTTTTTACATAAATGGAAACTTCAAATTCTCCACCTTGTTCGGCAGAAATTTGATTTTCCTTCACAATGACCTCACCTTTATATTCCGGTTTTTCCGGCGGAACATAAACGCAAACTGTAAGAGGATTTAAAATTGTTGGAGGAACTACGAGCTGAGCAATTAATTTACTGGATATGGAATGCTTTTTTGTAGTCACTTCTTCTTGCAGTAAATTTGTCTGCATAACGCGTGATGCTTGGCTCACAAAAACTCCAGAAAATATGCTTCCCAGCGCAGCAAAAGCAATCAATAAGCCAACAAAAACACGATGTAAAGTTTTGGATTTGGAGTTTTTCATATGTTTTTTTGTTTAATTAATTTATATTTTTATTGGTGTTTATTAGTACATTTTTTGCCTAAGTCGGTTACTTTGACTTATTTGTCTTTCATATTATTATATCACGATAGACAGGTTGACTCAAGGGGAATTTATAGTTTTGCGTCCCTTGTGCTTCCGATGGCAATTTGGGTGCTGTATAATTGGCTTTGTTATGGCAAGACATTCGCATTGGGCACAAATTAAATTAAAAAAAGGAGCGACCGACAAAAAACGCGGAAAGATTTTTACAAAACATGCGCACTTAATAGAGACTGCAGTTCGCAAGGCCGGTGGGGATCCGGGAATGAATGCGTCACTTCGTTTGGCGATTGATAATGCTCGTGCCGACAATATGCCACGCGAAAATATTGATCGTGCTATTAAAAAAGGTTTGGGTACAGCGAAAGGTGCTGAGCAAATGCAAGAAGTTACTTATGAGGGATTTGCCCCGGGCGGTGTTGCGCTTTTAATCGAAACTTTGACCGACAATAAAAACAGGACAAATCAGGCTGTTAGAAATGTAATGCAAAAAAATGGTGGCAACATGGGGGCGATGGGTTCAACCAGTTTTCTGTTTGATGTAAAAGGAATGATAAATGTTAAAGCAAAAGGGAATCGCGATGATGATGAAATGGAAATTATTGATGCCGGTGCACAGGATCTGCAAGAAATAGACGGTGGATTTTTGATTTACACAGCGCCAAATGAGCTGGGGGCGGTTAGAAAAAAATTGGAAGGCGGTGGATTTAAAATTGAGTCTGCAGAGTTAACAAAGATTCCTAAAAATCTTGTGGATGTTAATGATCCGGCGATTGCAAAAAAAATCTTAAATTTAATGGAACTGCTGGAAGAGGAGGATGATGTGCTTAGCGTTGCGGCGAATTTTGATATTCCGGAAGGGTTGTTGGAATAGTTTGGGGCTGTTACTTTTTGTGACTCGGCGTACAGCATTATGTCTCACTGTTTTTTCGTGTTAGCACTCGGCATATTTTAATGTATTTTTTAATGAAGAGCGACGAACTCGCACAAAAAGTAACAGCCCCCAAACTTGGTTGGAAGATCTCATGCGACGAACTCGCATAAAAAAATACACATCCACAAACCGGGCAGATTAAAGCTCGAAAAAAATACAAAATGCCAATCATTCCTGAGTAG
>JBAYHN010000051.1:0-10255 GCA_041666125.1 Candidatus Altimarinota bacterium | reverse complement strand
GTAACCGGCACATTTATAACAATATTTTTTGGAGATGCAATTTTAAAATGGTATTTAACTGGAATTTTGGGATTTTAATTTCTAGGCAAATTTTGATTTATGAAAAAAGTACTCTTAATCATTTGTGACGGACTCGGCGAAGGCAAGGCTTACGCGGGAAATGCCGTTACTCTCGCAAAAACGCCAACACTCACCGGTTTAAAAAAAGATTATCCGTGGACTACTTTAAAAGCATCCGGCGAAGCCGTTGGAATTCCGGAAGGCAATCAAGGCGGCTCAGAAGTTGGACATTTTACAATCGGTGCCGGAAGAATTGTTTTTCAGTCGCTCGAAGAAATTAATCGCTCAATTCGCGATAAGAGTTTCTTTAAAAAAGAGGCATTTTTGGAAGCCTGCAAGCGCGTTAATAAAGGCAAAAAAGCTGCGCTGCACTTACTCGGCATGGTTTCAGACCAAGGCGTCCATAGCGACCTGCGCCATATGTTTGCATTGCTTGAACTCGCCAAAGAGCAAAACGTCGCCAAAATTTATATTCATGCAATTCTGGACGGCCGCGATGTGCCGGAAAAAAGCGCAGACGGTTTTACAAAACAAATCTTGGCAAAAATCGAAGAATTAAAAATGGGTGACCGTGCAAAAATTGCAACAATGATTGGCAGATATTTTGCAATGGATCGCGATAATAATTGGGATAGAACGCAAAAGGCTTATGATTTATATACGCTTGGGAAAGGTGTAAAAGAAGCGGATCCGCTGGTAGCAATAAAAAATGCATACGAGACAAAAGTAGAAAGTGACTATTACATCGAGCCGGTTATTTTGGATGAAGATGGCTTAATAAAGGATGAAGATGCTGTAATTTTCTGGAATTATCGCACCGACCGTTCCAGACAGTTAACCTGGTGCTTTACCGGCGAAAGCGATGTAGGCTTTAAACCAACAAAAACAGTTCATCCATATTTTGTTTGCATGGGGCATTTTTCCGAAACTGCACCGGTAGTATTTCGCACTCCGGTTGTTAAAAATAATTTGGGCGAAGTGATTTCCAAAAATGGATTAAAACAGTTACGAATCGCGGAAACCGAAAAATACGCGCACGTAACTTTCTTTTTCAACAGCCAAGTAGAAGAACCATACAAAGGCGAAGAATGTGTAATGATTGATTCCCCAAAAGTGCCTTCTTATGCGGATAAACCAGAGATGTCTGCGCCGGAAATCACAAAAACATTATTAAAAAAATTACCAGGCGACTATGCGTTAATAGTTTTAAATTTTGCGAATTGCGATTTGGTTGGCCACTCGGGAAATTTGAAGGCAACAATAACAGCTGTGGAAACCGTGGACAGCTGCCTGGACGAAATAATTCCAGCGGCACTTGCGAACGATTACACGGTTTTTGTTACAGCCGATCACGGCAATGCCGAGCACAAGATTTATGAAGGCAATGGCGACGAATGCCCAAGCCACAGCACAAATCCCGTGCCGTTTATTTATGTTTCCAAAGATGAAAAAGGAGCAAAACTGCGCGAAGGCGGCGAATTAAAAGACATTGCACCAACTGTGCTAAAAGTATTGGAGATTAAACAGCCAGAGGAAATGACCGGCGAAAGCCTAGCTTAACTTGTTAATCACCAGCTTAAGCGCTAGAATAAACCAGAAATGAAAGCTGTTATTTTGGCTGGAGGAACAGGTTCCCGGCTTTGGCCCATGAGTAGAGATTCAAAGCCCAAGCAATTCCAATGTTTTGTTGGAAACACAACGATGTTACAGCAAACCTACGAAAGGCTCTCTTTTTTAAAGCCTGAAGATATTTTTGTTTCGACGAACACTCAATATGCCGAGATTGTAAAAAATCAACTACCGAATTTGGCAGCCGATCACCTAATAATAGAGCCTGCAATGCGCGACACCGGCCCAAGTATTTGCTTTGCGGCAAACCATTTGGTGCAACTTGGCTTTGGCAATGAGGTTATGGCGATTGTTTATGCCGACCATTTAATTCAAAAAACGGAAGAATTCAAAAATGCGCTGCTATTTACCGTTGCGCACATAGAAAAAACGAATGCGCTAAGTGTAATTGCCGTGCGCGCTAAATATCCAAATCCAAACCTGGGCTATATTAAAATCGGCAAGAATATTGAGGAAAACGAAAACGGCCTGGAGATTTATGAGCTCGATCGCTTTGTGGAAAAACCAGATATGGAGACTGCAAAGAAATTCCTAACTTCCTATAGATATTTGTGGAACACAGGCCTTTATGTATGGAAGGCTCGTACAATTCTGGATCAATTCGAAAAGTTTGCACCTCAAATTTATGATGAGATTGTGATGAAAAACAATTATGCTGCCGCGCAAAAAATTTCCATCGACTATGCGGTAATGGAAAAAATCGAAAACAAGATGGTTCATGTGATTCCTGCGGATTTTGGCTGGAATGACATTGGAAACTGGGCTGCGCTGCACGAAGAGCTTGCTGCCCGCGACACGCAAAATATAAGCCGCGGAAATCAGATAAATCTTGAAACGGAAGGCTCGGTCGTGCTGGGCGATTCCGGCAGATTAATTGTGACTTATGGCGTAAAAGACATGGTAATTATAGATATGCCGGACACTTTGCTGGTGATGCCAAAAGAAAAAGCCGGAAATGTCAAAAAAATAATCGAAGAAATTAAAAATCAGAAAAAGGAAAATTTCCTGTAAAAAAATCGTTTTTATAATTCGCATTTGCAATAATACAAAAACGTGTTTTGGGAAATCCAAAAAAATGGCAGGTTATGATATGATACGCCGGTATGACAAAATTTATTATGGATGACATTTTAGTTAAACCAAAACCGTGGGGTCGCGAGATCTGGTTTGCTTGGACAAACAAATATGCGGGAAAAATTCTGGAAATAGAAAAAGGGCGCCGTTTTTCGCTTCAATATCACAAAAAAAAGACAGAGACTCAACTTATTATTGAGGGAAAAATCGAATTCACTTTTGGCAAAGATGCTAAAAATCTCAAAACCATAATATTTGAGAAAGGTGAAAAGGTAGATATTCCGGCAAAGTTATTACATCGCGCAAAGGCACTACAAAAAACCATTATATTCGAGGTGTCAACGCCTGAACTTGACGACGTAGTCAAACTCGACGATGATTACGGACGAACCGGCTCGGGAAACAACGAAAAAAACGATGAAAAGCTGGCTAAAAAATACAATTAATCACTTAATTATTTAATTCTTTATTCTTTCTCTATATGTTCAGATCCACCGTTTCTAAGGTTGTACTTATTGTTGTTTTTGCTCTCGCGTTGGGTTATTACGACCTACCAAGCAAATTTCAACCGGATGTTATAACTCCAACTTCTGTAAAAAATGCAAAAGTTCACCTTGGACTTGATTTGCAGGGTGGATCACAGCTTGATTATAAAATTGATCTAAGAAAAGTGCCGGAAAAAGATCAAGCGGCAATTATAGAAGGAGTAAAAACGGTTATCAATAAGCGCGTAAACTCACTTGGTGTTTCTGAGCCAAATATTTACACTTCTGCAATGGGCAACGAACAACATTTGATTGTTGAACTTGCCGGAGTGAAGGATTTAAACGAAGCAAAGAAAGTTGTTGGTAAGACAATTCAGCTTGAATTCAAAGAAAAACGCGAGAAAGAAGATCCGAATTACAAAGAGAACGTACGCAAATATGCAGCTAGTATTTTAAAGAAAGTTTTGGGTGACAAAAACAGCTTTGAACTAGTTGGAAGAGAAGAAATGCAAGCCTCTCCGGAAAAAGTAAAATTTGTGGAAGGAGACTGGCAATTCACAAGTGAGGTTACAGATCAAAAAATCGCAAAAGCCATTGGCAATGCAAGCAAAGGAGAAGTGATTGGTGATTTATTGGAAGGAAACGATGGATATTCATTTGAAAATTCACAACTTACACCTTTGGATGGATATTTTGCCATTAAACTAATCGACGAACGAAATACTTCAACACTCGACAAAAAAGACAAAGCGGTACAAGTGAGCCATGTTCTTGTTTCTTATAAAGGTGCAGACAAAGCACAAGACACAGTACTTCGCTCCAAAGAAGAAGCAAAACAATTGGCACAGGATTATCTTACAAAATTACAAGGTGGTGCCGATTTCGACAAACTTGCAAAGGATTCTTCTGATGAACCGGGAGCAAAAGATTCTGCAGGCAAATTAAGTGCTCCTGTAAAAGACGATGGAACTTATGTTGATTCTTTCACTAAAGCGGCACTCGCTCTAACCAAGAAAGGTGAACTTTCCGGCGTAGTTGAATCCCCTTTTGGCTTCCACATCATTCGCGCCGACGACCTTACACAAGTTAAATATAATAAGATTTTCTTCTCGACAGCTCCAGACCCATGGCAGGACACAGGGCTAACTGGTCAGCACTTTCAACGCGCTGCAGTTACTTTCGACAATTTCATGAATCCAACGGTTTCCATTAATTTTAATCCGGAAGGAGCAAAACTTTTCGAACAAATTACGGCACGTAACGTAGAGAAACCAATTGCAATCTTTGTAGGCGGCAGCTTGATTTCCGCTCCAAACGTAAATGAGAAAATTGCAGGCGGAAGTGCAATTATTACCGGTCGTTTTAGCATAGACGAAGCACAAGCTCTCGCTCGCGATCTAAACACAGGTGCAATCCCGGCTCCGGTTATCTTGAGCGGACAATACACAATCGGTGCTACTTTCGGCGAAGAAGCTTTAAATAAGAGCTTAATTGCAGGCTTAATAGGAGTTATAGCATTGGCACTTTTCATGATTCTTTATTACAGATTGCCAGGCTTTATAGCAGTACTCGCATTAGGAATTTACATTTCAATTCTGCTTTTCTTAATCAAATCAGAACTACCTCTTCCTCTAGCAATAGGACTTGGAATAATCGTATTTGGCGGAGTTGTATATAAAATTCTTCACTCAAAAGAAGATGGCTGGGAAAAATTTGTTTCTTTTGTACTCGCATGTTTTATTCTTTTCTTCGTTACATTCTTGCTAAGCAATGCTGTAGTTTTAACACTCGCAGGTATAGCCGGTGTTATTCTTTCTATTGGTATGGCCGTTGATGCCAACATTCTTATTTTCGAAAGAACAAAAGAAGAATTACGCGCTGGCCGTCCACTAAATTCCGCCATCGAAGTTGGTTTCGACAGAGCTTGGAGCTCAATTCGCGATTCAAACTTTTCCTCTCTTATCACATGCGGAATATTGTTCTACTTTGGCACATCAATCATTCAAGGATTCGCATTTAACTTGGCTGCCGGTATTTTGGTTTCCATGTTCACGGCAATAACAATCACACGAACTCTCCTTTTGGCCTTCATGAGAACAAAACTCGGCGATAAATTGTGGCTATGGGGCATATCAAAGAATGTCGGAGAAAAGAAGGTTTACCACATTGTGGAGAAAACAAAGATCTGGTTTGGCGTTTCCGGAGTTATTATTGGAATTTGTTTAATTGCATTTATTTTCACAGGATTAAAGCTTGGAATCGACTTTAAAGGTGGAACATTGATGGATGTTAAATTCGAGAAACAAGTAACTGCTGATCAAATAAAGAGTGAACTTAAAAATATACAAGACAGCTTGAATGCCGGAGCTACTACTGGTAGTGCTGCAAACACCACGGGGACAGCGATATCCAGCGAAACACCAAAGATAGTCCTAGACAACAGCCGCATCGTTACAGCCGGCGAAGAGAACGGATTCTTGATAAATCTTGAACATATAGATAACGAAACACATGAGAAGATTTTAGAAGGTCTAAAAAACAAACTTGGCAATCTTACAGAGAACAAATATACGACTATTGGTCCTGTCGTTGGTTCAAGCCTCAAACAAAAGGCACTCTTTGCAGTTTTGATTGCGATGACAATGATCATTCTTTACATCGCATTTGCATTCCGCAAAGTTCCAAAGAAAGTTAGCCCATGGAAATTCGGCGTCTGCGCAATAGTTGCACTTATTCACGACGTTATAATCCCAATCGGCATATTTTCGGTATTAAAACTGGAAGTTGATGCACTCTTTATTACTGCCATGCTTACGGTTTTGGGTTTCTCCGTTCACGACACAATCGTAGTGTTCGACAGAATTCGTGAAAATCTAAAATATCAGGATCGCGACGAATCCTTCACTCACGTTGCAAACAAGAGTATGTCACAAACAATGACACGTTCTATTAACACATCGCTAACGGTATTAATAACGCTTTTGGCTCTATTAATATTCGGCAGCTCATCAGTCTTCAACTTCGTATTGGTTCTTGTAATAGGCATCCTTGTAGGTACTTATTCTTCAATCTTCATCGCAAGTCCTCTTCTTGTTATGTGGCAGAAGAAGTCTGAACAAAAATAAGGTTGATTAAGTAATAATTTATAAATTTAAAGGGTTGCCGGCTCATCGGTAACCCTTTTTGGTATAATAGCACCGTGGACTTCCTAAAAGAGCTGGAGACGCTGAGGCTTAAAACTCCCCGCCTCTACAACATCAACATCGGTTCCGAGAATTCCGACTATTGCACGCATTCCGACAAAAACAAGAACTGTTACTTGCTCTTTGGAGGCAATTTTAACGAAGACTGCATGTATGGCGGAATTGTGTTAAATTCGCGCGATTGCACGGATTGTAATTATTGCGAATACAGCGAGCTTTGCTTTGAATCCACAGACATCAGCCACTGCTACAACTGCAATTATTCTCAAAATTTAAAAAACTGCACAGACTGCGCATTTTGTGGCGAATGCGTGGGCTGCAATAATTGTTTTGGCTGTTACAATCTGCGCCAACAACAAAACTGTTTCTTTAATGAACAACTCAGTAAAGAAGAATATTTGCAGCGCATAAAAGAATTCAATTCAAATAAGAAAGAAAATACATTAAAAGCCATTGAAGGAATTGAAAATCTAAAATTAAAAACTCCGCATAAGGCAACTCACATTTTAAGCAGTGAGAATTGTGTGGGCGAATATATATCGGCATCAAAAAACTGCTTCGCGTGCTTTGATGCTCATGAATGTCAGGATTCGCAGTATATACAAGAGTGTTGGCGCACAAAAGATTGCGTGGATATGAGTTTTTCGGATGGCTCGGAGCTTTGCTATGAAGGATTCTCGATCGGGCTAAATACTTACAATTGCAACTTTTGTAATTACATTCGGACGTGCTCCGATTGCGAATATTGCGAACTTTGCTTTAGCTGCAAGAATTGCTTTGGCTGCGTTGGCCTGCAAAATAAGGAATTCTGCGTGCTAAATGTGCAATATTCGCAGGACGAATACATTAAAAAAGTCGCGGAAATCAAAACTCAAATGAAGACTGAGGGCTCATACGGCAAAAATCTTCCGACTACATATAAGTACGAAGATACGGCGGCTATGTGGTGGAAGTAAGACTAAACTATGGTGCACCCGGGGGGAATCGAACCCTCATTAACGGTTCCGAAGACCGTCGTTCTATCCGTTGAACTACGGGTGCAGACATTTGGATTATACGCTATAATCTAGCCTGTTTTAAGTAATTTTCTCCTTATGAAACTCTTCATAGACAGCGCAAATATCAGTGAGATCAAAAAAGCCGCATCTTGGGGCATTATTGATGGCGCAACCACAAATCCAAGCCTTATTGCAAAAGAAGGCCGCGATTTTAAAAAAACGGTTATAGAAATTTGCAAAATAATTGATGGGCCGGTAAGCGCGGAAATAATGAGCACAGAGGCAGATAAAATGGTTGAGGAAGCAAAGGAACTCGCAAAGTGGCACAAAAATGTAACAATAAAAATTCCATGCACTGCAGAAGGGCTTGCAACAACAAAGGAACTTGCCAAACTTGGCATTAAAACAAATGTGACCCTGGTATTTTCGGCAAATCAAGTTCTGCTCGCCGCAAAAGCCGGCGCAACTTTTATAAGTGTTTTTGTGGGACGTTTGGATGATGCTGGCGAAAACGGACTCGCAACAGTGGATGAATCAATGCAAATTTTAAATAATTACAATTTTAAGTCAGAATTGATTGTGGCTTCTGTAAGGTCTCCGCTAACTGTGCAACATGCTGCGGCAATTGGCGCGCACATTGCGACTGTTCCATACAAAATATTGGAGCAAATGATGAAACACTCTCTCACGGATGCGGGCATTGAGAAGTTTATAAAAGATTGGGAATCGACGAAAAAAGAAAAATAAAGGGTATAATGATATCCCATGTTCGCAGAAATAGTCCTACATCGCAGAGTTCCTTCTAATTTCGACAGTTTTACTTATAGCGTGCCAGAGAATTTAAAAGTGCAAGAAGGCCAGCTGGTAAAAATTCCTTTTCGCAAACAGACAATTTTGGGAATTGTTAGGCGGCTACATTCCGAGGCGCCAAAGTATGCCACAAAGGCAATTGAAGAAGTTATTCCCGTTATTTTGCCGAAATTCCAGATGGATCTTGCCAATTGGATGAGTGAAAAATATAAGTGCGGATTTTCCAAAACCGTTGATTTCTTTATTCCGGAAAAAATTTGGCGCCCAAGTAAAAAAAAGAAGGCCAAAGAAAAAGTTTTAGAAAATCCGCAACCGACAGCGGAGAAAAATGAAATTAAAAAAAATATAAAAATCACGTTGCCTAAAAATGACGAGCTAAAAAATCTGACTAAAAATTTATTAAAAGATTCATCCAAGAAAATTGTAATTGAAAAAACGCGCCTACCACGAGCAGAGCTAATCTCATTTTTAGCTGATCAAATGCCCAAGAACTCACAAATTCTATATCTCCTTCCGGAAGTTTTTTACACCCAAAAACTTGCAAAAAACTTTGCGGTTTTCCACGGTGGTTTAAAAGAGCCAGAAAAAGCGCGGATGTGGGAAAATATTAAAAACGGCGAAAGTGGAATTATCTTTGGAACACGCGCGTCACTTTTCCTTCCATTCAAAAATCTGTCCGCAATTGTTTTGGACTTTGAACACAACGAAAACTACAATGAGAAGAGGACTCCAAACTATCACGCGCTGGAAATTGCAGAGCAGCTAGCCAAAATTTGGAACATCCCATTAATTGCAATCAGCGCATCTCCACGCGCAGAGATGTGGCACAAAATCAGCAAAAATATTTTCAATAAATTCGAATGGGAATCAAAAAATGCTCAAACAAAAGTGGAAATTTTAGACATGTTCGATGAACGCAGAAAAGGAAACTACGAAATTTTGGCGGAAAAAACAGTTGAAAAAATTGCAAGTTGCCTGGCCCAAAATTCACAGGCACTTCTATTCTTAAACCGCATAGGTGAAGCCTCCGCAGTCATTTGCGAAGATTGCGGGAACGTACTTCGCTGCGAAAAATGCAAATCGGCTTTTACCATTCACAAACACGAACAAATGCAGTGCCGCAAATGTCACATCTCAAGACAAATCCCCTCCTCCTGTGAAAACTGCAAAAGTGTAAAACTTAAACAGCTCGGCTACGGGACAGAAAAAATCGAAACGGAAATTGCAAAAATATTTGGCCGTGCAAAAATCCTACGCCTGGACGCAGAGACAATTTTCGACAAAAAAACTGCGGCAGTAGAATTAAACGAAAAAGTTTTAGAAACCGCAGACATTCTCATAGCAACTCAAATAATAAACAAACCTTTTAATTTGCCACGACTAAATTTAACCGTCGCAGTTATGCCGGATTCAATCTTACACTTCCCCGATTTCCGCACGGGAGAGCGCGTTTTTCAAATACTCGAGCACCTAAAACTTCTTTCCAAAAAAGAAATGATCATTCAGACTTTCATGCCGGACAATCAAGTTTTTAACGCCATAAAAAACGGCTCCATAGAAAGTTTCTATGAAGCCGAACTTGAATCACGAAGGCCCTTTAACCTGCCACCTTTTAACAAGGCAGATTAGTATCTAGGAGCAGGTCTAGGAGTATGTGGATTGTTGCAATCAGCAGCTTGTCTTAAGCTATCCGTCATATCTCCCCTATCACAGTCATCAGGAGTACCAAAAATCATTGCTGGCTCCGTATCATCCGTTCCTGCGCGTTCTTGTCCCTCAATACGTGCAAGATCTCTTTCGTTGTAGCATGTCCCAACTTGAGCGACAGCACCAATTACGATTGCAGTACCTCCTAATGCAGTTAAAACCTTATGCTGTCTGCAGAAGTCTAAAACCATTGCTCGTGCAGCTCCAAATGCCGTATCGGAACCATCTGCTGGCTGTTCAGGTTGCGCATCACTTCTCTGCCCTCTGGCATCTGATACATCTACCCTTG
>JBAYHN010000050.1:0-10419 GCA_041666125.1 Candidatus Altimarinota bacterium | reverse complement strand
GGGCATCGAGCGGTTTGCGTAAGCCAATAAGTGCGCGCGCGATTTTTACGCTTAAGTTTGCATTTTGTGCGTCCAGCGCGCGCCCCAATTCAAAATTATCCTTAGCCGAAGCATAATTTCTCTGCATCATATAAACGTCGCCGATTTTTTCATATGGGGCGATTTCTCTTGGATCAACCTCCGAGGCGCTTTGATAAGCCACAATTGCGGCATCCAAATCATTATTAAATTTTGCCTGGTCCCCGCGCTGCAAATATTCCTGCACGGAAACATTTTTTGTAACTTTTGGCCTTTTTACCTTTTTATTTGTCACTTCCATCTGCGCCGGATGCTGCCCTTTAATCCTCAAAAGGTTAGCTGGGTAAATATCCAAAAGCGCCATCACAAAAACGATAATTGCGACCATCAGAATGGCTGTCATTGACTGGAGGGTTCGCAATATTAGTTGTGGATGTTTCATGCCGGAGTTTTTATTGATGGATTTATATTTGCCAGACACATTGCACATGCAATCGCGTCCGCCGCATCATCATTTTTAAGTTTTAATCCCAAGGTGTATTGTACCATTTTTTTAATCTGTAATTTGTCCGCTCTGCAGTCGCCGGTCATGGCCATTTTTACCTGCGCAGGATAAAGCTCCGTTATCGCAATTCCGTGATCCTCTAGCGTTTCCAGTATCACTCCGCGTGCGTGCGAAACTTTTATTGCGGTTTTTACATTTTTGGAAAAGAAAATATGCTCAATAGAAGCCGCAACGGGATTCCACTGCCTAAGTATGCTTTTTAAATCGGCAACTAATTGAGTTAATCTTTGCGGAAACGAAAATTTCTTATCTGTTTTTATGCAGCCAACATCCAGCAAAGTCGCCTTGCCACGGTTCATTTCCAAAACAGCAAAGCCTGTGCGTTCGATACCCGGGTCTATACCTATAACTCGCATGAGCTAAGTATAGGTGATTTTCAGCATCTAACCAAGTTTAGATCACCGTGGTTGTAATCAACTTTTCCTTTTTTCCAAATCCAGCATTGCAAACCACAATTTCGTCGCCGGCTTTTACTATGCCAGCTTTTAAAAGTGTCTTTCTTATCTGTGGTAGAGGTTTTGCCAAATGAATATATTGCACTGCGCAGTGAGTAACTCCCCACACAAGCGACATTTGCCTTGCTACAACAGGATCCGGAGTAAAAACAATAATCGGAATAAACGGTCTGTATTTTGTGATTTCCCGCACCGTGTATCCGCTGCGAGTAATCGCAACTATAAACTTCGCGCCAATGTCTTGCGCCAGTTTTGTTGCATTTAGACACGTTGCGTTTGTCATCGGCATTTCTTCCGGCCTCTTTAAATTGAGCAAATGCATGTGATTTTGAAGATTCTTTTCGACAGCACCTGCAACTCTTGCGAGTGTTTCCGTCGCTTCCACCGGATATTTACCTGCCGCAGTCTCATTCGAGAGCATAAAGGCATCGGCATGGTCAAAAATCGCGGTAGCCGCATCGGAAATTTCTGCACGCGTAGCTCGCGGATTTTCTATCATGGAATCCAGCATCTGCGTTGCCACAATTACCGGTTTTCCATAAACATTGCACATGTTAATTATCTTTTTCTGGTAAAGCGGAACCTGCTCGGCAGGAATTTCCACGCCAAGATCTCCGCGCGCCACCATCACGGCATCGGAAGCTTTTATAATTTCTTCCATGTTTTTTATGGCTTCGTGACGCTCTATTTTTGCAATCACTTTTGCATGAGAGTTTTTCTGTTTGATCATTTTTTTTAGATTCACGATGTCCGCTGCATCACGCACAAAAGAAAGCGCAACATAATCTACGTCGTGCTTTAGCCCAAAAAATAAATCCTTCTTGTCTTTTGCGGTAATCGGATCAGCCGATATGGAAGCCGTCGGCACGTTTATGCCTTTGTGTTTTTTTATAATTCCATTATTTATAACTTCGCAGTAAATCTTTGTTTTTGCGCTATCTATATTTTTAACGCGAAGTTCAATTAGACCATCATCAATCAAAATTGTGTCGCCCTTTTTTACATCTTTTGGCAAATGTTTATATTGCACCGGAATTGTATTTTTTTCATTTTTAATAGAGAGAACAATTTGCTGTCCACGCTTTACTTCAACGCCTTTTTCGTCAATGTCTCCCACGCGAATTTTTGGTCCCTGCAAATCCTGAATTATTGCAATTTCACGCCCCGCTTCTTTTGCAACGCTTCTTGCGGTTTTAATAATTTGTTCAAATTGAGAGTAAGTCCCATGTGAAAAATTAAGTCGCACGCAGTCCATTCCGGCATGCATCAATTTTTTAAATACCGCCCTGTTTTCCGAGGACGGTCCGATTGTGCATATAATTTTCGTTCGATTTTCCATCACGCGAGCGTTAAGAAACAGTAGTTCCTTCTTGTTTTTTTGTCGTTACAATTTTATCTTTCATGGCCAAAACTTGAGCGTCTGCTTTTACTACTTCGCTTTTTGCCTTAGCTTTATATTCATTATCAGTAACTTCAACCATTGCTGAAGCATCCCTAGTTTCCGCCATTTTCGGGGCACTCTTTAGGCCTTGATCTAAAGCTTCCGGCTGAATTTGTGGTGCTTCTGGTGGTGCCATATAAATTATAAGTTAGCCATTTGAGTTTCCAAATCCGAAAGGATTTGTTTTTCCTTTTCACTTACTATAACTTCCAGTTTTTTCATTGTAGCCTTGGTTGATTGATCAACATCTGTTTTTAATTTGTGCAGTGCCTCTTCTAGAGTCGCCTTTTGTTCCTTTAAAACAGTCTCGCGCTCTTCCTTCTTATCTTCTGGAATTTGTTTGAGTTTTTCCTGCGCTTTTACCTTTGCAGCATCACAGACTTTATTAAAATCCTCCTGCATCTGCATCAGGTGTGTGCGTTGGTCATCTATGGTTTGTTGATATTGTTCGTCTAATGTCATTTTATATTTATTTTAACTGCTTATATTCTACCATAAAAAGGGGCGGGAAGGAAGCCTTTTGACGAGTGGTGCAGTTTATGTTAAAATAATAATGATATGCAAACACCAAATCAACCATCTTCCTTTGAAAATTTACCAATTGGGCAAATGCCAGATGAGTTAGCTGATCAATTGGCAAAGACAGTTATGGAAAAAGTTTCTCCTGCTATTTTAGGTTTTATGTCGGCGCATGCGAGTGATGATGCGATTTTAGCTGGTGTTGAATTGTTCAATAAGGGTCAGCCTGAATTGAGTGGACCAGTTGATTTAGAAATTCAGCGGTTTGGGCCCAATGTTACCGTAGAGATTTTGTATGATTTAAAAGGTAATGTGCGATTACAATTTGATCCTAAGTTTAACAGAAAAACAAGCAACGAAGCTCCTTCTGTTTTTATTGTTGGACCAGACAAGGAAGGAAAAATTCCTAGTTATGGCCCACTGGCAAATAAGGTTAGTGAGCTTTTTTCTCAAGTTAAAGACGAAAATGATAAGTTAAAGGGGGATTTGAACTAAAACTTATATAACCAATAGGGTAATTTGTGTTTTTTGCGAGTTCGTCGCTCTAAGCTAACTATTTTACCGTCACGCTCTTTGCCAGATTCCTTGGCATGTCAGGATTGTTTTTGCGCAAAACCGCCAATTGATAAGCCAAAAGTTGAACAGGAATTATATTAACGATAGGGGAGGCATTGCCCGCATCCGGCACCTTTATCCAATAATCAAAAACTTCTTCGCGCTTTGGGCTAACGCCAATTATAAATCCGCCGCGAGCTTTAATTTCTATCGCATTAGATAAAACGTCGTCGCGATTTTCGTCATTTGCCACGAGCGCGATGCACGGCGTGCCTTTGCTTATAAGGGCAATCGGCCCGTGTTTAAGTTCTCCGCCGGCAAAACCTTCTGCATGAATATAAGAAACTTCTTGTAATTTAATCGCAGCTTCCAGCGCCATTGGATAATTCATCCCGCGTCCAATTACATACATGCTCTCAATGTTTTTTATTTGTCGCGCCAGCGTTTCGATGTGCTGTTCGTACCTCGGATTTAACATGTCATTTATTTGAGAAGCGGCTTCGGCAAGCACTTTTCGGCCCTCATTTAATTTTCCTGCCAAGCTATATGCCAGAAGTGTAAGTATTGCCATCTGCGCGGTTGTTGCCTTTGTAGAAGCCACAGCCTTTTCCGGTCCGGCTTTTATATTTATGGAAATGTCGGCCATGCGCTCGATGCTGGAGCCTTCCACATTCACAACCGCAATGAGTTTTGATTTCGCCTTTTTTGCCATTTCCATGGCTTCTAGCGTGTCGGCCGTTTCTCCACTTTGAGAAATTGCCACGAGCACTGAATCTTTATCTATGAAATTTTTAAAGTTTGCAATTTCGGAACCAAAACCAGCGATTGTTTGTTTTTTTGCAATTTTGGAAAAAAGATAACTGCCGGCAATGCCAACTTTTCCGGCCGTCCCGCATCCGATCAAATACACGCTTTTTGCCTTACGCAACGCATCCGTGATTTTTCTGATTAATTTTTCATCCTGATTTATTGCGCGGTGAATCGTGTCTTTTTGCTCCATTATTTCCTTCATCATAAAATGCTCAAAATCGCCTTTTTCGGCCTCTTGCGCCTGCCAATGAATTTCTACAATTCTTTTTTCCACAGTTGCGCCGGTTTTTAAATTTATGAATTTATGACCGCCATCCAGCACAACCATTTCATCATCATCCAAATACATAACTTGATTTGTATATTCCAAAAACGCAGGGATGTCGGAAGCAATAAAATATTCATTGTCGATGCCTTTCCCAACGATAAGAGGGGAGCCGCGGCGTGCTGCCACAATTGCATCACAGTCCTCGCACATTACCAAAAACGCATAGCGACCATGCAGCTTGGCAAGCGCTTTCTGTACAGCTTTTTGCAATATTTCTTTTGTTACTTTTCCGGCCGGATATTTCTTTAGATTTTGTTCGATTAAATGTGCTGCAACTTCGGTATCAGTATCGGAAACAAATTTATGTCCTTTGTTTAATAGCGCTTTTTTTAAAGTTAAATAATTTTCGATAATCCCATTGTGGATTATCACAACGCGATTTTTGCAACTTGCATGAGGATGCGCATTTTTTTGAGTAACGCCTCCGTGAGTTGCCCAGCGCGAATGAGCCATAGCCAAAGTGCTTTGTGGCAGATTGAGTTTTTTTAAATCAAGTTCGCCAATTTTGCCGGTCTTTTTGCGTATAAAAATATCTTTGCCGGTACGCGCTGCAACTCCCCAAGAGTCATACCCGCGGTATTCCAGTTTTTTAAGACCTTTTAACACGAGTTCCGCAGCATCTGTGCGTTTTCCTTTGTAAGCGATGATTCCACACATACAACTGCAGATTATATGTTAATTAGGCAGGATTTCAACTTCTTATCTGTTTTTGTCAAATTAAAAGCCTTATTTTTTTGGACTATAACCATATCTTCAATCCTCACGCCAAACTTTTCCGGAATATAAACTCCCGGTTCAACAGTAACCACTGCATTTTTTGGAATTTTTTTGTTGTATAACTTCGACAGATTTGGAAGTTCGTGAATGTCTATACCAACGCCATGTCCAAGTGCGTGAGTGAATAATTTCCCCAGTCCCGCTTTTTCTATAACGTCGTGTGCAATTTTTTCTATTTTTTGTCCGGTAACTCCGCTTTTGATTTTTCTTATCGCGGCATTTTGTGCAGCCAAAACCGTGTTGTAAACTTTCGCTTCTTCTTTTGTTGGTTCTCGGGTAAAAATCATTCTGCTCATGTCAGAACAATATCCGCCAAAACTAACGCCCATATCAATTAAAATCAGGTCTCCGCGCTTTAGTTTTCGATCGCCATTTTGGTGATGTGGAGCCGCAGAATGTTCATTTATAGCCACAATTGATTCAAAAGAAAGGCCATCTGCTCCAAAGCTGTGCGCAAAATCTTTTATCTTCCACGCAATTTCTTTTTCGCTTACGCCACGCTTTAACCATTTCTTAACTGCCGCAAAAGTCTTGTCATTAAGATTTTGCGCACGAGTCAATTTCTCAATCTCATCTTCATTTTTAACTGTTCTTTTTTCATTCAATTCATTTTTAAAATCAAACAGTTTTGCTCCTCGCGAAATTTTCTTTAATTTTTTCCAAAAATCAAAAGTGGTGGATGTTCCTTCAAAACCTATTTTTTTAATTTTGTGTTCCTTTAAAAACGCTTTCCAGGCTTTAGCAAAGCCCTTCGTCGTATCTATAATCTCGAACTTTGGACACTGTGCCTTTGCCACCAAATGGTAGCGCGCATCCACAAAAATATATTTTTTATTCCCAACAAAAACTAGATATCCTTTGGATCCCGTGAATCCGGAGAAGTACTTTATGTGGCTTTTGTTGCTTATGAATGTTGCACTATTTTGCATCGCCCAAATTATACATCAATTCTCATCATTTTTTCCGAACGAATATCCGATGCAATGAATTGTGTGAATGAGTTTGTCCTTAAACGGTCCATCAATTTTTTTGCGAAGCCTATTTATGTGAACATCCACGGTGTTGCTGGCAAAATTTGCATTTCTGTCCCACACATATTCCAAAATTTCGTTGCGTGTTAGCACTTTTCCGCGATTTATTATAAAGAATTCCAATAGCGAGAATTCCTTATTGCGTAGCGGAATTACGTGTTTCTCTCTTTTAACAAATCGGTGCTCCAAATCCAGCCATATATTAAAAGCGCGCAGCCAGTGGCATTCTTTTTCGTATTCTTTTTTATACACAAGGCTTTTTAATTCAAAAGCCAAATTTCGAAAACTTACAGGCTGGCTAATGTATTTGTCCGCTCCCAAATTTTCCGATACTCCACGGGTTTTCTCATTTTGATTTTCATCCAGAATTACCACGGTTGCCGAAGATTTCTTGAATTTTATTTTTTGTATTGCTTCCAATATGGAAAAGTCCGGAGAAATACAGTGAATAATAAGCACGTTGGCGTTTAGGAGATTATCGTCAATTTCTTCCCCTGGACGCCAAACTTTGCTGTGAATACTTATATTTTCATAGCTCAGCCCTTTTTGCAGGTCGCCCACTCTCTCTCCTTGTTTGTGGAGAATAATCGCTTCCATTAGGGAAAGTTGTTATAATGCTATTTGTAAGCAGGGTGTCAATTTTAGACAAATGCGCTATATTGTCAAAGAAAATCTACATTCGCGCGTCATTCAGCTGCAATTCGCCCCTGTAGAAGCCATTAAATACGTGTCATTATCAACTGACAACAAACGATATAAGATTGTATGATCACAAAAGAAGATTTAAGCAAATTTCTGAAAGAAAATAAGGTGCCTGCTTACAGGCTGAAGCAGGTTTTGCAGGCTATATATAAAGAGGGAAAGGGTGATTTTAATGAAATTTCGGTTTTGCCAAAGCCCGTTCGCGACCTGCTTGTGGCCAATTTCTCGGTTTTTTCGTTTGAGCTGGAAAAGGAAGTGGTTTCGACTAATGGTGAAACTGTTAAAGCTCTATTTAAATTAAAAGATGGCAAGAAAGTTGAAGGCGTTTTGATGCACTTTAAAGATGGCCGAAATTCGGTTTGTGTATCGAGCCAAGTTGGATGCGGGCTTAAGTGTGCTTTTTGTGCCACTGGTGCTCTTGGTTTTACGCGCAGTTTAACAGCCGAAGAAATCAGTGATCAAGTTTTATATCTCGATCAATATTTGAAAAAGAAAAATGGTGGCCGAGTGACGCATGTGATTTTTATGGGAATGGGAGAGCCGTTTTTGAATTATGATGATGTGATGGCATCTATTCGCACTTTAAACGATCCCGACTGCCTTGGAATTGCCGCGCGGCATATTACTGTTTCAACTTCTGGAATTATTCCAGGCATTAAAAAGTTTGCAGATGAATCGTTACAGCTTAATCTTGCTCTGAGTTTGCATGCGCCAAATCAAGAATTGCGCGAAAAACTTATGCCGGTCGCAAAATCTTTTAAGCTGCCGGATTTAATGGCCGCAATAGACGATTATATAAAAAAAACCGGAAGAAGGGTTTCTATTGAATATGTGATGCTTAAAGCTAAAAATGATTCGAGAGAAGATGCGCAGCAACTCTCAAAACTTCTTAGGGGGAAAATGATTCACGTAAATTTAATTCCATATAACGAAACTTATATGGGGTTCGAAAACTCAGGAAGATCGCGAATAGATGACTTTAAAAAAATCATAGAATCCCACAAAATCCCCGTAACGGTGAGAGTTTCTCTAGGGCAAGATATAAGCGCTGCCTGTGGTCAATTGGCTACTTCCCGCACTCCTTGCAACCAACGTTGAAAAGTACAACAAGGCCCCAGACCAATACTATTACAGGCCATGTCCAGCCCCACGGGCTCACTTTGAAAACGTTGAGTTGTTGCAAAAGTCCAATTACTCCTACGCAGAGCAAGGTTAATCCTAGTAGCCAATGAAATAATGAGCTGCATGCTCCGCAAAGGGCTTTGTGACTACTGAAAAACATAACACTAATGTTAAAGGATAAAACATCTTTGGATTATACTCCAACAAAATAAAATTTGGTCAAATGGTTAGTGTTTTATATGCGATTGGCTTGATGGAAATTTAAAAGATCTTCTAGATAAGCAAAAAATGTATTAGTATTAAATTCATGAAAGCTTTAATTCAGCGAGTTAAAAATGCAGATGTAAAAGTTGATGGCAAAGTTATTGGGCAAGTTGGCAATGGGCTCATGATTTTGATTGGGTTTACCGGGACGGACGAGGAAAAGGATTTGGATTTTTTTGTGGAGAAAATTATAAATCTGCGAATTTTTGAAGATGAAAATCAGAAAATGAATTTGTCGCTTTTGAATGTTAAGGGCGAAGCTTTGATCGTTTCGCAATTTACGCTTTATGCCGATTGCAAAGGAGGTAGGCGTCCGAGCTTTATTGAAGCCGCTGCGCCAGAGAAAGCGCTCGCCTTGTATACAAAATTTGTTCAACTGTTTAAGGATAAGGGAATTAAAGTTGGCGAAGGTGAGTTTGGCGCGATGATGGACGTGTCGCTGGTGAATTCCGGGCCTACTACTATAATTTTGGACAGTGAGCAGCTGTAGAGGAGATCTCTCCTCTACAGTGGATATGTTGTGACTGCAAATGTGGGCTGTTTTGATAAGGCGAGCATTTTAAGAAAGAGGCAACTCCGAATCATGCATGAGGAGTGCCTCGCTTCCGCTCGCCGGTCAAGACAGCACGCATTTGCAATATTAGCGTTATCCGCTATCCTATATCTCGTATGAAAAGCAAAGCCACAATGGAAAAAATAGTCTCCCTTTGCAAGCGCAGAGGATTTGTTTTTCCCGGTTCGGAAATTTATGGAGGGCTCGCAAATACTTGGGATTATGGCCCATATGGCGTTGAGCTAAAAAATAATATTAAAAAGTTGTGGTGGAAAAATTTTGTGCAGGATCGCGAAGACATGGTAGGTTTGGATGCTGCCATTTTGATGAATCCACGAGTTTGGGAAGCTTCCGGCCACGTTACATCCTTTTCCGATCCTCTTATGGATTGCAAAAGCTGCCACGAAAGAGTGCGCGGAGATAAATTGCTCGAGCAAAAACTTGGTATAGAAGGCGTTGCAGGTAAATCATTAAAAGAAATTTCGGAGCTTGTAAAAACTCACAAAATCCCATGTCCAAAATGCGGCAAGATTGAGTGGACCGAGGCCAGATCTTTTAATTTAATGTTCAAAACGTATCAGGGAGTTATAGAAGACAGCGCTGCGATGGTTTTTTTGCGACCGGAAACCGCACAGGGAATTTTTGTGAATTTTAAAAATGTTCAGCAGACCACGCGCAAAAAACTTCCATTTGGAATTGGGCAAATTGGAAAATCTTTCCGCAATGAAATTACGCCTGGAAATTTTACTTTCCGCACTCGTGAATTCGAACAAATGGAAATTGAATATTTCGTGAAAGAATCAGGCTGGAAGCCAAAATATGATGACTGGAGGAAGGAGATGAATAACTTTTTTGTTCATAAATTGGGATTTAAAGAAGAGCACATGAGATGGCGTCAGCATGACAAGGATGAACTGTCTCATTATTCAAAAGAAACTTGGGATGTGGAGTATGAATTTCCGTTTGGCTGGGGAGAACTTTGGGGAATTGCATATAGGACCGATTTTGATTTGAAACAGCATGAGAAATTTTCCGGTGAGAAGTTGGATTATTTGGATCCGGAAACAAATGAAAAATTAACTCCGCACTGCATAGAACCTACTTTTGGAGTGGAAAGAACTCTTCTTGTTGCCTTACTGGAAGCCTACGATGAAGATACAGCTCCTTCCGAAAAGCCCGGTGCAGAAGTGGAAGCTCGCGTTGTTATGAGATTTTCTCCGCTAATTGCTCCGGTAAAGGCCGCAATTTTACCACTTGTTAAAAAAGAACCGGTTGGGCC